>JBKPQM010000162.1:0-7677 GCA_046734095.1 Actinomycetota bacterium | reverse complement strand
ATCATCGAGGAGCGCATGACGCTGAACATGCGCGCCTCGCGTCCGATGGAGATCCCCTCCGGCATCGAGGCCTTGCTCCGGTACGGGCGCGGACCCAAACTCCCACCTCCTCCGGTGCACACGAGCTCAGCCGACGAGGTCGGATGGGGCGTCGGCCTGGACGTGATGGCGCTCAACGACGTTGCGTTCGAGAAGCTCGCGCGCGACCGACAAGCCAGCTTGGCTGTATATGTCGCCGGGCGGCTGTTCGTGTCGTATTCGGCTGATGCGCTGGTCGTGTCGAGCCCGACCGGATCGACGGCCTACAGCCTTTCGGCCGGTGGTCCGGTGCTGTCGCCCCGGGCGGAAGCGCTCGTGTTCACGCCGGTGGCTCCGCACATGATCTTCGACCGGAGCCTGGTAGTCGCCGCCGACGAGCCGGTGGGGGTGCAGGTGCTCAAGCATTCGGGCCAGGTGGCGGTGAGCGTTGATGGCCAGTTGCGAGGCGTGCTCGATCCGGGCGACTGGTTCCTCGTTTATGCGGGGCGGCGGCGCGCTCGACTGGTGCGGCTGCGTCCGTCCGACTTCTTCGGGCGGCTGCGCTCGAAGTTCGGGCTGACCGACGCGGCTGCCGCGACGGCGGATGGCACGTCGCCGCTGGAGTACCGCCCGAGCCTGCCTCCACCTCCGGACATCCAGCACCTGTACTTCCCTCCGTCGATCCTGAAGGCGGACGGGAGTGCCGCCCGGCGCTCGCCCGGCTGACCACCTTGATCGACGCGGTCGCCGGTCGCCCATGATGGGCAGATGACCGACGACACCCTCCGCAGCGTCGAGCTCGAACGGCTCGGCCTCGGGCAGTACCGGGCGACGAACGTCAGGGGCGGCACCATCACGATCGGTGGCGGCGGCGCTGAGTTCACCGCCGTCGAATTGTTCCTGGCCGCACTCGGCGGCTGTGCGGCGGCCGACGTCGACCACATCACGGTGAAGCGGGCCGAGCCCGAGACGTTTCGCGTGTCGGTCACCGGCGACAAGATCCGCGACGAACAGGGCAACCGGCTGGTCAATCTGGCTGTCACGTTCGAGGTGACGTTTGCGCCCGGTGCGGCCGGTGACGCGGCCCGCGAAGCGCTGCCGCGCGCGGTGGCCCAGTCGCACAACCGCTTGTGCACGGTGTCGCGCACCGTCCAGGTCGGAACGCCTATCGAGGACCGCCTCGCGCCTAGCGCTTCATGATCTCGGCTCGATACGTGAGATTTCCCACTTCCGGCCGAGATCATCACGCACTTGGGTGCGCGAGCGCGATCAGCGGCGGGCCTCGACGATGGCGTCGACGACCTGGTCCAGCACGTCGGTGATCTCGAAGTCTTTGGGCGTGAACACGCGGGCGACGCCCGCCGCGCGAAGCCGCGCCGCATCACCGGCCGGGATGATGCCGCCGACCACGACCGGGACGTCACCGAGCCCGGCGGCGCGCAGCCCGGCCACGACTTCGGGCACTACCGACAGATGCGATCCGGAGAGTACGGACAGCCCGACGACGTCGACGTCCTCCTCGACCGCGGCGGCCACGATCTGCGCCGGGGTCAGCCGGATGCCCGAATAGACCACCTCGAACCCGGCGTCGCGCGCGCGGACGGCGATCTGCTCGGCGCCGTTCGAGTGGCCGTCAAGGCCGGGCTTGCCGACGAGGAACTTGAGCGGGCCAAGCGCCCGGACCCGCTCGCGCACCCCCGAAAGCCCTGCGACATGGCCGCCTCCGCTCGCCTGCGCGACTCCGGTCGGCGGACGATATTCGCCGAACACCTCGCGGAGGACACCGGCCCACTCCCCCGTCGTAACCCCGGCGCGGGCGCAGACGAGCGAGGGCTCCATCAGGTTGGCATCGGTCTTGGCCGCATCCCGAAGCGCGGCCAAGGCAGTATCGACAGCTGCCGCGTCCCGTTTCGCCCGCCAAGCCCGGATCGCCTCGATCGCCGCCGCTTCCACGGCCGGATCGACCGTCTGGATCGCGGCGTCGATGTCGTCCAGCAACGGACTGACCTCGGCCTCGGTGAACCGATTGACGCCTACCACCACGTCATCGTTCGATTCGATCCGCCGCCGCCGCGTGGCCAGCGACGTCACCAGCGCCGACTTGAGGTAGCCGGACTCGATCGCGGCCACCGCACCGCCCAGGTCGAGTACGCGATCGATCTCGGCGCCCGCGCCGTCCTTGATCTCGGCCACCTTCGCCTCGACGACCCGGGATCCCTCGAAGAGATCGGCATACTCGAGCAAATCCGACTCGTAGGCCAGGATCTGCTGCATGCGCAGCGACCACTGCTGGTCCCACGGCCGCGGCAGGCCCAGCGCCTCGTTCCACGCGGGCAATTGCACCGCCCGGGCCCGCGCGTCGCGAGAGATCGTCACCGCCAGCATCTCGAGCAGGATGCGGTAGACGTTGTTCTCCGGCTGCGCCTCGGTCAGGCCGAGCGAGTTCACCTGGACGCCGTAACGGAACCGCCGGTGCTTGGCGTCGGCCACGCCGTAGCGCGACGACGTGATCTCGTCCCACAGCTCACCGAACGCGCGCAGCTTGCACATCTCCTCGACGAAGCGCACCCCGGCGTTGACGAAGAAGGAGATGCGGGATACGACCTCGCCGAATTTCTCTTCGGGCACTTGGCCGGAGTCGCGCACCGAGTCGAGAACCGCGATGGCAGTGCACAACGCGAACGCGACCTCCTGCACAGGGGTCGCGCCGGCCTCCTGGAGGTGGTAGCTGCAGACGTTGATCGGGTTCCACTTCGGCACCTGCGCCACGGTGTAGGCGATCATGTCTGTGATCAGCCGCAGCGACGGGGCGGGCGGGAACACGTAGGTTCCCCGCGACAGGTACTCCTTGATGATGTCGTTCTGCGTGGTGCCGGCGAGTTTCACGGGGTCGGCGCCCTGCTCGTCGGCGACGGCCAGGTACAGCGCCAGCAGCCACATCGCCGGCGCGTTGATCGTCATGGACGTGTTCGTCTGCTCCAGAGGGATGCCGTCGAACAATGCCCGCAGGTCGCCGATATGCGCGATCGGCACACCCACCTTGCCGACCTCGCCGCGGGCCAGCTCGGCGTCCGGGTCATAGCCGGTCTGCGTCGGCAGGTCGAACGCGACCGAAAGACCCGTCTGCCCCTTGGCCAGGTTGCGCCGGTAGAGCGCGTTCGACTCCGCCGGTGACGAGTGCCCGGCGTAGGTGCGCATCAGCCACGGCTGGTCGCGCTGGTCATCGTCCGGGTACGGCATGGTGACCTCCTCCGCAGACTCTATGAACGCACGACTACCGCGCGGTAACAACTGTGGCCGACCTCGCATCGCTTGCCAGCTCCCCGCGGGCCCGGGAGGCCGCACGGGTGCCGCGGCAACGTGCGAGGCGATGCGGTGCCCATCCGCGGCCGCGGCGGCCTCGAACCATTAGTGCTCCCAGACCGTGGGATACATCAAAGGAGGTCACGATGACCCGACGCCTACGCCTTTGGATCACCGCCGCGCTGACGACCGCCGCCACGGCTCGCATGGTCGCCCTGGCGGTCGCCGCTCACGCCGGCGTGAGCCACGTTCACCTGGAGTCACGTGCGCACTAAGTTGACCCAAGTCGGGTCGCATCGCTTACCGGCTGCCCGCGTGTCTCGGGAGGCGCTGACAAATATGACCCAGCACTACGTGTTCCACAGCGAGTGGCATCTGGCTGCCGCCCCGGACGCCGTCTACTCGGCGCTGCGCGATCTCGCTGGCTATCCGCAGTGGTGGTCGCAGGTGCGCGCTGTCCGGGAGTTGAGCGACGCGGTCGGCGAGGTCCGCTGCCGGAGCCTGCTGCCCTACGACCTGGTGTTCGTGGTCACGCGTGATATCGACGATCCCGTCGGCCGGGTGCTGCAGGCCAGCCACATCGGAGATCTCGAGGGCACGAGCCGCTGGGTGATCCGCCCGGACGGCACCGCCGTCTTCGACGAGGACGTGGTGGTCCGCAAGCCACTGGTGCGCGCCGCGGGACGCATCGCCCGCCCGGCATTGCGCTACAACCACGCCGTCATGATGCGGGACGGCGAGCGCGGCCTTAGGCAGCACCTGCAGCACCTCGAGCACGCGTGAGCGCCAACTGGGCGTCGCGTTCAACCTGGCCGGCCTGGAGTGCTCGCGCGCAGCCGCCGACGGTGCCAGGATTGCGCCCGTGGGTGCAGACCTACCGACGCTCGCGGTCCTGCTAGTAGTGCTCGCGTTGCTTCTCGTCCTCATGCGTTGGACGTTCAAGCCCTCGCGGGCTCGGCGCGGCCGACCGGTCGACGCGGCCGAGTCGCCGGATCTCGGCATGCTCGACGTGATAGTTACGGACGTGCCGCGGGCTGAGGCAATGCGGGTGCGGGCAAAGCTCGGCGAGGCCGGCATCCGGACGTCGATGTCGCGCCGCCGCAACGGCGACATGGATGTGCTCGTGTTCCACGACGACGCCGAAGCCGCCCGAACCGTGCTGAGCAGCTGACCCTGTCAGCTCCGCGGCACGACGGATCACAAAGCGCCTTATCCCCACGGAATACCCACGGGTCGCTCACGGCGTATTTGCTGCAAACCCTAGCCGGGAGCGATAGCGTACGGGAATGCTCGACCCGCCGTAGCGAGTGATGAGGGTCGTTACCCATCTGTCGTCGGGCAATTAACGCGCGCCGCCGGATCAGATCGCTCGGCCCTGCCGTTATCGGCCGGCGCAGACGGCCGGCTTGAGAACCTCTTCGCACCATTGCCGGAAACATGTTGGCGTCGAGTTTGCCGCCGTCCGCTGAACGGCATTGTCGAGGCCTTCGTTCTTCGCTGCGGCCATGTCGGTCATGCCTTGAGCCATCGCCTCGGACATGCCGAACCCGATAAACCTGTCTTTGTACGCCTCGAAACTAGTCTGCTGGAAGCAGATCTCTTTGCCGAGCGCCTCGGACATGATCCGGGCCATGTCGTTGAAGGACAGATCTTCGGGGCCGAGCAACGGAACATCGTCGACCCCGTCCAGTCGTCGTCGAGCAGCAGACGCGACGCCGTAACGGCGACGTCACGGGTGGCGACGGCCGGCAGCTTACGATCGCCCGCGATCGGCGAGAAGAACAGGCCCTGATTCCTGATCGACTCAGCCTGACGGGCGATGTTGTCCATGAACGATGGGTTGGCCAGCGCCCGGTACGCAACGCCGGTGGTGGCGATCAGGTCGTCCGTCGCCAGCGAGCCGGTGACGTACCCGGCCTCGGCCGCCCACGGCGTGCCGCGGCCGAGCGCGGAGACGCCCACGACGCGCTTCACGCCGTGCCTCTTGAACGCCTCGGCAGCGGGCCGGGTGAAGCCGACAAACGCCGCTTCAACCGACGGCGCCCGCGGGTCCGGCGGTGCCAGCCAGAACACAGCATCGGCTCCGGCGAATGCCGCGTCGACAACCGCGGCATCGCCGTGTGAGCCCTCGACAGCCTCGACGCGCTTGCGAGCGTCGGCGGTGAGAGCCGATGGATCGCGAGCGATCACTCGCAGGGTTTCTCCGCTGTCGAGCAGCTTTTCGAGCACTTGGTGGCCGATGAGGCCGGTTGGTGTGGTGATGACGATCACGGTTCCTGCCTCCCACGGTAGCATTGATATACATCTGACTATACCGCTGCTATAACATTCTGCTAGCCTTGAACCTGTGACCGTCAGAACCCGGATCCTCGAGGCGACCGCCGAGTTGCTCAACCGCTCCCCCGACGCCGACATCTCGACGCGCGCCGCCTGCGAGGCGGCCGGCGTAACCGCGCCGACGCTCTACCACTACTTCGGTGACAAGGAAGGGCTGCTCGCGGCCGTGGTGGACTTCGGCTGGGCCGTCTTCCTCGAGACGAAGCGCACAGTCGCAGCCGTCGTGCGCGAGCACGTCGCCGACGACATCCGGGCCGGCTGGGACAACCACCTGCAGTTCGCGCGCGAGAAGCCGAATTTCTACAAGCTGATGTGGTCGCCGGGGGTCGCCGCGAACAGTGCTGCCTTCCGCGACGCCCAGCAGATGCTCTACGAGCGGTTGCAGCTCGGCGCGACCCGCGGACAGCTGCGCGTCTCGGCGGAGCGCGCCGCGCAAACTGTCATGGCGGCGGTGACCGGGGCCGCGCTGTCACTGATCTCGCAGCCCGGCGTGTTCGGCGACGACGGCTTCGCCAGGCAACTGCGCGAGGCGGTCATCGCTTCGGTCACAGTGGCGGCGGATCCTCCGTCGACGAGCAAGCGCCGGGCCCACGAAGCGAAGGCGCCCACGCTCGCGACATCAGCGGCGACGCTCAAGAGCAAGCTTGCAGTCGAAAAGACGCCGCTCACGGCGCCCGAGCATGCGCTCCTGCAACAGTGGCTGACCACCTTGGCCGACGCGCCGGCGGCTCAAAGCTCGGCATCGAAGCTCTGATCTGAGTCCCCCTCAGTGCCGGGCCGCCCGCCGTCCGGCGGCGTAGACGCCGACGATTGTGCGCGCGTAGAAGCCGACGAACCGCCGCAGGGCAAGGGCTGCGTCGCGCGTCCGGCCGCCGGGGACCGGTCGCATCGAGCCGAGCAGGTGGGCAACGCCCGGCAGGCTGATCCGGAACGTGCCGGCCCCACGGGGCCTTCGCCGTCTTCTGCCTCCAGGTTTGCGTCGAGCGTCGTTGTCGCGCGCCAGAAGTCGATGACGCTGCGGCCGCGGACGTCCTTCACACCGCTCAGCACCGAGCGTCGGCCATCAGCCGTGTGGAAGGGGAGGGTGTACCGCATCGCGCGCGCATATGGATCGCCCTGGAAGGCGGGAAGCTACCCGGAGCGAAGCGCCGGCCGCGTTCGAGTATGGCGACGCCGATGCCCGCCTGGGCCAGGCGGCAGGCGGCGACGGCTCCTCCGAATCCGCTGCCGACCACGATCGCCTCGTAGCGGTCGTTGGTGAGCGTGGGCCAGGCCGCTGGCGATCCTGATTCCCGGGCTTCGAGCCTCATCGGATTGCGTCCGGAGCCCGGATGTCGAAGGCATTGATGATGGCGCAGGTCGTGAGGTAAAGGCCGATCAGCAAGACGATGTCGACGACGCCCCGGTCCCCGAATGCCTTTGTAGCTTGAGCGTAGGTCTCGGCCTCGACCCGGTGCCCGTACGTGAGCTGCCGCGTGAATTCGTAGGCAGTCGCTTCCTGCGCATTCTGCAGCTGCGGTGGTCGACCGGAGACGAGCGCTTGGATCACGTCGTCCGTCAGACCCGCGAGCTTGCCCACGATGCGATGGGCGTAGAGCTCGTAGTCCGAGGCCCAGGCCGCGCCGACGGTGAGTATCACGATCTCGTGGACACGCGGAGAGAGCGAGGTGCTTGATCTGTCCGCGCGGAAGACGCCGATCTGCGCCCGGCCCAGAACCGGGTTGAGCAGCAGCGGGTTGAAGGGACCGAGGAGGCTTCCCTCCGGGGCGATGACCGCAACGCCGGCCTTGTCGAACAACGCCACCTCGTTCACCACCAACGCGTCGTACAGCTCACGCTGGGCGTCGTCGAGATCGGCCGGCGTCAGCGATGGTAGGCGGCCGCTCATCCTGATGGGCCTCGCAGCTGGGCGAGCCGGACGCCGTCCTCGCCGCCTTCGTGATCGGCGTCGAGCGTGTCCGTCAACCAATCCAGGACGACACCGTTTACGAGCAGCGACGCGCCGGGATGGGAGTGCAC
>JBKPQM010000161.1:0-9161 GCA_046734095.1 Actinomycetota bacterium | reverse complement strand
GGCGTAGGCAATCGGCAATTGCCCGCCGACGACAAGAACCCCTAAACCATGCAGAACGATGACTCCCTCGCGCGGCGGTTGCACGTTGAACAGTCCCTCAAGCGGTAGGGCGAGCACGGGGAGACGATCGTCATGCCACCGCTTCTTTGATCAAATTGCCCCCCTCGATCGGGTCGATGGTCCGCCACGCAGGCAATCCCACGGGTCGCGGATGGCTCGGGCCACGTGAGCACACTGGGCTCCGAGCCTCCGAGCGTCCTCACTCGTCGCCGATGCGCGCCCGGGGCCGTGCCAAACTAAGGACGAGTGGGCCGTCGTGAGTGAGCCGATGATGCCGTTGATTGAAGATTACGGGTTCCTGTCGGATCTGCACACGTCCGCCCTGGTCCACCGTCGCGGATCGATCGACTGGTGTTGCTTCCCGCGGTTTGATTCAGATGCCTGTTTCACGGCTTTGCTCGGCGACGATGAGCATGGCAGTTGGCGCCTGGCCCCGACGGCGGAAGGCGAGGCGACGCGCCACTACCGTGAGGGTTCCCTCGTGCTCGAGACGCAGTGGCGCACCTCGTCGGGACGAATCCGGGTGCTCGACTTCATGCCGCCACGGCGCGAGGCACCGACGATCGTGCGGATCGTTGAGGGTCTGTCGGGTCGGGTCCCGCTTCGATCCGACCTAGCGATCCGGTTCGGCTACGGACGGATCGTGCCGTGGGTAAGTCAGGTGGACCAGGCTTGGGTCGCGAGTGCCGGGGCGGATGCACTCTGCCTCAGCACACCTGCGCCGACTCATGGCGGGAACCGGTCGATATCTTCGACATTCACGGTTGAGGCCGGACAGCGGGTGCCGTTCACGCTGAGCTGGTATCCCTCGCATGAAGCATTGCCGGCCCTCGTCGATCCCGACGAGGCGCTGCGGGAGGCACAGCGGTTCTGGATGGCGTGGTCGTCGCGATGCACCTACGACGGTCCGTACCGCGACGAGGTTGTACGGTCCCTGGTCGTCTTGAAGGGGCTGACCTTTCTGCCGTCGGGAGGGATCGTGGCTGCGGCGACGACGTCGCTGCCGGAGGCGCCTGGTGGTGTTCGCAATTGGGATTACCGCTACTGCTGGCTGCGCGACGCCACGCTGACGCTGCTTGCTTTCTTCCGTGCTGGCTATATCGACGAGGCGGAGCAATGGCGAACCTGGCTGCTGCGGGCAGCGGCCGGCGATCCGGACAACCTGCAGATCATGTACGGGGTGGCCGGCGAGCGGCGGCTGCCGGAATGGACGGCCGAATGGCTGCCAGGCTTCGACAGCTCCCGACCGGTCCGCATCGGCAACGCCGCTGCCGAGCAGCACCAGATAGACGTCTACGGCGAAGTGTTTGACGCGCTTTATCAAGCGCGCCGCCACAACCTCGGCGGGTCGCTTCCCGCCTGGGAGTTCGGCCGGCACATGCTCGGCATACTCGAGCGGCGCTGGCGCGAACCCGACGAGGGGATCTGGGAGATCCGCGGTGAGCGAATCCACTTCACCCACTCGAAGGTAATGGCCTGGGTTGCCTTTGATCGCGGGGTAAAGTTCTGCGAGGAATTCGGCCGGGACGGGCCAGTCGAGCGGTGGCGCTCGATTCGCGACGAGATCCATGCACAGGTCTGCCGCGAGGCCTGGAACCAACAGCTCCACTCGTTCACCCAGTCATATCGGGGCTCATCGGTGGATGCGAGCCTGCTGCTAATTTCGCAAATGGGTTTCCTGCCGCCGCACGATCCTCGTATCCGCGGCACCCTCGAAGCCGTACAGCAGCAACTGCTCCGGAACGGAGTACTGCTGCGCTACCGGACCGAGGAGCCGGTCGATGGCCTGCCCGCCGGCGAGGGCGCCTTCCTGCCTTGCTCGTTCTGGCTGGTCGACGCGCTTGCCCTCGACGGACACCACGACCGCGCGGCAGATCTTTTCGAGCGGCTGCTCAGCATGCGCAATGACCTCGGCCTGCTTGCCGAGGAATACGATCCAGGCGCAGGCCGCCTGCTCGGTAACTTCCCCCAAGCTTTCTCGCACATCGCTCTCGTCAACAGCGCCTTCAGCCTGACGAACGCCGCGACGGGGCGCGACAACCCGCGCAGGCCCCTACGGTGACAGCGCCAACGGGCGGCGGGCTACCGGAGATATTGGCGCAACGCTGCCAGCGATGCCGTCGAGGCGGTGCCAGATGAGCGCGGTTGGGGAGGAATACGCCTCTTCGACAAGGCCGATCTCACGGCCAGACTGGGATTGGTGAGCATGGCGGCACATGGCACCTTTGTGGGTCGCGCGGTCGAGATCGAGACGTTCGACCGGGCAGTCGATCGCGCACGAGGCGGCGTGCCCAGCGTGGTGGTGGTGGCTGGGGACGCCGGGGCTGGCAAGACGACCCTCGTGGGTGAGGCTGCCGCTCGGACTGGCGCTCGCCTGCTCGTCGGGCATTGCGTGCGGGTCGGCGCACACGGGCTGGCATTGGCGGCGATCGCGGATCTGGCGCGCCAGGTCGGGCTGTCGGCCGATCGGGGTTTGCTTGAGCGACCAGAGTTCGAGCCGCTGGTGCGGGTCGCCAAAGCGATGAACACGCAAGCTGACGATGCCGGATTCCCTGCGCTGCTCAGGGCAACGCTCGATCTGGTGCGCGCGGTCGGCGGTGACGATGCTGTCATCGTCGCGTTCGAGGACCTGCACTGGGCGGATGCTTCGACACTGGACCTATTCGACTTCCTCGCCCGCAACCTCACCGATGAGCGCGTGGTTGTGGTCGGCACCTACCGAGGGGAAGCGATCAATCGGGATCCTCGGCCGCGACAGCGCTTCGCCGAACTGGTGCGGGTTCCGACGGTGACCAAGATTTCGCTTGCCGGGCTGAGCCGGGACGAAATCGCCGCACAAGTCGAGGCTCTCCTGCGGGCTGCACCGTCCGCGACCCTCATCGATGAAATCGCCAGCCGCGGGCAAGGCAATCCCCTGTTCACCGAGGAGCTTGTCGCGGCGCATCTCAACGAGGAGGCGCTGCCACCGCTTCTGTCGGACCTGTTCACCGCGGACGTGATGGCGGTCTCGCCCGTGGCCCGCTCGGTCCTCGAGGCGCTAGCCACAATCGCCCGCCCGTCATCGCACGATCTCATTGTCGCGACTGTGAGTGCCGCGGAGCGCGCGGTGGAAGACGGCTTACGCGAAGGTGTCGCCGTCCAACTCATCACAGTTGATCGAGACTCTCACCTATACCGGTTCCGACACCCGCTGATCGGCGAGGTCGTCTACGACTCGGTGCTGCCAGCAGAGCGACGTCGACTTCATAGCGCCGTCGCCCGGGCGCTCTCCCGACAAGGAGCCGCCGCGGTCGACTCTGGCGAGCTCGCCGTACATCTCGAGCGCGCCGGCGATCGCGGCGGTGCGGTCGCGGCGTCACTCGCGGCGGTAGACACGCTGGAGCGGATGGCGCCGGCAGCCGCTCTGGTTCATCTGGAGCGGGCGCTGGGGTTGTGGGAGAAAGCCGATCATCCACCCGAGGAGCGGCTGCGTCGTCTGTGGCAGGCCGCCGAACTGGCCACCGCCACCGGGGACAATCCGCGCGCCACCGAACTCGCGCGCGCTGCGCTGGCCATGGGGACGCCGCCGCGGGGCGCGGCGTGGGGCAACGAGCGACTAGGTCGCTACCTGTGGGGTCAGGGTGAGCTAGAGCCCAGCGCGGCCGCGTATCGCGAGGCGGTCTCGCTGCTCGCTTCGGACGACCACTCGCCGGACGCGGCGGCCGTGTACGCCGGGCTGGCGCAAGCGGATCTTATGCTCTGCCGGTTCGAAACCGCCGGCGAGTGGAGCCGTCGGGCGATTGCCATCGACGACCGCAATGCCGTGGACCGGACCAGCTGGGTTACGGCCACTCATCTTCTCGCGCTGGTGCACAGCCGGCGCGGCGAACACGACCTTGCCATCAAGCTGTGCCGAGCTGCCCTCGCGAACGCCGATCGCGTCGCTGTGCCCGTCCGTCTGCTTGCCGTGGTCTACCTCACGATGGCGTTGATGGCCGCCGGCCGCTACGAGGAGGCGCTGCCATCGGCGCTCGACGCCGCAGTAGAGGCACACCGCGCTGGACTGGACGCCAGCTACGCGGCCTACCTGGCCGGCGCTGCCGCCGAGAGCCTGGTTCGGCTCGGCCGATGGCAACAGGCTGACGCGGTGCTCCGCGATGTTGCCGGAATCGCACCTATCCCGATCGCCGTGAGCCGGCTCAGTGCCGCGCAAGGACTGCTCTCCGCCCGCCGCGGTGACTCCGGCCGCGCAGTAGAGCTCGTCGATGTGGCCGTGGCCGCACGCGTTGGTTCCTACCATCGTCGGCTCGCTTGCGCGACGGGCGCGGAGGCAATGCTCGCCGCGGAGCGCTGGGCTGATGCCATCGGCTGGGCACGAGAGGCCGCCCCGGGCGGCGCAGGCCCGGCCTCGGGTACCCGCCTGGCGCTCGTTCGAACCGTTGCAATGATTGAGCGTGAGCTCGACGCTCGCGCGCACGGCGCCAGCATCCAAACCGGGCCGCTTGTTGACGAGCTCACCCAGCTGATTGCCGACGCTAGGTCGACCGGCGAGGCGACGTCGTTCGGCGAGGCCGAGACTGCACACGCGACGGCCGTGTTGACGCTCCTGCGGGCCAGTGATCCCGAGCTCTGGGCCGCCGCAGCAGCCGCGTGGGAGCGCGCCGGGGATCCATGGAACAGGGGCGCCGCGCAGACACACGAGGCGCTGGCCGCAGCGGAAGCGGGCGCCTTCGCCCGCGCCGAGGACGCGCTGAGGGCCGCCCACGAAACGGCCACGTCGCTCGGCGCCGCGTCACTGGCGAGGCGGGTCGAATCCGTCGCGCGGGCCGCGCGGCTGAGCCTGCGGCCAGCGGCCGTGCTTCAGATCGGCGCCGACGCTGCTCCGGGGCTTGGCCTGACACCCCGTGAGGTCGAGGTGCTCGGACTGGTCGCCGGTGGCCTGACTAACCGCGAGATCGGCGACAAGTTGTTCGTCTCCGAAAAGACCGCCAGCGTCCACGTTTCCAACATATTGCGCAAGCTCAACGTAACGAGCCGCGTCGAAGCCGCCGCAGTCGCGCAACGGGCCGGCATTGATCAAGACAACATTGGCGAGTGACGCTCGGTTCGGCTGGAGCAGGCCCACCAACAAACTCGGTTAGCGCTACCGCGGATCTGAGGTGCCGCGCCCAATGCGGCCGTCACCGCCTTAGACCGACGATCAGAGGCAAGTAGCCCCACCAGCGAGGAGACACCGTGCGGATCGTCGTTTCCGAGTTTCTGTCCCAGGACGGGGTCATCGATCCTGAGTGCGGTGACGGCTGCGACCGCTGGACGGCGCGGTGGCACAACCGGGAGATCGATGAGCACAAGACGGACGAGCTGTTCGCGGCCGATGCACTGCTCGTCGGCCGGGTCACCTACCAGGCCCTCGCCGCCGTCTGGCCCTCGATGCCCGACGAGGATAGCTTCGCCACCCGGATGAACGGCATCGCCAAGTTCGTTGTGTCGTCGACGCTGAAGACGGTCGAGTGGAACAACTCCCATCTGCTTTCGGGCGGTGTCATCGACGCGGTCACGGCGCTCAAGCGCCGGCCAGGCGGTGACCTGCTCGTCGGCGGCAGCGCGACCCTCGTGCGTGCGCTCGCCCGCCACGGCCTGGTCGACCTGTACCGGTTTACCGTCTACCCGGTCGTGTTGGGCAGCGGCGAGCGGCTGTTCGATAGCCAGCGGGTCGACCTCAGCCTCGTCGGCCACCGATCCACGTCGACCGGCGTCCTGTTGACCACCTACCAACCGGTGAGCGCGATCGAGGAGCGAGTGGCATGACAACCCCACCGCGGCAGACACGGATCTTCAAAAAGAGGACGCGGAGACGCAGCGAAACGGCTCCTATCGATCTGCGGACTCCGTCCGGCCGGCTGCTGCCCTTCTGAACGCCGCCAGGCCTGCGATACCCAGGTTGGCGTCTGCGCGTCCTCTCGACGCCGCGGTCGCGCTTCGCCGAATGGTAACTGCCGGACAACTGCCTTGCCGTGGCGTCATGGCAGGAGACAGTGTGGTCCCGATGTCGCAGAAGCGCCTTGCCGATACCACGCCCTGCCGGTCGCCAGATTATGCCCGCGGGTCGGGCGCGCGATGTCCCGCCGCGATGACTCGAAGGGGTAGCTGATGCCAAGGCGGGTCGAGCCCGCCTCGGCCAACGATGAGTTCATCCGCCGGACGGAGCGTTACCGGCCCGAGCTATTGGCGCACTGCTACCGCATGCTCGGCTCGCTGGTCGACGCCGAGGACGCAGTACAGGAGACCTACGTGCGCGCGTGGCGGTCGTTTAACTCGTTCGAGGCGCGATCATCAGAACGGACGTGGCTCTATCGCATCGCGACCAACACTTGCCTGACTACCTTGAAGCACCGCAGCCGACGAGTGCTGCCCTCCGGACTGGGCGCTCCGACCGATGACCCGTCGGCCCCGCCGACGTCATCGGACCTCAGCGTCCCCTGGCTGCAGCCTATCCCCGGCAGCCTGGTGAGTTCGGAATCCCGCGACCCGGCCACAATCGTCGTGACCCGCGAGAGCCTGCGGCTCGCCCTGATCGCCAGCCTGCAATACCTGTCCCCGCGCCAGCGCGCCGTGCTGATCCTGCGGGAAGTGCTGGAGTGGTCGGCCGCTGAGGTCGCCGATCTCCTGGACACATCGGTAACCGCAGTCAAGAGTGCGTTGCAGCGTGCCCGCGCCCGCCTCAACGAGGTCGCTCCAACCGCCGACCAAGTCACTACGCTGAGCGAACCCCGCCGTCGCGAGTTACTCGATCGCTACATTGCGGCATTTCAAAGCGCGGACGCCGCGGCCCTAGAGCGCCTACTGCACGCCGAGGCGACGCTCGAAGCGCCACCACTGCGCAACTGGTACGCAGGCATCAGGTTCTGTTTGCCATACATGACCGCGCACGTGCTGGGTTCGCCGGGCCACTGGAGGATGCTGTCGACGAGTGCCAACGGCCAGCCAGCAGTCGCCGCCTATTACCGCAACGCCGAGGGAACCTATTCGCCGTACGGCATCGTGGTGCTCACTGCAACCACCGAGCGCATTTCCCGTATCACCTCGTTCGGCGACCCACACCTCGTCACCGCGTTCGGCTTCCCGGTCCGTCTTGGCGTGGACGGGGCCGAATAGGTGCGCAACCTGCGGCAGGGCTGAGCGCTGACATCGGGACCAACTCCTAATGTTGACACTGGCAACATTAGAGTAATAGTTAAGTGGACACTGTCAATATTCGCCTCGAGATTTCTTGCCCGCATCACCGTGGCCAGCCTGCCGACGCGCTCGTCGACACTGGGTTTGCCGCCGGCCGGTACGCGGGTTCAGCTGCTGGCTAGACGAAACGCTACGAACGACTCGTCACACAACCGATTCCCTTTCGGCGTGTGATGAGTCTGCCTTGATGACGGGCCAACCGGGCCTGTCAGCATCGAGGAGGATCATCATGCGCAAGTTGAGTGTGTCGACTCTGGTGACCCTGGACGGCGTCATTCAAGACCCAGGAGGGTTCGGCGAGCTCGACCGCGGCGGTTGGGCCAACCAGTACTTCACGGCCGAGGCACAGCAGGACGCGTTGGAGCACATGGAGGCAAGTGACTACTTCCTGGTTGGGCGAGTCACCTACGAACTGCTGTACAAGACGTGGGCGAACATTAAGGGTGGCGCGTACCTGGACCGGATGAACGACATCCCCAAACTAGTGGCGTCGAAAACGCTCAGTGGTCCGCTGGCTTGGAACGCAACCGTGATCAACGGCGATGTGCCCGCGGAAATCGCCCGACTCAAGAAGCAACCCGGTGGCGACATCGAGGTGTACGGCAGCACCACGCTGGTGCAGACACTGATGCGGCACAACCTCATTGACGAGTACCGCATCGCCGTGCACCCGGTCGTGCTCGGTGGTGGGACCACGTTGTTTCCGCAGGGTGGCGTGAACGCAACCCTTCAGCTGACCGGCACCCGCACCCTCGACTCTGGCGTGGTGAATCTGACCTACGCGCCGGGCGGACCGGGTCTGACATAAACGCACGCCCCCCCAGATGGTCTGCGCGTAGTTAATCTCTGTACAGACCATCTGCCCAACCACTAATTTTGTGAGTCATGTGGAGTCACGAATACACAGCTGAGACCACCGCGCCTCGAGATGCGGTGTGGGCGGTGCTTAGCGACCTGAACAACTGGGCGAGCTGGGATACATCCCTGGAGTGGGTGCGGCTGAACGGGGCGTTCGGCGTCGGGGCGACGGTGGTGATGAAACCGTACGGTCAGGACCCGATCACCTCGGTGATCGTCGACGCCGTCCCCAATGAGCGCTATGCGGATCAAACCGAGTTCGGCGGTGTCACGCTCGGGTTCAGCCACACCCTTACGCCGACCGAGGCCGGCGGCACGCGGGTCGTTCACCGCCTGGAGATCACCGGCCCGGACGCGGATAGGGTCGGTCCTGAGCTCGGCCCGCCCATCGTCGAGGACTTCCCCGAGGCCATGGCCGGCCTATTTGCCAGCGCTCAGTCGTGACACGCTTCACGACTGGACCGGCAGCCAGCCCGGGTTTCCTGCTGTGGAAGGTAAGCCTGTCCTGGCAGCGGGAGGTAAGCAGCGTGCTCAAGCCGCTCGACCTCACCCACGTACAGTTCGTGCTTCTCGCTTCGACTTGGTGGCTCACCGACCACGCCGGCCCGCCGAACCAGCTCCAGCTGGCCCGGCAGGCTGGTACTGACGTGAAAATGACGTCGCAGGTCGTGCGCACCCTCGAAACCAAAGGCCTCCTGAGCCGAGACGTCGACCCGGCCGACACCCGAGCCCGGCGGCTACGGCTAACCGCGCGCGGCCGCAGCATGGCCCGCCGTGCGATAACCGCTGTCGAGAACGCCGATGCCGCCTTCTTCGGCAGCCACGAACGCACCGCCGTGACGGTATTGAGCCACCTCCTCGCCGACCGAAGCTGAAGCGCGGCGAGCTTTCCCGGTGAGTGGCGCGTTTCGGATCGAGTGGTGCGTTGAAACGCACCACTCGACACCTAACCCACCACTCGACGGCTTGGAGGCCAGTGACCAGGATGGAAAGGGGTCACTCGAACCAGTAGTCGAGGTGAACCTGAG
>JBKPQM010000160.1:0-10664 GCA_046734095.1 Actinomycetota bacterium | reverse complement strand
ACGGCATACGAGATCCTTAGTGCCGTCTCGTGGGCTCGGAGATGTGTATAAGAGACAGGCCCAGAAGCGTGTCGTCCGCCGCGCTCTATCAGCCGATCGTCACCTGGAACCTGGTCGTCATGGGAAACCTCGCATCTGATGCACTTGACGCCATCTTTCCGGTCGGCACCGACAATCAGGAGACACATGAGCGACGAGTTGCGCCAGGCGGTCCAGGCCGTATTGCCGTCCGTACGAAACGATCTCGACGCGCTGATCCGCATTCCCTCGGTGAGCGCGGACCCCGACGCGAGAGCCGAGGTTCGGCAAAGCGCCGACCTCACGGCTGCACTGCTGCGCAACACGGGGGCGGTCGATGTCGAGATCATCGACGACGTCGAGGGCAGCCAACCAGCGGTGGTGGGCCACTACCCCGCACCCGACGGTATGCCGAGCGTTCTTCTGTACGCCCACCACGACGTCCAGCCGGCCGGCGATGCCGCGCAGTGGACCAGCCCACCGTTCGAGCCGACCGAGCGCGACGGGCGCCTCTATGCGCGCGGCTCATCCGACGACAAGGCCGGCATCGCCGTGCACCTGGCTGCACTTCGTGCCTTCGACGGTGCACCGCCGGTCGGCGTCACAGTCTTCGTCGAGGGTGAGGAGGAGGTCGGCTCGCCGAAGCTCGGCGACTTCCTCGCCAAGCACCGGGACAAGCTCGTCGCGGACGTGATAGTGCTGGCCGACTCGGACAACATCGAGATCGGCACGCCATCCATCACCACCAGCCTGCGAGGCATCGCGGCCTGCATCGTCGAGGTGCGCGCGCTGAAGCACGGCGTGCACTCAGGGACCTACGGTGGTGCCGCACCGGACGCCTTGACCGCGCTGTGCCGGCTGCTCGCGACGCTGCACGACGATAAGGGAGAGGTCGCGGTCGAGGGACTCGCGACGGCGCCGGCACCCGGTTTCGAGTACCCGGAGAAGCGCTTCCGTGACGAAGCGGCGATGCTCGACGGCGTCGCCTTGCTGGGCGTCGGCAGCATCGCTGAGCGCACCTGGGCCAAGCCGGCCGCCAGCGTGCTGGCCCTCGACGCCACGCCCGTAGCGGACGCGTCCAACACGCTGATTCCGACCGCCCGGGCCAAGGTCAGCCTCCGGTTGGCACCAGGCGATGACGCGTACCGCGCCCGCGCGACGCTGGCCGAGCATCTGCGCAACCATGCGCCGTGGGGCGTGCAGGTCACGGTGTCCGACTCCGACGTCGGCAACCCCTACGCGATCGACGCGACCGGTCCGGCATTCGATGCCGCCCGGTCGGCTTACCGCGCGGCCTATGGCAAGGACGTCGTCGAAATGGGTGGCGGCGGCACGATCCCATTCGTCGCGCAGTTCGCGGACGCCTTTCCGGCGGCCGCGATTCTGGTGGTGAGTGCCGGCGCCGACCCGGACTGCCGGGCGCACGGCACCGACGAGAGCCTGCATCTGGACGAGTTCGAGCGGGCCTGCCTGGCCGAAACGCTGCTCCTCGCCGAACTGGCGCGCCGGCCGGACGCTAAGAAGAGCCCATGACGCATACGACGCAGTCCGAGAGCCAGTGGCTCGCACCCGACGAGCTCGAGGTCGCCCGCCAGCGCATCCCGATTCTTTACGTCGACGCGATCCCGGTGCGCGTCGACGGTCACGGCACGGTCACGTCGGTCGGACTGCTGCTGCGGGCCACCGGCGATGGACGGATCACCCGCTCGGTCGTGTCCGGACGGGTGCTCTACCACGAACGGGTGCGCTCAGCGCTACTAAGGCATCTCGAGAAGGACCTGGGCCCGCTGGCCTTGCCGCGCATTCCCGCGTCGCCGCAGCCGTTCACCATCGCCGAGTACTTCCCTACGCCAGGCGTCACGCTGTACCACGACCCGCGCCAGCACGCCGTGTCGCTGGCCTACGTAGTTCCGGTCGAGGGCGACTGCGAGCCGCAGCAGGACGCCCTCGAGCTGACGTGGTTCAGCCCGATCGAAGCCCGGCAGGAGAGCGTGCTCGCCGAGATGGGTGGCGGACAGGGCAGCTTGCTATTGCAGGGATTGGCGCACGTCGCCGTCTAGGACACGGTTCCCCGCCGGCAGGCTCGCGAACAGGGAACGCTAGAGAGGCTTGACGTAGCGGTGACACAGCACCGGCAGCGTGCCGCTGGCCGTGGACGCCGGGTAGTCGAACACGCCCTCGTCGCGCCAACCGTTGCGCTCGTAGAACCGCCGGGCCCGCGTGTTGCCCGGTACGACCGCGAGCCACGCCTGCGAGTGACCGGACGCACCGACCAGCCGCTCCGCCTCGGCCAGCAACGCCGCCGCGACCCCGGTGCCCCGATGCGCGGCCGAGACGTACACCTGCTCGACCTCGTCGTCCGCGATCATGATGAAGCCGGCCACGGCGCCGTCCACAACCGCAACCACGGTGTCGTCGACCCGTTTCGTCGCCCGCTCGCCGAACGACTCAGGCGTCCGCAGCGCAACGAGCGGGTCGGGGACGTTGCCCAGATGACCGTCGCGCCAGCCGTCGTGCCAAATCTGCGCGACAGAGCCGGCATCATCCGCAGTCGCTGAACGAAGGGTGAGGTCGACCACCCAGCGAGGGTAGTGCGTCAGGCGTGGATGACCCCGTTCGCGGCGTCCGGGTCGTCGAACCAGTGACCGCCGGAGCCGAGGTAGCGAAAGTGCACCGGCTGCCCCGACGGCACGGTGACCGTCACGCTGCGAGTGCCGTTGCTGCGTCGGATCAGGCGGTGGTGCCCAGGCGTCCAGCCGTTGAACGTCCCGACGGCGGAAACCGGCCCGTCGTGGACGTCGTCGGGAAGGACGAATTGGAACTTGGTCTGACCGGCGGGCGCGGTGAGGATGCGGATGGCCATCGGGGAGGGTCCTCCTGCGGGTAGGGCGACGATCGCCTAGACGGTAAGGCCGTCACGCCTTGATCGCACTTAGGCACGACGACCAAAACGCCCCGGAAACCTGGGCTTCCTCTCAGCGTCACCATGGACCATGGCTTCATGCTCGCATCGCTCGCGCCGGCTCGGCGACGGCTCGTGTTCGTCGTCGCCGCCGTGGTGGTGATCGCGGGCGTGGTCATCGGTGTCGTCGTCGCGACATCGAGTAGTGGTCAGGCGACGCCGCGCGCGGCACCACCGGCTCGTCCGGGGCCGGTGCTCCTGGTACCCGGGTACGGCGGGTCGGTGACGGGCCTCGACGAGCTGGCCACGCGGTTGCGAGCCGCGGGCAGGATCGTCAACGTCGTGTCGATGCCGGACGACGCAGAGGGCGACCTCAGCGCGCAGGCCCGGGTGCTCGACACCGCCGCCCGGGCCGCCCTGGCTGCCACCGGCGCAGGCTCGGTCGACGTCGTGGGGTACTCCGCGGGCGGCGTCGCCGCCCGGTTGTGGATTCGCGACGACGGCGGTTCGGCTATCACGCGCCGGGTGGTCACGCTCGGTTCGCCGCACCACGGGACCCAGCTCGCGGCCCTCGGATCCTTGGTGGGGGGCCGCGTCTGCCCCACCGCGTGCGAGCAGCTGGTGCCGAACAGCCAGCTGCTGGCTGGCCTGAACAGCGGCGACGAGACACCGGCTGGCCCGACGTACGTGTCGATCTGGTCGACCAAGGATCAGGTCGTTGTGCCGGTGGACTCCGCCCGCTTGGCCGGCGCGCTGAACATGACGGTCCAAAGCGTCTGCGCCAACGCGACGGTGTCGCACAGTGAACTGCCGACCGACCACCTGGTCGAAAGCATGGTCGCCGCCGAGCTGGCGGCCGGACCACCCGTGCCGCTCACCCCCGGCGACTGCGCGCGACTTAGCTCTTGATGTCCTTCGTAGCGAAGTTCGCCCAGGCCGCGCCGAGCAGCACGAGGACGTAGACGGCCTGCAACGCCACGCCGCGCTCGACGTTGCGCCACAGGATGGGATCTCGGAACAGATCGATGAACGACAGCCAGTACCGGGTCGGCAGGTACGGCATCAGCGCCCGCGCGGCGGTAAGGGTCAGCAGCAGCGACGACCCGATGAGAAACGCCAACGCGCCGATAGTGGCCGACAAAGGAGAATCGGTCAGCGTGGACAAGAACAGCGCCATCGCCGCCACGCCGATCATCGAGAAGGCGACGTAACCGATCGTGACGATCGTCCGCCACACGATCTGCCCCGGCGTTAGCGAGCTGCCTGACACACTCGTGACCGCCGCCGAAATCGACGCCTGCGCACCATGGCCAAGTACCAGCCGCCCGACGATGTAGCCCGTGCCGGCGACGATCACCACGGACACCGCTACGAACGCGAACGTCGCCACGAGTTTCGCCACGAGCAGCCGAGTTCGGCCGATCGGCCGGATCAACAGGTACCGCAACGTACCCCCCTGGGCCTCGCCGGCGACCGCGTCGCCGGCAACGATGGCGACGGCCACGGGCAGGAACAGCGGCAGGACGATCGCGAGCGCGGCCACCGCGAACAACGACCCGTTCGACAGCACAGCGGACAGGAACGCCGGTCCCTGACCGGGACGGGGGGCAGCGTGGGTGATCGCGACCAGGATCGCCACGATCGTCGGTAGTAGGTCCAGCAGGGCGATGGTCAGCCAGGTGCGCGGCCGGCGGAACAGCTTGCGCAGTTCGATGGCGATCATCGCTGACCTACCCGGCCGGATTCGCGTCTGCTCCCGCCCCCTGAAGGGGGCAGTCGCAGACCCGAGCGCAAGCGCCCTGCGGGCGCGCGCGGGCCGGAGCTCTTCGCGCAAGCGCTCATCGCGCTGACTCCGGGCTGGTCGCCGCGACCACGACTTCCTCCAGGGTGCGCCGCTCGGCCGAAAGCTCGGTGACGCGCACCCCGCGGCCCACCAGTGTCGCGTTCAGGCTCGCGGCGTCGCTCCCCCGGACGACGAGCCGGTCGCCGTCGCGCAGTTCCACGCGTCCGTTGAGCAGGGCCACCGCCTGGGCGGCGTCGGGGGTGCGGACGACGGTGCGACCGGTCGGCTGGCGCAAGGCGTCCAGATCGTCCTGCAACACCAGGCGCCCGCGATCGAGCACACCGACTCGGGTACACATCTGCTCGACCTCGGCCAGCAGGTGGCTGGAGAGGAAGATCGTCGTCCCCTTCGATTGCAGCTCCAGGATCAGCTCGCGGATCTCACGGATGCCTTGCGGATCGAGGCCGTTCGTGGGCTCGTCCAGAATGAGGAGGTCGGCGTCGGCCAACAGCGCGGCGGCCAGGCCGAGGCGCTGCCGCATGCCGAGCGAATACGCCTTTACCGGACGTCGACCCACGTCGCCCAGACCCACGGTGGTCAGTGCGTTGTCGACCCGGGCGGCCCGCGTGCGTCGTGATCGTCCCGGACCGGCGGCGTCGAACAGCATCAGGTTGGCGCGCCCGGACATGTGCTCGTAGGCGGCCGGTCCCTCGACCAGGGCCCCGATTCGCGGCAGCACCCGGCGAGCTGCCTTGGGCATCGGCTGGTTCAGGACGCTGATCTCGCCAGAAGTGGCGAGGACGAGCCCGAGGAGCATCCGGACGGTGGTGGTCTTGCCTGAGCCGTTGGCGCCGAGAAACCCGTAGATGTCACCATCGCGCACGTCGAGGTCGACGCCGTCGACGGCGAGCACGGAACCGAACCGTTTGGTGAGCCCCCGGGTCGTGATCATCGCGGGCCCACGAGTTGGGCCGCGGCGCGAGCGAGCGCGGCCTGCGTCACGGTTCCGGTGAGAAGCCACGCATCTCCGGTCAAGTCGAACTTGGTGAGCAGCATGCTCAGCGGGCCGACTGCCAGGGCCAGGCCGTACTTCGTCTTGGCGGCAGTGCCCTCGAGTTGGTATTGCAGCGAGAAGGCGATGCGGCCGGGCAACGGCGCAGCGGCGAACTCGGTGACGCCGGAGCCGTAGATGCCGATCGAACCGAATGCCGGCAACTGCGGGTTGCGCGGCAGGCCGGCCAGCGACGATGGCGGAGTCACGTCGCCGAACTGGTCGAGTTCAGCCGCGACGTCGACCTGAGTCTGCGTTTCAAGTCGGGCGCCCGGCGGTGGCACGAACAGGGTGTCGCGTGCGGACGGCTGACGCGTCGAAAGGTCGAGGAATCGGCTCGTGAGGACCGTGGTGCCCGAGCCGACGACGTCGACGCGCAGCGGCAGGCCGGTGCCCTCGTCCGCCCAGACATCGACGTACTCGATCGTCGATTCCCGCTCGTGCGGAGTGAGACGCAGGCCGGGCGCGGTGTGTCCGGCGATGCGCTTTGCGGGGATTCGGCGTACCTGGTCGGGCGTTGCTTCGCTCAGCAGTCGGCGGGCGAGGTAGGTCGGCAGCAGGTCGCCCGCGGTCGGTAATCGAACGGCCGGATCGACCGCGCCCCCCATCCAAGTCGCGGTGTCGCTCTCGTAGTCCCAGATCCAGGTGCCGGCCCGGCCGACGTGCAGGTCCGATTCGCCGGCGGTGGTGATGGTGTCGACCCGCCAGTCCGTGCGCCCGCGATACCACACGCGCATCTGCGTTCCCTGGCCGAACAGGTTGGCCACCTGGTTGAACTGGCGAGTGACGGGTAACGCCAGCCCGCCGGAGGACTCCGCATAACCCGAGTACACCTGACCCGACGACTGCCGGATGCGGGTGAGAAGGTCGATAGCCGTGATGCTGCTCTGCCGGACCGGCAGGGCCCCGATCGCCGCCGGTAGCGCGACTAATACCGCGACGCCACCGGCCACGACGGACCACCGCCGGACGCTGAGCACGATTCACAGTACGTCGAGGTGGCTCAATCTCACCTGGCTCGTGAAACAGTCAGACCGGCCGGGCGATCGAGTCGCCCGGCCGGTCGTGAGGGATCAGCCGCGTCAGTCGGCCGGGCCCGTGGCCAGGGTGATCGTCGCTGTATGCGACTGGCCCATCGTGTCCGTCCAGGTCAGCTGGATCTTGTCGCCCGGCTTGTGCGAGGCAATGGCGCTGTGAACGCTGCTGGCCGAGGTGATCTCTTGGCCGTCGATGGCGGTGATCACGTCGCCGGCCTGTAGCCCAGCGCTGGCGGCGGGCGTGCCGTCGGCGACCGAGGTGATCATGGCGCCGTTGACCGAGTCCTGCATCGACACGCCGAGGAACGCCGGGTTGCCAATGGTGATCGTGCTCGAGGCCTTGCCGGACTCGATCTGGTCGGCGATGCTCATGGCCTTGTTGATCGGGATCGCGTAGCCGATCGTCTGCGCGCCGCCGCCGTTGTCCTGGCCGCTGCCGTTGTCCTGGCCGCTGCCGCCGCCGCCGAAGCCGCCGGTGCCGCCGCCGCCGAAGTCGGCGGTCGTCGATGCGGCCGTGTCCATGCCGACGATCGTGTCGTTGGCGTCGTAGAGCGGGCCACCCGAGTCGCCGGGGACGATGTCGGCGTTGATCTCGATCATGTCGGTGAGCGTCTCGGCGTTCGAGCCGTTCTGGTCGCTCGCCGTGAGGGTCTGGCCGGTGGCGACAACGGTGCCCTTCGCGGCGGACGGAGTGCCACCCTGACCCTCGGCGTTGCCGACGGCCGTGACGGCGTCACCGGCGCTCACCGCGGACGAGTTGCCGATCTTGGCCGTCTGTAGCCCGGACGCACCCTGCATCTGCAGCACGGCGACGTCGTCGGTCGCGTCGGTACCGACGACCTTCGCGGTGTACGTGGCCCCCGTGCTTGCAACGGTGACCTTGATGCTGGTGGCACCTTCGATGACGTGGTTGTTGGTGAGTACCTCGCCGGACGACGTCAGGATCATCCCCGTCCCGGCGGCCTCAGCGTGCTGGTACTGGAGCACGGTGTTGATGTCGACGACGCCAACCGACTGGGCCGCCGTCGCGGAGCCCGAGGCACTGGCGGGCTGCGCCGGGTTGGACGAGGAACCCTGCCCGGACACCGCGGTCGAGCCGCTCGTCGCGGCGCTGATGCCGAGCCCAAGGGCAACCGCGATAGCGGCAGCACCGACCGCGGCCGCAGCAATCCGCCCGCGGCGGCGCCGAGGCGGCGGCACGGGGTACCACTGCGGGTACGGGCTCGCCCACGGCGCCATGTGCGGCGGGTAGTTGGGCGGCGCGATCGGTGGTTGGCCCGTGCTCTGGCCGGGCTCCTGGTACGGCGGCTGGACCTGGGCGTCGTTCGCCGGTGGCACCGGCGCGTCGTTCGGCGCCGGCACAACTGCGTCGTCCGCGGCGGGTACGGTCGCGTCGTTTTCCGCCGGGTTCGGCGTCGGGTTCTGCGGCTCGTTCGGGTTGGTCGGGGTCTGATCCATCGCCTTCAACTCCCACGTCTCGTGCTCTCGACTACCAGTGAGCGACGTGGACGTGGCCGATAGCTGTGCGCAGCTTGTGGACTGGCTGAGCGATGAGGGACGTTAACGGATGAGCTCGCGCACGTGCGCGGCCGCCGCGAGCGCGTCGGGGTTGCCGCTCCGGTCGTAGACCTCGACTGCGGTGTCGGCGAACTTGATCACGTGCTCGTCGCCGTGCGCGACGGCCTGCTCGACGACGTCGTCCGCGCCGGCCGGCGGGCGGGTCGTCTCGCCGCGGGCGGCGGCCGGAGCGTAAGTGGACGTGATCGCCGCGCTGGCGGCCCACACCGCGTCGAGGCTCGGCGCCCACATCGGCCTCGGCAGGGCGGGGAGCACATGAAGCACCGCATTCGGCGCGGTCGCGGTGTGGACCAGCAGCACGGGACTGCCGTACCCGTATCGGAGGTAACGCAGCGCCGCGGCGTCGACCAGTTCGATGATCCGCTCGCGAGCCGTATCCGGGTCGGCGGCGCCGTGCAGGGCGGCGGTCGCCTCGGACCAGCCGGCGAGATCACCCAGCCGGGCCAGCCGTCGGGCGATCGGGCCCTCCTGTTCGGCGAGATGCGGGACTGCGTCGAGCGCCGCTCCTGGGTCTAGCGAGCCGCTCGGCGCCCGGACGCCCGGCACCGTCGTCGATCGGGCGGCCCAGTAGCCGAGCGCGTAGCCGAGCTCGGCGATCACCTGCTCGCTCTCGTCGCCGCCCTGCAGGGTACGGACGGCGTGCCCGGTGCGGATCAGCCCGTGCGTGGCGCCGGCGGCGATGCCCGGCAGCAGCCGCGGCCACCACGTGATCAGGACGTCCCGCCACGGCCGCTCGCCGACCTGCGCGACCAGGTAGGCCGTCCAGTCGCCGACGCGCGTGCCGTCGCCGAGCGCGTCCGGCCACGTCGCGTCGGTGATGGGCTCGCGTCGGGCCGGCAGCTCGTCCAGGCGCCGCACGTAGGCGTCGACCCAGGTCGAGACGTCGTCGCCGTGTCCCCGGCGGGAGAGCACCTCCGCCGCCATCGGACCGTGGTTGGACAGGTTCCCGCCCCACTCCGGCCCGGTCGCGTGCAGCCGCTCATAGGCTTCGTCCAGCGTCGTGGTGCCCACCCCGGCAGGTTATGGTGCGTTCACCCAAATCGGGTAGCGATATTGGTCAGCCGTAGCCGCGCAGGTAGTCGACGATCAGTTCGGGCACCGCGGCGTCGTTGCTGGTCGACTGATCCGGGAAGTCGAACACCGCGAGCATCATCTGCATCGGATAGCGCGGCGACTGCGTGCATGAGCGGACCACGTGGCCGTCGACGAAAAACGCGACCGAATCCGGCTGCCAGTTCACGCCGTAGGTGTGGAACTCGGCGACATCGAGGGACAGCCGAGGAGCTTCGAAGTCCTCGCGGATTGCCGGGTCGCGAAACGGGTGCAGCCCCATTCCCACGGCGGCCGACACCCCGGGCACCACGGCGTTGCCGAAGATCTCGGCAACACAGATTTCGGCGCAGCGTTCGGCGGAATCTTCGAGCCCTACCATCCACCACGCGACCATTGATCGCGGCGTGACAACTCCGCGGGCCCGGATCTCGAGGTACCCAGTCGACGGCGTCCAGCCCCAGAAATGCTCCTGCTCCTCGCGTACTCTGGCCCCCTCGCGCCATGGTTGCTGGCCGACCGTGCTTCCCACCGGACCGGAGAAGTTGCCCGACTGTATCCCGGAGACGCGAAGTGGCGGCGTGTGTTCGCCGGGCAGCCACAGACCCTGCTCGGGCGGGATCGACAGCCGAAGGCACGAGTCGCGGATCTGGTACGTCGCCCGGGTGGCCGCCCGCGAACTCCACGCCGGCAGGTAATTCGGCAGCCACACGGCGGCATCGAGGTCTGGGGCGTCGAAGTGATCCTCGAAGAGGAGCCGACCAGTCATGCTCGCGCCAGGGACTCCGGGGTGAGCTCGTCCAGGCGGCGATGCCCGGACAGCGCCATCGTCAGGTCGAGGTCGGCCAGCAGGCTACGTACCACATGGCGCACGCCGTCCTGGCCGCCGTGCGCCAGCCCGTAGGCGTACGGGCGCCCGACCAGGACCGCCTGCGCGCCCAGGGCCAGCGCTTTGAGCACGTCGGCGCCGGTACGCACGCCGGAGTCGAACAAGATCGTGAGTCGGTCGCCCACCGCGTCGGCGATGGCCGGCAGCGCGTCCAGCGACGCGACCGCGCCGTCGATCTGGCGACCGCCATGGTTCGACACCACGATGCCGTCCACGCCGTCGTCGGCCGCCCGGCGGGCGTCGTCGACGTGCTGGATGCCCTTCAGCACGATGGGGCCGTCCCAGTGCTCGCGGAGGAACGGCAGCTGATCCCAGCGATGGTCGGTGCCGGTGAACGTCGGGATCCACTGCAGGAT
>JBKPQM010000159.1:0-6910 GCA_046734095.1 Actinomycetota bacterium | reverse complement strand
GGAGGTAGGTGTGTCCCGCGGTGGCCAGATCGCCTCCGGCGATCAGCCCTTCCCGCGCCCGCTGCGCCTCGTGAACACCTTTTTCGATCGGCTCGAAGCAACAATCGGTCGAGCTGGGTAGGCGCATTGCGCGACAGCGTGGCGGCCGGCCCGGCGCCACGCGCGCCCCGCCGCCACGAGCGGTTTCCATGGTTGAGTGATCGGCCGTGACCACGCTGCACCCGTTCGAGTACGTCGTGCTCCGCATCGTGCCGCGGGTCGACCGGGGGGAGTCGATCAATGCCGGAGTGGTGGTCTACTGCCGCGCCCTGGACTTCCTCGGTTGCCGGGTTCACCTGGACCGTGACCGGCTCGCCGCGCTCGACCCGCGCGCTGATCAGGACGCGATCGACCGGGCGCTGTCTGCCGTCTTGGACGTCTGCGCCGATCGTCCCGGCGCCGGACCGGCCGCGGCCGAGGACATCGGGCGCCGGTTCCGCTGGCTGACCGCTCCACGCAGCACAGTCGTGCAGCCCAGCGTCGTGCACACCGGCCTCACCGCCGACCCGGCCGCCGAAGTCGACCGTTTGCTGGGACTACTCGTACTGCCGAGTTGACCGCCTGATGTGGTTTGCCCGAAGCGTCCAGTGCGTAGGACGCGGCACGGGCGAGCAAAGTCGTCGCGGCGGACGACCTCGTCACCCGCCTCATGGGTGTACGTGGCTACCCCGTCGAGAGCTTCGCCGAGCGCGTGAGTGGGCGCCGAACTCCCGTCCGACGGCGCCGCCGGACGGCACCGGCGAGGATGTGCCGGACCTAGCGAGTCCTACCCCGTAACCGGCCGCGACCGGTTCGCACGCGGAACAAGAACAGCTCACGTCTGGTTCGTACTGGTAACCGTTATCGTCGCCGTCGTTGGGACGGGAAGGTGCGGCTTTGAGCGCTCGACAGCAGAGCGCCGCGTTCGAAAGGAGAACCGCTATGGCTCGCTCGGGAGACCTGCGCCCGGTCGTGCGGCTCGTGAGCACGGCGGGAACGGGCTACACCTACGTGACCCGCAAGAGCCGGCGCAATGATCCGGATCGGCTGGTGCTGCGCAAGTACGACCCGGCGGTACGCCGCCACGTCGACTTCCGCGAAGCGCGCTGACCGGACGGCGCGAGAAGGGACCTGTGATGAAGAAGAGGAATTCGCTACGCGCACTGGCCGCCAAGGACGGCGCGATCGTCGTCCGTCGGCGCGGCCGGATGTTCGTGATCAACAAGAAGCACCCGCGCTGGAACGCCCGCCAGGGCTAGGCTGGCGCGCCAGCTCGAGGACTGACGCTCGGCTGTGGCCTACGGACCACGCCGAGCGTCAGCGGTTTACGAGGATCAGCGCGAGCGCGCCGGCGGCGAGGCAGTACCAACCGAACGGCCGCAGCGAGTTGGTACGGAAGTAACGGCTGAGGAACCGGACGCTGAGGTAGGCGCCGATGAACGACAACAGGCTGCCGACGAGCACCTGGCCGCGGATGCCGTTTCCCAGAGGCCCGGCGAGGTCGGGCAGTTTGAGTACGCCCGCGGCCAGGATCACCGGCGTCGCCAGCAGGAACGAGAACCGGGCAGCATCTTCGTGATCGAGCCCACGGGAGAGCCCAGTGGCCATGGTGACCCCGGACCGACTGATGCCCGGCGCGAGTGCGGCGATCTGCGCAGCACCGACTAACACGCCGCGCCGGATCGGGAGTCGGGACAGACGCACGTCCACATCGATGTCGTGCTGGGGCTCGACGGCTACCGTCCCAGGGCGATGACGCCCCCCGGTCTCCGGCGGGGGCGCGTCCGTGACCGGCTGCCCAGCCCGACGGCGGAATCGCTCGGCGGCGAACAGAATCAAGCCGTTCAGCATGAGGAACACCGCCGTCGGGTTGGGTTTGGCCAAGACCGTGCGGAACGCATGTTCCAGCAGTAGGCCGGCAATGCCCACCGGAATCGTGGCCAGAATGAGGAGCCAGGCCAGGCGCTCGTCCGCGGTCTCGACCCGGCGGTGGCGAATTGAGCTCACCAGCCCGCCGGCGATCCGCACCCAGTCGCGCCAGAAGAAGACGATGAGCGCTGCGGCGGTAGCCACGTGCAGGCCGACGATGAACGCGAGGTAAGGCGACTCGGGGGCGCTCACGTCGAGATCGCGCGCCCAGCTACCGCCGATGACGGCGGGGACGAGCACGCTGTGCCCCAGGCTGCTGACCGGGAACAGCTCACTGACCCCTTGCAGCAAGCCGATAACGCTCGCTTCCAGCCAACTCAGATGTTGGCTCATGCTCTGCCTCCCCGGGAGGTACGGGCCTGGCGGCGCGCTTCGAGGGCGACGGGGACGAGCGAGACCACGACGATGATGGCGACAATTGGTAGCAAATAGTGATCAATGTTCGGGATATGCGACCCCAGAGCATACCCGGCGAGCGTGAGTCCGAGAGACCACACCAGCCCGCCGGCAACCTGCCACACCGTGAATGTGCGGACGGGCACCCGGAGCACCCCGGCGAGCGGATTGAGCACCGTGCGCACCACGGGGATGAACCGAGCCAGGACGATCGCCTTGCCGGCCCCGTAGCGCTCCAGCGCCTCTTCCCCGCGCGTGAGCGCCTGCCGCAACCCCGGCCGCTCCTGGTTCTCCACCAGCGCCGGCCCCGCGCGCCGACCGATCAGGTAGCCGACCTGCGCGCCCAGAAGGGCGCCCGCCGCGCCGGCGAGCAGCACCGCGGGCAAGGACAGGTGCACCGTCGAGTGCGCCTTGGTCGTGCACAACAGTCCGGCGGTGAACAGCAGCGAATCACCGGGCAGGAAGAATCCGATCAGCAGACCGGTTTCGGCGAACAGAATGAGGAATACGCCAGCCGTCCCCAGGCTGGACAGCACGCTGTTCGCGTCGAGCAGATTCACAGCGTGCGGCACGAGTTCCCCCAGAGCGGCCATGACCAGACCACCCATACTGTAGTACTACATGCTGCGTAGTACGTCGAGCGAGGATGGAGGACGAACCGTGACGCCGCCCTCCACCCCCGCACGGTTCGCATCATGGCGCCGCTCGGCCGACTGGACCGCAGCGCGGCGGCTTGCGCCGGCTCTGCTCGCGGCGTTCGTGCTGGTGGCCGCGCTGACGGTGTTGGTCGGGCGCTCGGTGAGCAAGCCCAGCGCGCTCGATCGGCGCGTAGCGGTGTGGTTTGCCGGGCACCGAGCCGGCTGGCTGACCCCGATCATGCGCATAATCACGACGCTGGGCAGCCCCACCGGGATCATGATCACCGCGACTGTCTTGGTCGGCGCGCTGTGCTGGCGCAGCCGACGATTCTGGCCCGGCTTACTCGCGGTGGTTGTCCTGGGTGGTGCGGAGTTGCTCCAGACGACCACCAAGGTGCTCGTCGCGCGGCCGCGCCCGCCGATGTCCCTATGGGCGCCCGGCCTGTCCGCGACGGGGCTATCGTTCCCGTCCGGGCACGCCGTGGTCGCCGCGGCCGGCTACGGGCTGATGGCGGTCTTGCTCACGCGCTACACGGGACGACGGTTGCGGGTGGCGGCGACCGCCGCGGCGGCCGTGGTAGGAGTCTCCCGGCTCTACCTCGGCGTCCACTGGTTCACCGACGTTCTGGCGGGGTGGGTCATCGGGGCGCTGTGGCTGAGCCTGGTCCTTGGCGTGACGACGTTCTACGCCCGCAGCGCGTCGTCGCCTCAGAATGCGCTCGCGGCCGACTTCCACTCCTGGAGGCGCTGCGCGATGAGCTCTGCCCGCTCCTCCGCACTCCCACCGTCGAGTATCCGAAGGTCCGAGGGGTCGGCTCGAAGGTAGACGCCGGCGGTCCGGGCATTGAGCCCGGCATCACGATCCGACCGTGTGGTCCAATACCCGGTGCCACGGTCGGTGGTCTCCAACCTGATTTCACCGGTGCCCTCGAGCTGCGGGGCATTCGGGTGCCGAGGCCGCTCGCCCTTCCAGAAATAGAGGATGCCGGACGGATCCCGGCGCTCCTTCGCCGCCTCGCTCCAGTACCGGGACGACAAGGTGCCGTCCTCCTGCCAGCCTCGACCGGTCAGGTTCAGGCCACCGTCGCGTTCCCGCGAGATGCTGAGGAATCCCAGGGCCGACGGTTCGTCCTCGGTCAGCATCGTTAGCGAGAGCTGCCACCACAGCCCCTCGACCAGGCCGCGGCCACCCTCGGCCTCGATCGCCTTGCGCAGCTTCTGGTTGATCGCGCGAACCTCGGCCGGTCCGGCGGCCGGGTCGTAGCGGACGGAGGTCAGCCCGAGCAGGTCGCTCGGCAGTTTTGAATCGTTCGCATGGAGGATGAACGTGCGCCGGATGCCGAGCGCACCGCCGAACAGCCCGGCCTCGAACACCACGTTGTCGCGTGGCGCCGCCTGGCCGGACTGCGACGTATCGGTCGTGGTCCAGTCATCCTGCGCAAACACGAACGCGGCGAAATCGACTTCCTGGGACAGCTCGACGAGCCGGTCGAGGGTGGACCGGCCCGGGTTGAAGGTCGTCGTCCAGGGCTCGACGTCGGCGACATCCTCGAGCCCGCGCGTGATCGCCTGCAGAAGTTTGCCTTGCTTGCCCGACGACCCTAGGAAGATGCGCGGCTTGTTCATGCGCGACTCATCCTGACGGTCATGACCCACACGCTACGCCGTGAGCCGTGCGGGCCATCCTGAAAGCCGCGCTCATTCGTCCCGGCCGCTTGCCTGGACTGTGCCATCCGGATTGGCCGACCAGTCGTACACGACCGAGGTGCGGAAGACGATGTCCTGAACCGAGCGGTTGGCGCCGCTGACCGCCACCCAGAACACGCCGATCGGAAAGACGACGCAAGCTATCGCTCGCAGCAACGCGATGAGGAAATGCAGCTTCTTGCCGTGGCCATTCACGACGCGCAGTCCTAGCAGCGCGTCACCGTAGGTTCGCCCGGTCGTATACCAGCCGAACGCGAGGTACGGCGCAGCAACCACGAAGCCGATCACCGGGATGCTCCAGCCCAGATCCCGGGGAAAGTGGAACGAGGCCGGATGCAGCAAGAACGAGACCCCGGCGACGATCGCGTAGATCACCCCGACAATGCCGACCACCACGAGTGCATCGACGATGTTCGCGATGGTGCGGGAGACGATGCCGGCCCGGCGTCCCTGATACGCGCGCGCTGGTTGCGGGGCCGCGGCGGCGCCGAATGAGTCCTCAGTCAGCTCCATCGCCACTCCCACGGCCGGTTCGCAGTTGCGTGTTGCGCGCGCCTCGCCGCAGCAGGATCTTGTCGACGACCCGGCTCAGCCGCTCGTCCGCCTCGATGCTCTGCATGCGCACTCCGAGCACGCTCTCGGACGTTATGGCGCCGCTAGATTCGCGAATGATCTCGGGGAGGTCAACCTCATCGATTACCTGACGAGCGATCGAGCTGAGGTCAAGGCTGGCCAGGATCGCGTTGATATCGACCTTCGCGACAAGCTTGTTGACATCGATGCGATCCATGACGGCCTCGGCGACCGCCGGCACGCTTTGGTTCACGAGCGGCGTGAGCTCGGACCGGACAGCACTGCCGTGCCGCCGCATCGCGACGAGCCACGTCTCGGGCTGCACTTGCCGGGGCACAAGCGGCGGACGGAGTATCACGCTCGCGACCGGCTGGAGAGCCCGCAGGCCGCTCACGGTCGCGCTTACGCCCGTCGCGATCAGTCCGAGAATCAGATCGAGCGCCGCGAGCCACCGTTCCTCCAATTCGTCCCGGCTGGGCGCATCAGCCTCCGGAGGAGGGCTCGGTGCGGGTGGCAACGGCTGCATGGCTCCTCCCTCATAGTCGCCGGTCCGGCCGTTGCCGGGGTCACCCGACGGTAGAAACCACGACGCATTGTGGGCATCACCGATTTCGGGTGAGGTGCTGGATCCACTCGGTCCAGAGTGGTCGGGATCCGACCAAACCGACGCGCTACCTCAGCGAATGTCGGGCATCTTACGAATTCCGGCGACCACCAGCACGACGATCAATACCACGCCTATCGCGATCCCGCCTACGTACCAGACCACGTGTCATCACCGGTTCCGGATCGGGCGATCCTCAATCGCCGAGCGGCCAACTTACCGAGTTCCCACAGAGCCAACAGGGCGAGGGCAGGCACGAGCGCCCAGCCGAACTGCCGCAAGTTGATGTCCGTCGTTCCGAGCAACCGGTTGAAGACGTCCATCTGGGTGACCAGCACGGCGACCACGAATTCCCCGAGGATCGTCCAGTTCAGCTGCTTGCTGTCGAACGTGTCGATCGTCAAGATCGTGTCGGTCTCGCTCCGGCATTCGAGAGCGGCGACGATCAGGCACAGCGCGAAGGACGTGAACGCGATCGAGTTGCCGATGGCCAGGCTGTCGAAGTGCGACTTTCCGAGCTGAATCAGCAGGAGCAGACCGATCGTGATGGCGAGCCCGGCCAGCGCGACGGTCACGATCACCGATCTCGTCAGGACGGACTGGCCGCGCGGACGCGGCGCGAGTGACATGAGTCCTGGAGTCTCCCGGTCGAAGCCGAGGGCGAATCCGAACGGGGCGTTGACCACGAAGTGGATCCACAGGACTTGCGCGGGCGTGAACGGTTCACCGGCGGCGATATTGAACAGGCTGGCTCCGAGGAACGTGAGGACGAACGCAACAAGCAGCACGAGCACGAAGCGGATGTACTTCGTGAGGTTGTCATAGATCTTGCGGCCCTGCTCAACCGCGAAAACGATCGTGGCGAAATTGTCGTCGGACAGGATCATTCGGCTGGCGTTCTTCGCTACGTCGGTGCCGCTACCCATCGCGATTCCGATGTCAGCCGCCTTGATGGCCGGGGCGTCGTTCACTCCGTCACCGGTCATGGCGACTACCTCGCCCGACTGCTTAAGCGTGTCCACGAGCAACACCTTGTGCTCCGGCG
>JBKPQM010000158.1:0-12034 GCA_046734095.1 Actinomycetota bacterium | reverse complement strand
ATCAGCTGGGCGAGATGGCTCCCTGGATTGCGCAGCCACACTGCATATCCGGCCCGGCGCACCACCAGCATCAGCTGAGCCAGTTCGTCAACGAGGGCGAGATCCGCGTCCTCCGACCCCTCCAGGGGCCAGCTCGTCAGCTCGGTATCGCCGTGGCCGATCACCACGGATGCTTCGCTGTCATCGCCTCGCACACAAGTAGGACGGGGCGCCGCACGGAAAGTAATCGGGCCGACGCCGATGAGATTCCCCCGCAGCCGACGTCTGAGCTGACATGACCGCCCACGTCGCGAACCGTGCCGAGGATTCCCGGGCCGCCCGCAGCGACCTGCGCCGCCGCTTCGCCGGGTCGCTGTACCCGGCCGGCGACGCTGGATACGACGAAGCGCGCAAGGCTCTCAACCCGACGCTCGACGCTCGGCCCCTGATCATCGCGGAGGCGGCCAGCGCGCTGGACGTGAGCGCTGCCCTCAGTTGGGCGCGCGAGCGGCAGCTGCCGTTCGCGGTGCAGTCGACCGGCCACGGCACGTACGTGCCGTCCGACGGTGGTGTGCTGCTCAAGACGTCGGCCATGACGCGGGTGCTTGTCGACCCGAGCCGGGGCGTCGCCCGCGTGGGAGCCGGCGCCCGCTGGCGCGACGTGCTCGCGGCGGCCGCACCGTTCGGGCTGGCGCCGCTCTCCGGTTCGTCGCCGGATGTCGGCATCGCCGGTTACACACTGGGTGGGGGCCTGAGCTGGCTGTCGCGTCGCTTCGGCTTCGCCGCAGACAGCGTGCTGCGCGCGCAGGTCGTCACGGCCGACGGCCGCATCGTCACGGCCAGCGGCGACGAACACCCGGAACTGCTCTGGGCGTTACGTGGCGGCGGGGGGAACTTCGGCGTTGTCACCTCACTGGAATTCCGCCTGCACCGCGTGGCCAGCGTCTGGTCGGGCAGTGCGGTGTTCCCACTCGACCAAGCCGCCGTGACCCTGGCGAGCTATCGCGAGTGGATCGCGACCGCCCCGGACGAGCTCAGCACGGCCGTTGTGCTCATGCCGTCCTGGCCGTCGACCGGCGCCCCGGCGTTTGCCATTCGGGCAATGTCGAGCGGCTCCTTGGATGCGCTGCGGGCGTTGTATCGCGTGGCGGGGACGCCGATCTGGGAGGACTTCCGGGAGACCAGCTTCACGTCGACGCACATGCCGGGCATCGCGCCGCTCAATTTCGATCTGTTCGAGGACCTGCCCGACCAAGTGATCGAGCATGTGGTCGACGCCGTCCGGGCTCCGGGAACGCGCGTCGGCGCCGTCGAGGTGCGGCACTGGGGCGGTGCCATGGCACGCCCGGAGCCGGATGCCGGGCCGATCGGGCACCGGCACGTACCGCTCTCCGTCATCGTCGAGGGCCCGGCCGAGACGGCCGAGCCGCTTGCTGCCTACTCCACGGGCGGCTCGTTCCTGAACTTTCTGCGCGACCCGTCCCGTGTCCGGTCGGCCTACACTCCGGACAACTATCGCTGGCTTCAGGTGCTCAAGTCCCGCCTCGACCCGGACAACGTCTTGCGGGTGAACCACAACATCACGCCCACGCCGGCGCGGGCCCACCGCCTGGAATTCTGAGGTTTTCCCCGGAAGTAGTCGGTTCCTGCCGCGTGAGCCGACCGAAAGCGGGAGAACCTGATCCGCGCGCTACACCCCGATTGGGTGCCACACCGTCTTGGTCTCGACGAACGCCGCCAGGCGGCGGGTGTCCGGGTCGGCTGTCCAGTCGACCTGCCGCGGCACGTACACCCGCTTGACGTTCTCGGCCGCGGCCCGTTGCAGTTCCGGCCGGGCGGCAGTCGTGGCTCCCGTGAGGTCGAGGGCGTTGACGTCACGGTGGCTGGCGAGCCACGGCGCGAGCTCACCGGTGCGGCCGGTCAGCAGGTTGACCACCCCACCGGGCAGGTCTGAGGTCGCGAGCACCTCGGCCAGGGATATCGCCGGCAGAGGTCGTTCCTCTGACGAGACGACGACGGTGGTGTTGCCCGTGACGATCACCGGCGCGATCACCGAGACCAGGCCGAGCAGGCTGGACTCCTGCGGTGCAAGCACGCCGACCACGCCGGTCGGCTCGGGCAGCGAGAAGTTGAAGTACGGGCCGGCGACGGGGTTGCTGGAGCCGACGACCTGCGCGTACTTGTCGGCCCAGCCGGCATACCAGACCCACCGGTCGATGGCGGTGTCCACGGTGGACGGATCGTCGTCTGCCGCCGCCACCTCGGCCGCGAACTGCTCGCGACGTCCGTCCAGCATCTCAGCCACCCGGTACAGCACCTGCCCGCGGTTGTACGGCGTAGCTTTTGCCCAGCCGGGCTGTGCTTTGCGGGCGGCCACGACTGCGTCGCGCACGTCCTTGCGGGACGCCTGGGCGGCGTGTGCGAGCAGAGTTCCGTCCGCGCCGATGATCGGGTAGGAGCGGCCGGACTCCGAACGTGGGAACGCTCCGCCGATATACAGCTTGTATGTCTTTCGGACGCGAAGCCGCCCACCGCTAACAGTCGGCACCGTCTCAGACATCGAGGTAGGCCGCCAGCCCGTGCCGGCCACCTTCGCGGCCGAAACCCGACTCTTTGTATCCGCCGAACGGTGAGCCCGGGTCGAAGCGGTTGAACGTGTTGGCCCAAATGACGCCGGCCCGCAGTTGGTTGGCGAACCAGAGGATCCGCGAGCCCTTCTCGGTCCAGATGCCGGCCGAGAGTCCGTACGGCGTGTTGTTGGCCTTGTCGATAGCCTCTGCCGGCGTGCGGAACGTGAGCACAGAGAGGACCGGACCGAAGATCTCTTCGCGGGCGATGCGATTCGCCTGCGACACGTGGGTGAACACGGTCGGCGCGAACCAGTAGCCGCGCTCGGGGATTTCGCACGGCGGCGACCATCGCTCGGCGCCTTCGGCCTCGCCCGCGTCAGTGAGTTCACGGATGCGTGCCAGTTGCGCGGCCGAGTTGATCGCACCGATGTCGGTGTTCTTGTCGAGCGGGTCGCCGAGGCGCAGCGTGGTCAGTCGCTGCTGCAGGGCGGCGATCAGTTCGTCCGCGACAGATTCCTGCACGAGCAGGCGCGAGCCGGCGCAGCAGACGTGGCCCTGGTTGAAGAAGATGCCATTGACGATGCCCTCGATCGCCTGGTCGAGCGGGGCGTCCTCGAAGATGATGTTCGCGGCCTTGCCGCCGAGCTCGAGTGAGAGCCGCTTGCCGGTCCCGGCCGTCGTCCGCTGGATGATCTTGCCGACCTCGGTCGAGCCGGTGAATGCGATCTTGTCAATGCCTGGGTGCGCAACGATCGCCTCGCCGATCGACGGGCCGCCGGCCAGGATGTTGACGACGCCGGCCGGCACGTCGGCCTCGGCGATGATCTCAGCGAGCGTCAGGGCGGTGAGTGGGGTCGTCTCGGCCGGCTTGAGCACGACGGTGTTGCCCGTGGCGAGTGCGGGCGCGATCTTCCAGGCGGCCATCAGCAGCGGGAAGTTCCACGGGATGACCTGGCCCGCGACGCCGATCGGTCGCGGCGCCGGCCCGAAGCCGGCGTATTCGAGCTTGTCCGCCCAGCCCGCGTAGTAAAAGAAGTGCGCGGCGGCCAGGGGGATGTCGACGTCGCGGGATTCCCTGATCGGCTTGCCGTTGTCGAGGGATTCGAGGACGGCCAGCTCACGGGAGCGCTCCTGGATGGCGCGGGCGATGCGGTAGAGATACTTGGCCCGCTCGCCTCCGGGCAGGCCGGACCAGGCCGGTAACGCACGACGGGCGGCCCGCACCGCGTCGTCTACGTCGGAGGGTGCGGCCTCGGCCACCTCGGCGAGCGGCTCCTCATTCGCCGGGTTGAGCGTCTTGATCGCCTCGCCGGCACCGTCGCGGAATTCGCCGTCGACGAAGATGCCATAGGACGCTCGGAGCCGGGCGATGTCCCGCGACTCGGGCGCCGGGGCGTACTCGAACTTCGCCATGCTAGTGCCGTCCTCTCCTACGCCGGGTCCGAGCGACCCGCGCCGGGGCACCAGCGTGATCAACACCGCGAAGCGGCGGCCGGCGCAGCCACAAGTCCTTCTTTATCGACGGACGGCGAGGCATCAGTCCACCGTCACGTAGTCGGCACCGTCGTAGGCGCCGGTGGCCAGCTTGTGTCGTTGCAGCAAGAGGTCGTTGAGCAGGCTCGACGCCCCGAACCGGAACAGCGCCGGGTCGAGCCAGCGCTCGCCGGCCACCTCGTTCACCATGACCAGGTAGCGCACCGCGTCCTTGCTCGACCGGATGCCACCGGCGAGCTTCACGCCCCGCGCGTCACCCGTCGCCGCCGCGAAGTCCCGAACTGCCTGCAACATCGTCAGCGCCACCGGCGGTGTCGCCGCCGGCGTGACCTTGCCGGTCGAGGTCTTGATGAAGTCGGCCCCGGCGAGGAGCGCCAGCCATGACGCCCTGCGAGTGTTGTCGAGCGTGGCGAGCTCACCCGTCTCGAGAATCACCTTCAGATGCGCCGGCCCGCACGTCTGCTTTGTCGCAACGATTTCCTCGAACACCTGCAGGTAGTGCCCGGCCAGGAATGCGCCGCGATCGATCACCATGTCGACCTCGTCGGCACCGGCCGCTACGGCGTCTCGGACGTCTTGCAGCTTCGTCTCCAGCGACGCGCGTCCAGACGGAAACGCCGTGGCGACACTTGCCACCGCAACCGTCGACCCGCGGAGCGCATCAGCAGCCGTCGCCACCAGGTCGGGGTAGACGCACACCGCGGCGACTGGCGGGGCCGTCGCGTCCGGGTGGACCGCCTTGGCGCACAGCGACCTCACCTTGCCCGGCGTATCGGCGCCTTCCAGCGTGGTGAGGTCGACCATGCCGATCGCGGTATCAATCGCCCAGGCCTTAGCCGTCGTCTTGATACTGCGGGTGAACAGTCCCGCGGCCCGGGCCTCGGCGCCGACCTGGTCGACACCCGGCAGACCGGAAAGAAACCGTCGCAGCGATGCGTTGTCGCGGGCGGCGTCGGGTAATACCGCAGTCACCCAACCAGTCTAGGACCGCCGTTGGGCACCGCCGCTCGTCATGAGTGGCGGCCTCCGGGGCGGCCGAGAGCAGCGCCGGCGCGACGGCGCTGCCATCCGGCAGGAGCTCGCCTCCGTCGTCGAATACGACGACGCCGTTGCAGAGCAGGCTCCAGCCCTGCTCCGGACGGGCTGCGATTACTCGGGCGGTGGCGTGATCGGGCCCGTTCGCGCTCGGGCAGGGCGGCTCGTGCTGGCACATGTGACTGTCCTCCACGGCGGCCGGGCGCCGGCCACCGCGAGACAAGCATCAAGCACAACACTCGCCGGCGGATCAGGGGAACTACCCAACCCGGGTACCTATCCTGTTACGGATCGGTACCCAATCGCTTCTTCTCCCCTCCACGCAGGCCCGTTGTCGCCGAGACTTGTCATGTTGTCTCCGCTGACGCCGCGCTGCCAGCCACCCGTGCCGAAGTGACCCGTCTCCTCGCCACGGGCTTGGAGTGCAGTCCGGCCGAGGGCGACAGCGGGGTCTGCCGACCCACGAGTGCGGCCCGGCACCGAAGTGATTCCCCCACATCACCGGTGCGGGGTCGCCGGTCGGCGATCATTGGTGCGCGCTGCCCGGCGACTCACACGGCATCGTCGCCGACCGTCAGACGTAGTAACGTTCGCGTCCACGTCCTCCCGCGAGGTGAGGTGACCAGTATGGCGCAACCGGACAAACCCGACGACATGGCTGCCAAGCACTCGGCCGATCACGCCGACGTCGAACGACGTCACGCATCCGACCACGCTGAGATGTCTCGACGGCATCTGGCAGCACACGAACAGATCCACGCCCGGCACGACACCGACCACGCCTCGCTCGCCCAGCGGCACACCGCTGATCGCGCGAAGGCGGGAGACGCGTCAGGGATGGGCAAGACCGCGCTGAGCGCACGGCATGCGGCTGACCATGCCTGGATGGAGGTCCGGCACGCCGCGCAGCTGGCCTGGCTCGAGACCCGCAACGCGGGCGAACGAATCGGCACGGACGTTCGTCACGCCAACGAACTCGTGCAGCAGGAGCGCGGGCACGTGAGGGACGATCGCCGGCTGCGCGACAGCTAACCATCGCGGCAGTGGACGCGGGTTCGATCCTGTTCCTCGAGATCCCGGTCCGGGACCTGAAACGGGCCGCCGACTTCTACGCGCCATTGAGCTGGTCGCCGTAGCCGTCGCACCGCCCAGCGCGGCGCCGGCGCACACTGACGAGCATGAGCCTGCCGACGGTCGGCTCGACGAAGGCGCGGCTGGCGGCACTCGCGGCCGCGGTGCTCGGCTACGTGTTGATCGGCGGGGGGCTGCACTCCTTCACCTGGCCGGCGATGGTGTGGACGACGGTCGGCGGAGTGGCGATCTTTCTCGTCGCCTGGCGAGGCCCCCGCAGCTCGGCGAGCGTGCCAGTGAGCCGCGCCGGGGTGCTCACGTGGACGGCCTGGCTCGCGGCAGTGATCGGTTGGGAGCTCTGGGCGCTGTCCATGCATCCCCGGTCGCGCCATCCGACGATCAGCTCACTCCTCGACGGGGTCGTCGACACCTATCCGGGGCGCTCGGTGGCCGTGCTGGCCTGGCTCGCCCTCGGCTGGTGGCTGGCGAGGCGGTAGTCGATGCTCGGAGAGGCGCTAATCCTCGGCGGCTACGCCGCCTTGGTGGTGCTAGCCGTTGCGCTGACGCTGCACGCGCGTCGTGCTGGCCATCGGGGCTCGACGCCGACGGCCTACGTGTCGTCCCTGATGCGTCATCCGGCCGCGGGTTGGCTGGTCCTCGTGCTGTGGCTGTGGGTCGGCTGGCACAACTTCGTCCGCTGAGCATGGGCACGGAGCACTAGGGTTCCGGTCGTGGAGACCACGGTCGTCGATCACCCCATCGTCCGGACCCGGCTCACCGTCATGCGCGACAAGACGAGCAGCAACGCCGAGTTCCGCGCGGCGCTGCGGGAGCTCGCGACCCTTCTCGTGTACGAGGCCACGCGGGGCTGCGCCGTCACGGACGTGTCGATCACCACGCCGATCGCGGCCACGACCGGTACCGTGCTGGCCAATCCGCCGCTACTCGTGCCGGTGCTGCGAGCTGGTCTGGGTATGGCTGAGGCGGCGTTCAATCTGTTGCCCGAGTCGCAAATGGGCTTCGTCGGCCTGGCTCGCAACGAGGAGACGCACGAGCCCGAGGCGTACATGGCTTCGCTGCCCGAATCGCTGCGCGGGCGACCGGTCATCGTCCTCGATCCGATGCTCGCCACCGGCGGCTCGTTACTGCACTCCGTCTCACTGCTGGCCTCCCGGGGCGCGAACGACATCACCGTCGTTTGCGCGCTGGCCGCTCCCGAGGGGCTGTGGCGGCTGGAGCAGAGCGGCCTGCCCCTGCGCGTCATCACCGCCAGCATCGACGAGGGGCTGAACGAGAACGCTTTTATCGTGCCCGGCCTCGGCGACGCGGGCGACCGGCAGTTCGGGCCCCGCTGACCCGATGGAGCTAGCCGGGTGGAACCAGCAGCTCTAGCCTGGCAACCTTTGGCGTCGCCGAACGTCTAATCCGGCAAGACCGCGCATGTGCGGTCCGCAGGGTTCGGGCGTGGGGGTTCGGATGGGGACGGTGATGGCCAGCGGCCAATCTCCAGGCGGACGTGCGCCGACGGCAGACACCGCCGGTGTCGAGCGCCTTTATCGCGCGCAGCGGTTGAACATGGTCCGCCTGGCCCTGCTACTCGTGGACGATCGCGAGACCGCAGAAGACGTCGCGCAGGACGCATTCGCCGCGGTGCACCGCCAGTGGGGAGCGCTCACTAGTGAAGATGCCGCGGTGGCGTATTTGCGGCGCTGCGTTGTCAACGGTGCCCGGTCCGTCCTGCGTCGACGTCGTACCGTGCGCCGCCATCCGCAACCGGACGAGGCGTCCTTGACCGCGGACGGGGCCGACCGACGCGTGCTCCTCGCGGAGGAGCATCGCGAGGTGATAGCTGCCCTGGGACGGCTGCCAATTCGGCAGCGGGAGGTGATCGTGCTCCGGTACTGGGCCGAGCTGACCGAGCCGCAGATCGCGGAGGCGCTCGGCATCTCCATCGGTGCGGTGAAGTCCATGGCGTCGCGGGGACGCGACGCCATCGCGGCCAGGTTAGGAGGTGCGTCGTGAGCGACATCGACGAGCGCATCCGCTCCGCGCTCATCGCCCGGGCCGGCCAGATCACCGAGGCCGACTTGCCATCTTCGCCGGTGCCACGGCCCGACGAGGCGCCACGGCTGGCGCCGCGCCGGCGGTGGACGGGGGGCTGGCTGCCGCCGGTCCTGGCCGCCGCCGCGGTGATCGCGGTGCTGGCCGGTACGTTCGGGGTGATCAGCGTCGTCCGGTCCGATCACGCCCGCCCGGCGCATACGCCGACGCCGCCGCCCTCGATCATCACGACTCCTCCGCCGAGCCCGGCCAGCCCGACCACGCTCCCGGCGTCGCCGACCACCGAACCGGCGTCGCCGACCACCGAACCCGCCTCGCCGAGCGCACCTCCGACGGCGTCGACTGCGCCTCCGGCGTCAACCAGCCCCACCAATCCACCCGCCGCGGCACCATTCGCCCTCGGATACCAGCCGCTGTATCCGTTCGTCACGCTGGCCGACGCGCAGAAATGGCAGGCGAGCAACCGAGCCGGCGGGCATCAGCCATGGCACCTTGACGCCGGCCAAACTGCGCTGGCGTTCACGCAGGGCTTCCTGGGGTTCAGCGAGATCAACCTCGTCACCAGCAATGTGGTCGACAAGCTCGGCGCGCACGTCGGAGTGGGCTACCGCGACCCGGGCGGCAGATTACACACAGCGGCCGTGCTGCACCTGGTGCGATTCGGCACCGACACCGACTCGCCGTGGGAGGTCGTCGGCAGCGACGACACGACGTTCTCGCTCGAGACGCCGGCGTACGGCAGCGTCGCCACTTCGCCGGTGAAGGTCGGCGGTCACATCACCGGCGTGGACGAGAGCATCCACGTCTCGGTCCGCCAACTGTCGTCTTCCGCATCGATCGGCGAGTACTGCTGCCTGCCCGCCGGCGGGGACAACCAGCCCTGGTCGGCCACGGTCTCGTTCTCCCGCCCAGCAGATGCCACGCTGACACTCGTCGCGTCGACGGGCGGGCACCTGCAGCAGGTCGAGCGATTCGCCATCCAGGGTGTCCGCACCCGGTGACCTCATCGTTATCGAATTGGTAGCGGCCGAGCGCAACCGACACGCCCGTTCGTCCGTCTATGAGGGTAGTTCCGGTCGCGCAGTCGCGCCTTGCCGCTTTTGGGGGATCAGTGCTCGCTGGGGGAGCCTGGCTCAGGCGGGGAGCGGCAAGGCGCTGGGTGATGGTCGGCGTGGCCGGAGCCGTGGTGGCTGCGGGCGCATCAGTAGCGGTCGCTCTGGGGGGCGACCGCGCGCCCGTGCCATCATCACACGCTTCGTTGCCGGTCGCCGCGCCGATGCCGAATCAATGCGCGATCTGGACGTGTAAGCAGGCGCAGACGGCGGGCCTCGGCAACGGCTACGCGATAACGATGTGGCATGCCGGCAAGCCCGGTGACTTCCATACCGACCCGGTGGTCGAGCTGTCGCGCGACGGCGTGTCCGTCCAGTGGTGGCTGTGGCCCAAGGGTTACGGGTGGGCCGGCGCGCTCACCTGCGAGGCCACGGCCGCCGAGCCGCACTGCGTGCTGGCTGACGGCGACGGCGTGCATTCGGCCGTGGCTCAGTTGGTGCTGCTGCAGTCGGGACGGCTCGCCGCCCCGAAGGACGGGGCGGTCGTAGCGGATTTGCCCACAGTCTTGGCCCGCGACCTGGACGACGACGCAGACCTCGACGTCGTCGCCCTCGACAGCGACTACACGCCGAGCTTCGCGCAAGGGCACGTCTACTGGCACACGTACCGCAACGACGCCGGACACCTGACGTCCACGGGCTGCGTCCTCCGCGGCGCGCCCACCGATCCGATGCCGACCCGTCCACTCACCGGACCCTGCCCCGACCGTTAGGAGGACGTCGGCACTCCTGCGCGATTCCGGCCAGCAGCCGGAGAGCCAAGCCCCCCGGCTCTCCGGCTGCGTCCATTCGGTTTGCCGCTGAGGCGCAGCCTTAACCGCGTTGCGACGATCAAGAGCGCGATGTGGCTGCGGCAACGACCAGTTCGCCGTCTTGATCACGAAAGGCAGTGGCGGTGTTCGCTCAATCGGTTCGGGAATCGATCAGGTCCGCGACCTCGGCCCGCAGCTCGGCCAGGCGGCGGTCCGCCTGCGCGCGGGTGCCGTCGGCGAGGACCACTTCGAGGTAGGCCTTCAGCTTCGGCTCAGTACCGGATGGACGGACGACGACCCGTCCCGCCGGCCAGGTGAAGGTGAGCACATCGGCCTCAGGCAGCCAATCGGTGACGGCGACCTTCTCGCCGAGCAGCGTCTCGGGTGGCCTCGTCCGCAACCGGGCCATCGTGTCGGCGATGATCGTCAGGTCGTCGACCCGGATCGAGATCTGGTCGGTGGCGTAGCGGCCGTATCGCGCGGCCAGCTCGTCCAGGCGCTCGGGCAGCGACGACGACGAAGCTTTCAGCGTGGCGGCCAGTTCGGCGATCAGCAAAGCGGCGCTGATCCCATCCTTGTCGCGCACGAGCTGCGGCGCGACGGCGTAGCCCAGCGCCTCCTCGTAGCCGTAGACGAGGTCCGGCGCCGCGCGCGAGATCCACTTGAAGCCGGTGAGGGTCTCCGCGTAGCCGACGTCATAGTGCGCGGCCAGCGCCCGGAGCATCGTCGACGAGACGATCGTTGTGGCGTACGTGCCACGAATCCCCTTACGCAGCAAGGCGTCTGCCAGCAGCACGCCCACCTCGTCCCCGCGCAGCATCCGCCATACGCCGGAGTCGGGTACCGCCACGGCGCACCGGTCGGCATCCGGATCGTTGGCGATGACGATGTCGGCGGCCTGCGCGCGGGCCAGGGCCAGCGCGAGGTCGAGTGCGCCCGGCTCCTCGGGATTGGGGAAGGACACTGTCGGGAAGTCCGGGTCGGGCGAGGCCTGTTGGGGGACTTCGATCAACGGCGCGAACCCCGCGGCCGCGAAGACCCGCGTGAGTACCTCGGTGCCCACGCCATGCAGTGCGGTATGGACGACGCGCACGTCGCGGGCACCGTCGCCGATGAGGCCGGCGATGGCCGTCACATAGGCCTCGACGATCGACTCGTCCAGCACGGCATAGCGGGGCGAGAGCGGTATCGACCGGGCGGCGCCGATCGCCTCGATGGCCGCCTCGATCTCCACGTCAGTGGGCGGGACGATCTGCGCGCCATCGGCCGCGTACACCTTGTAGCCGTTGTCCTGCGGTGGATTGTGCGACGCAGTGACCATCACGCCGACGGCCGCGCCGAGGTATCGCACCGCGAACGCGAGGACCGGCGTCGGCAGCCGGCGAGGCAGTACGCGAGCGTCGAAGCCGGCGGCGGCGAAGATCGCTGCCGAGTCGTGCGCGAACTCGTACGAGCTGTGACGCCCGTCGTAGCCGATCACGACTGTCGAACCGGGATTGCGTGCGCCCAGCCAGGCGGCGATGCCCGCGGCGGTACGGCGGACGACGGTACGGTTCATGCCGTTCGGGCCGGCGCGCATCGGGCCACGCAGTCCGGCGGTGCCGAACTTGAGCGGCCCACTGAAGCGATCGGCCAGCGCGTCGGTGTCGTCCGCGTCGATCAGCGCACGGAGTTCTGCGCCGGCCGCGTCGTCGACATCGTCGGCAATCCACGCCTCCACGAGCGCTCGCAGCTCAGGAGTCAACACCGAGCCCACGCTCACCGGGCCGCCACGTCGTCGATGCCGAAGTCGTCGGTCGTGAAGCCTCCGCCGACGAGGTCGTCGGACGGCCGCGGCTGGTCACGCCCGGCCGGTACGTGCCCGGCGAACGCCTCGGCGTCGTCGAGCGGCTCGTAGCCGATGGTCCGCCCGGCGTCCAGTGACCACCACCGGCGGGTGTTCGCCGAGATACCCCATACC
>JBKPQM010000157.1:0-14361 GCA_046734095.1 Actinomycetota bacterium | reverse complement strand
TAGTGGTGCTCGCCGACTGGGTAGTGATCGACGGTGCCGTGGCAACGCCCCCGGACGGCGCGAAGGCAACGCCGCGATACACGGTGTTGCTGCCCGCCATGGCGAGCGCCGTGCTCGTGGCGGTGATCGCTGCGTCGTACGCCGCGGTGTCGTCCACCTTGACGAGCTGGTTCGTCGTCGTCGAACCGAACAGTTCGACGCCGCTCGGAGTGATCGAACCCGTCAGGCCGCGCACCCCGCCGCCCGGCCGGAACGTCCCGCGCGCGGTCCAGGTCGTGCCGTCGAAGGAGTACTTCAGGATGCCGCCGCTGCTCGAGTCGTCGGCGACATAGAGGGTGTTGACGCCGGGGACGCCGGCGTCGCTGTGCAGGCCGACGAAGCCGTACGGACTCGACGTCGAACCCGTGTCGACGAGCAGTGCCTGACCCTGCCCACCAGCGATCGGCAGCCCGGATCCGACGGCGTATACCCCGTGCGTTCCGGAGCCCGTCGAGACGTACAGCTGCCCGTTCGCGATCCCCGCGACGCGCAGGTTCGTCTGCGTGGTGCTGATCGACGTAGTGGTCCCGGCACTTCCGAAGGTCGCGAGCCGTACGCCGCTTGTCGAGCCAGTCGCCCAGAACCGGCTGCCGTCATCGGTGACTGCGCCGCGCGGGTTGCCGCCGCTGAACGCGTCCATCATTGCGGTCGAGGAATCCAGACTGCCAGCACCGTCGATCCGGGCGATCACCCGGTTCACGGCCGAAGCGGTCGTGCCCGCGACGCTCGCGGTGCCCGGCGTGGCGTCGTAACCGGCCAGGGTCAGGTAGCGGCCGTCAGAGGACAGCTCCAGTGCGCCCTCGGAGGTGGCCGACCCGCTCAACGTCACCCTCCGGGTGACGCCGGCAGCCTCCGTCGGCATCGGCATCGTCTTCACCAAGGCCCCGGCCTGGGTGTACTCGTCGAGGAACACGGACGCCGCCGAGCCGCTCAGCGAACCCGATCCGTCGCCCACGCGGACGACCACCACGTCCGAGCTGTCCGCCGCGGCCACCGGCGCAGGCGCCGAGACAGCCACCGCGGTCAACGATGCGAACGCGAGGAACGCGACCGCGGCCGGAAGTAGACGTGGCATGCGGCGGCCCTCCCGCTGGTGGTCCTCGGATTTCCGCGCCACCCTCGTCGGTGTGCGTGAACGGAAGTTGACCAAGGGGGTAACACTGCATGCCAACCGCGTCGGGCGGGTGTCAAGCCCGCGCGCTCCGTCCCGCATGATCCGCGGGCGTCACGCGGGATCGACAGCAACCTGACTCCGACGGTCCCCCGGTCGGATGCTCGTTCGTCTCCTAGGTGTGAGCGGAAACCCTTCCCCCCATCCGCGCGAACTGCACAGCCGCGCCGACGCCGGCATCCGGGTCGGCCTGTGGTGGTCGCCGAACAGCGGTCGAACCTGGGTCACGGTGCTCGATGCCCGAACCGACACCGGTTTCGTGCTGCCCGTGCTCACCGGCGAGCGGGCCCGCGACGTGTTCGACCATCCATACGCATACGCCGCTCGCCGCGGCGTCCGTGCCGCCCACAGGGTCGTCGCAGCCTGAAAGACCAAGGAGAAACGCTGATGTCGAAACGTGTCCTACCAAGCTGGGCCGTACTGGCGGTGTGCTGCGTGGCCCAGTTCATGGTCGTGCTGGACGTGTCGATCGTGAACGTGGCCCTGCCGAAGATGCGGGCCGATCTCGACCTGTCCGCCACCGGCCAGCAGTGGATCATCAACGCCTATACGCTCACGTTCGCCGGCTTCCTGCTGCTCGGTGGGCGGGCCGCCGACCTGTTCGGACGCCGCCGGGTGTTCCTGCTCGGGCTGGGCGTGTTCACGGCCTTCAGCCTGCTGGGCGGCCTCGCCCAGAACGGCGGTTCGCTGATCGCGGCCCGGGCCGTGCAAGGAGTGGGCGGCGCGATCCTGGCGCCGGCCACGCTGAGCCTGCTCACCACCACGTTCATCGAACCCGCCGCACGCCGCCGTGCGCTCGGTGCCTGGTCGGCCACCGCGGCGAGCGGTGCCGCCGCCGGCGTGCTGGCCGGCGGACTCCTCACCGACCTGCTTGACTGGCGGTGGGTGCTGTTGGTCAACGTGCCCATCGGCGTCGCCTTGATCGCGGCCGCGATGGCGTCGCTGGCCGAATCGAAGGCCGACATGCGGCCCAGCCTCGACATCGCCGGCGCCGTCACAGTCACCGGCGGGCTGGCCCTGCTCGTGTACGGCATCGTCAGCACCGACGCCCGCTCATGGGGTTCGCCGGCCACGATCCTCACGTTGCTCGGCGGCGCCGCGCTGCTTGCGACGTTCATCGTGATCGAGACGCGCACCGCGAACCCACTCGTCCCACTGCAGGTGTTCCGGCTGCGCTCGGTCGCGGCCGCGAACGGCATCGCGGTCATGCTAGGGGCCGCGCTGTTCAGCAGTTTCTTTTTCCTGTCGCTCTACCTGCAGCAGGTGAACGGCTATAGCCCCCTCAAGGCGGGCGTCGCCTTCTTGCCCCTGGCGCTGGCCACACTCACCGGCGCGCTGGCCGCCCCACGGCTGGTCACCCGCGTGGGCGTCCGCCGCCAACTGATCATCGGACCGATGATCGCGGCGGCCGGGCTCGCGTGGCTGAGCCAACTCTCCGCCGGCGACGGCTACTTCGCCCACGCGTTCGGAGCCCTCGTGATCACCGGCCTGGGCTTGGGCCTCACGTTTGTGCCGATGACAATCGCTGCGACGGCCGACGTCCCGCTGCATCAAGCCGGTCTGGCCTCCGGGCTCATCAACACGACCCGGCAGGTCGGCGGCGCGGTGGGCCTGGCCGTCATGGCCACCATCGCCGCCCACGCGTCGTCGCCGACCGCCGGCTACGACCGCGCGTTCTGGATCTGCGGGGCCGCCCTGGTGATCGCAGCGGCCCTGGCCCGGACACTCCCCGGCAAGCCCAAGGCGCTAAGGCACGTCACCAGCCGCGAGGAGATGACCGAGCCCGTGGTGTTGGCCGACGCTTAGCGGTACCAACGAGAAGGCCGGCGCCGAGCGGCTCGACCGGTGTCAGCAGGTTCTTCTTGGTCGATGAACCCTCTACCGGAGACCTAACTTACTTCACGATCACGACACGCCCGTCACACCGAACTTCGCGGCAGACCCGAGGTACCTGATGCCGAGGCGTGACCGATGAGCATCAGAGTGGGTCGAGGCGGGCCTTGAGCAGGCAGAACGCATTGCCTTCGGGGTCGGCCAGGACGTGCCACGACTCCTCCCCGGTCTGGCCGATGTCGGCCGGGCGAGCACCAAGCTCGAGAAGGCGTTCGAGCTCGGCGTCTTGATCGCGGTCGGTGGCGTTGACGTCGATGTGCAGCCGGGATTTCCCCTGCTCCGGCTCATCCCGGCGACTGAGGATGATCGTCGGCTGCGGACCACCGAACCCTTCGCGCGGCCCGATCTCCACCGAGCCGTCGTCCTCGCGATCGAGCACGACGAAGTCCAGGACCTCGCACCAGAACCGCGCGAGCACCTCAGGGTCGCGGCAGCCGAGCACGAGCTCACTGATACGACATGCCATAACGAAACCTGCCCTCACCCTGGGGACCGGCTGGGAGGCCACCCGCGAACCTCATGGGCTCCCAGCAGTGAAACAATCCCGCGACCGTACCCGGACGAGGCGAGCACGGGCGAAATGATTTCAGGGCCGAACCTGTCCGGGCCGCTGCGTAGCGCGGCGTACCGTGAGGCGGTCGGCTGGGTCGGAGGGTGTCATGCGGCACGGAACGATCGTGTGGGTGGAGATCTCGGTGCGCGATCTTCGCCGCGCCGCCGACTTCTACTCAGGCCTGTTCGGCTGGCCGTTCGAGCCGGACGAGGCCAACCAGCGCTGGATCTTCGCACCTCCGGGCCGAGGAGCCATGGGTGCCGTGACGACCGAGCGATCCCCGGGCGTCGGTGGCGTGAAGATCGCCGTGGCCGTTGACGATGTGGACGTCGCCATTCGACGCGCCATCGAGCTGGGCGGCGGTGTCACCGGCGAGCCGGCCAACCCGACCGTGGGCAAGGCACGCGATGTCGTCGACCCGGACGGCAACCACCTCTGGCTGTATCAACAGGAAGTGAGCACATCGACCGGGCACGACGCGCGACTCGAAGGATCACCCTAGGTCACCGATTGCAGTCGCGTCTGTGACGCGAGTCGATGCAGGAACCGTCATGTGGGCCGCCGTGCGGGCTGGATGTTCTTGTTGTTGTGGAACACGTTCCCGGGGTCGTACGTCGCTTTCACTGCGGCGAGACGCCGGTAGGTGCCGTCGCCGTAAGCCTCCCGGACGCGGCTCGGGTCGTCGTCGGCGCCGAGGAAGTTCACGTAGACGCCGGCACGGTGGGCTTGCAGGGCCGCGAGGAATTCTCGCGCCCACGCGGTCTCTGCCGCCCTGCACGCGTCGTCGTGTTCGGGAAGCCACGCCCCGTCGATGATGATGTTGTGCTCGACGTCGCGGCTCGGGTAGGCGGTGGCGTCCCGCGGGGCTCGGGCAACTGCGCCGCCCAGATGGAACAACGTCGCGTACGACCTGGGCGATGTGGCGCGGTAGGCGTGCTCGGCGATGACGTCGATGACCTCGTCGCAGAGGCGCGTGAGGTTCGTGGCCTTCCAGTAGTAGTGCCAGCCATGGGGGACGGTGTCGTCGAGGCCGCTCTGGTGGTCGACGTAGCGGGTGGGTTCGACGAGGTCCACCAGCGGTGTCCCGAACTCGCGCAGCGCCCGGACGGCGCGCTCGCCGTCCTCGAGGGGACCGGCGTAGCAGCTGGCGACCGCGACGGCGGGCCTGAAGTGCAAGTGCTCGCCGACACCTGGTAGCGGCGGGATCGTGCCGAGCCGAACGACGTTGCCGAGCTCGTCAGGCGCGTCGGTCACGAATTCGCGGTAGAAGCGCAGGACGTCGGTGGTGTCCTCGGCCGCCCAGAACACCGGTCCGGCGATCACCGTGGGGCCGAGGGGGTGCAACGTGAACCGGAACGAGGTGACGACGCCGAAGTTCCCGCCGCCGCCGCGCAGCGCCCAGAACAGGTCGGGGTGATCGTTGGCCGATGCCCGGATGATGTCGCCGCCAGCGGTGACCACCTCGGCTTCGGCCAGGTTGTCGACAGTGAGCCCGTGCTTGCGCATGAGCCAGCCGATGCCACCGCCCAAGCTGAGGCCGCCGACACCGGTGTGGCCCACGATGCCGCCCGTGGTGGCCAGACCATATGCCTGTGTCTCGTGGTCGACGTCGCCCCACAGGGCGCCGCCCTGGACGCGGGCCGTGCGCGCGCCCGGATCGACGGTGACAGCGCGCATCGCCGAGAGGTCGATCACGATTCCGTCGTCGCACACCGCTGTGCCGGCCACATTGTGCCCTCCGCCTCGTACCGCGACCTCGAGGTCGCGCTCGCGGGCGAAACGCACCGCCGCCGCCACGTCGGCGGTGCCGCTGCAGCGGGCGATGAGGTGCGGGTGCCGGTCGACGGCGCCGTTCCAGACGGCGCGGGCGTCGTCGTATCCATCGTGGTCGGGGGCGATCACGTCGCCCCGGAATCCGGGGATCTGAGCCGTGGCTAGTGCTGTCATCGTTCCTCCATAAGGTCGATCGGCTCAGCACACCATCGCGGGGGACGCACGTGAAGTCAGCGATCTGGACCTCGAAGTAACGAATCTGGACTTCACGGTGGTCGAGAGGCGCGCGACACTGGGCTCGTGAGGACCTACGGCCAATACTGCCCGATCGCCCGAGGCGCGGAGGTCTTCGCTGAGCGGTGGACGCCGTTGATCATCCGCAATGTACAGCTGGGCTGTGAAACCTTTGGGGAGATCCTCGAGGGTGCGCCAGGGCTCTCCCGCACGCTGCTCACGCAGCGGCTCAAGCAGCTCGAACGCCTCGGCATCGTCGAGTCGGCCCCGAAGTCTCACGGGCGCGGTCATCGTTACCAGCTCACGAGGTCGGGCCACGATCTGTTCAAGGTCTGTCAGACCCTCGGTGAATGGGGAGCTCGGTGGCTGGAGATCGCCCCGGAGAACCTCGATCCGTTCGTGGCGCTGTGGTCCATGTGCAACGCGCTCCGACGGGACCGGCTGCCGGACCATCGCGTGGTCATCCGGTTGGATTTCACCGGCTTCCGGCCCCACGAGCGGTACTGGCTGCTACTCGAGCGCGGCGAGGTCGAGATCTGCAAGACCTATCCCGGACTGGACGAAGACCTCTTCATCACCGCCGACGCTGACGCGTTCGTGAAATGGCACGCCGGCCGGCTCTCCTGGGCCGAGGCAATGCGCGACTCCCGGATTCAGCTCGACGGTCCCTCATGGCTCGTGCTGGCCTTCCCGACCTGGAACGGCCGCAGCACGTTCGCACACATCAAGCCCGCCGCGGGCTCCGCCACCGCGAATTGACGCACTACCCGGCACCCGCATTCAGGAGGGCTCCACGTCAGACGACGAAGTTGACCAGACGCCCGGGTACGGTGATCGCCCGCTTCGTCTCGCGCCCAGCCAGCGCCGCCACGACTTTGGCGTCGGCCCGCGCGGCGGCCTCCAAGGCGGCGTTGTCCAGGCCGGCGGCCACGGATATCACCGCGCGCACTTTGCCGTTCACCTGCACCGGGACCTCGATGGTCTCGTCGATCAGAAGTGCCGGATCGGCGACCGGGAACGCCGCCCAGGCCAGCGACTCGGTGTGGCCCAGCCGCGCCCACAGTTCCTCGGCGATGTGCGGGGCCAGCGGCGCCAGCATCAGCACCAACGACTCGGCCACGGCCCGCGGAGCGCCGCCCCGCGGGTAGGCCGCGACAATCGCGTTGTTCAGCTCGGTGATCCGCGCGACGGACGTGTTGAAGCGCAAGGTTTCATACCCGTCTCGCACCGCATGAATCGTCTTGTGCAGCAAGCGATTCAGTTCCTCCGGCACCGCATCGTCGGACACGTGGACCTCGCCGGACTGCTCGTCCACGACCACCCGCCACACCCGCTGCAGCAGCCGATAGGGACCGGTGATCGCCTTCGTCTCCCATGGCCGGGACTGCTCCAACGGACCGCCGAACATCTCGAACAGCCGGAACGTGTCACAGCCGTAGTTGGCGATGAACTCGTCGGGAGTGATCACGTTCTTCAGGCTCTTGCCGATCTTGCCGAACTCCCGATTCACTCGTTCACCGTGGAAGAAGAATTCACCGTCGCGTTCCTCAACCTCGGCCGCCTCGACGTAGAACCCCTGTGCGTTCGTATAGGCCGGCAGCTGCAGGTAGCCCTGGTTGACCAACCGGTAGTACGGCTCGGCGCTTGACACATACCCCAGATCGAACAGCACCTTCTGCCAGAACCGCGCATACAGCAGGTGAAGCACGGCGTGCTCGACACCGCCGACGTACAGACCAACCCCACCGGCTGGACGGTCCGCCGTCGGACCCATCCAATACCGCTCGATCTCCGGGTTGACCAGCACCTGGTCATTGTGCGGATCCAAGTAGCGCAGCTCGTACCAGCATGAGCCGGCCCAGTTCGGCATGGTGTTCGTCTCGCGGCGGTAGCTCTTAGGCCCGTCGCCGAGGTCCAGGGTGACGTTGACCCAGTCGGTCAGCCGGCCCAGCGGCGGCTCCGGTTCGGAATCGGCGTCGTCGGGGGCATAGGTGCGTGGCGAGAAGTCGTGGGTGTCCGGCAGCTCCAGCGGCAGCATCGACTCCGGCAGCGCGATGGGCAGGCCGTGCTCGTCATACACGATCGGGAACGGCTCGCCCCAGTACCGTTGCCGCGAGAACAGCCAGTCCCGCAGGCGGTATGTGGTCGCTCCGCGGCCGTGCCCGTACTCCTCCAGCCAGGCGATCATCGCCGCTTTGGCGTCAACGACGTTCTTGCCGTCCAGGAAGCCAGAGTTGATCGCCGGACCGTCGCCCAGGTAAGCCTTGCCCTCGAAACCCTCCGGCGGCGCGACGGTGCGCACGATGGGCAGCTCGAAGTTCTCCGCGAACTCCCAGTCGCGCTCGTCCTGGCCCGGCACGGCCATGATCGCGCCGGTCCCGTAGCCCATCAGTACGTAGTCGGCGATGAACACCGGGATCTGGGCGCCGTTAGCCGGGTTGACGGCGAACGAGCCGGTGAACACACCGGTCTTCTCCTTGGCCGCACCGGCCTGACGCTCCAGCTCCGAGCGGCCGGCGATCGCCTTGCGGTAGGACGCCACGGCCTCGACCGGCGTCGCCGCCTCGCCGGTCCATCCGGGCTTGGTGCCGGGCGGCCACGCGTCACCCGTCAGCCCGTCGACGAGCGGATGCTCCGGGGCCAGCACCATGTAGGTGGCACCGAAGATCGTGTCCGGACGGGTGGTGAACACCTCGATGTCACCCGCGGGGGAGGCGAACCTGATGTGTGCGCCCGTCGACTTGCCGATCCAGTTGCGCTGCATGGCTCGGACGTTGTCGGGCCAGTCGATCAGATCCAGGTCGCGGACCAGGCGATCGGCGTACGCGGTAATGCGCATCATCCACTGGGCCAACGGCTTGCGGAACACCGGGAAATTGCCGCGCTCGCTGCGCCCGTCGGCCGTGACCTCCTCGTCGGCGAGCACCGTGCCCAGCCCGGGACACCAGTTGACGACAGCCTCGGCGAGGTAGACCAGCCGATGGTTGTCGACGACCTGACGGCGCTCTAGTTCGGTCAGCTCGAACCATGACCGGCCGAAGGGATTGGTGCCCTTGCCGGGGAGGCGGGTGTCGGCGTCGAGCTCGGCGATCAGCTCGGCGATCGGCCGGGCCTTGTCGGCGTCCTTGTCGTACCAGGACTCGAAGATCTTGCAGAAGATCCACTGGGTCCAGCGGTAATACTCCGGGTCGGTGGTGGCGATGCTGCGCCGCGTGTCGTGCCCCATGCCCAGCCGGCGCAACTGGCGCCGGTACTCGGCGATGTTGGCGTATGTCGTGATGCGCGGGTTCTGGCCGGTCTGCACCGCGTACTGCTCGGCCGGCAGCCCAAACGCGTCAAAACCCATCGTGTACAAGACGTTCATGCCGCGCATGCGCAGGTAGCGGGTGTAGACGTCCGTGCCGATATAGCCGAGCGGGTGGCCCACGTGCAGGCCGGCTCCCGACGGGTACGGGAACATGTCCAGCACGAACGCGCGCGGACGGTCGGCGACGCCGTCGAACCCGTCGCTCAGGTCGCCCACCGGGTTCGGGGTGTAAAACGTTCCCTCGGCGGCCCACCGGTCCTGCCAGGCCGACTCGATGCGGTTGGCCAGCTCGGCGTTGTATCGGAAGGGCGGTATATCGTCAGCACTATCAGGCTGCGTTGGGCCGGTCATGGTCTGTGCTCCTGCTGGTGATTACCCGGGCAAAAGGAAAGCCTCCGCGATCATGATCGCAGAGGCTCAGCCGCGCTGACGTTGTGCCCGGTCAGCGCGGCCCGGTAAGGAGCAGGTGTCGGATGCTCACGCCGCCATGGTATCCCGGACGTCCATTTGGTGCTCGCCCCGCGTCCGCTGTCCGTCGCCACCGAACGCGGGGGCACCTGAACCAAGGGTAGGTTTGCCCAAAGCGGGCGACAAGTCGCGTGCGGGCAATGTCACTGCAGTGCCAACAATGCTCACGCTTCGGCGTCGGGTGCGTCCTCTTCGAGATCGAGCCGCGGTATGACCGGCCCTGGGGCCCCGACGTTGTGTGCCCGGAGCTCCCACCGCGACCCGTGCCGCAGCTCGGACCAATGACAGTTGGCCAACGGGGCGAGCACCGGATCCCGGGTCGGTAGGCCCAGCAGCGCTGCACACAGCGCCATGGCGGTTGCACTGTGGGTGATGATGACGGCGAGCGCAGTGTCGTCCGGAATCTCGGCGAACGCCGAGCACGCTCGCTCGGCCACCTGCTCGCGCGTCTCGCCGCCGCGCCGGCTCACGTCGCGCCCGGCGACCCAGTCGGCGAACTCGTCCGGATACCGCTGTGCGACCTCGTCTCGGGTGAGACCCTCCCAGTGCCCCAGCGAGCGCTCACGGAACCGCGGCTCGGGAACGACGGTCAACCTCGTGATCTCGCCGAGGGGAGCCGCTGTCTGCATGGCCCGCTTCGCGTCGGACGACACGAGCAGGTCCGGCCGCAGCGCTCCGACCAGGGGCGCAACTTCGAAGGCCCGGGCCTTGCCCGTGTCATCCAGAGGCGGGTCGGCCTGGCCTTGGAAGCGGTGTTGGGCGTTCCAAGCGGTGCGCCCATGCCGCAAAAGAAGCACCCGCCGCCGGCCGGCCAGCCGATCACCGGTCACGACGACGTGCCGTTGGGCGTGAATTCGATCGTCGGGCAGTCCTTCCACAGTCGTTCGAGGCCGTAGAAGACGCGCTCTTCCGCATGCTGGACGTGGATCACGATGTCGGAATAGTCGAGCAGCACCCACCGCCCGTCACGGCGGCCCTCGCGGCGCAGTGGTTTGACGCCCGCCCGGCGCAGCTTCTCTTCGACCTCGTCAACGATCGCCTCGACCTGCCGCTCGTTGCTGCCCGTCGCGATTACGAATATGTCAGTGATCACGAGCCGATCGCTCACGTCGATAATGACGATGTCGGTGGCGAGCTTGTCGGCGGCGGCGTTTGCCGCCACCAGGGCGAGCTCGCGGGCGGTCTCCGTCGCAGTCACGTGGGCGAGCTTACGTCGCGGTACAGACGGTGCTTTCCGATGTACTGGACGACCCCATCGGGCACGAGGTACCAGATCGGGCGGCGGTCGCGCACCCGATCGCGTACCGCACTCGATGAGATCGCCATCGCGGGCACATCGATGAGGGTCACCGCGTCGGTCGGCAAATGTGCGTCGGAGAGCTCGTAGCCCGGCCGCGTCACGCCGATGAAGCGGGCCATCCGCAGCATCTTCGCGTGGTCGTGCCATGACAGGATCTGCGACAGCGCGTCAGCGCCGGTGATGAAGTACAGCTCCGCGCCCAGATGTTCCGCGGCGATGTCACGAATCGTGTCGATCGTGTAGGTCGGTCCCGGCCGGTCGATATCGACCCGACTGACCCAGAACCGCGGATTGGACGCCGTCGCGATCACGGTCATCAGGTAGCGATGCTCAGCCGGGCTGATCTTCCGCTCGGACTTCTGATACGGCTCGCCGGTCGGAACGAAGATCACCTGGTCCAGGGTGAACTGGGCGGCGACCTCGCTGGCGGCCACCAGGTGGCCGTGGTGGATCGGGTCGAACGTCCCGCCCATGATGCCCACCCGTCGCGCCGACATAAGGCGTGATCCTACGGAGGGACGCGGTCGGAACACTTAATGGCGCGTCCACGTAGTTGGCGATTACAGTTTTGTTGTGGCTGGTCACTTGTCGCCGGAACTTCGCATCGGCACAGCAGAGCGAGAACGCGCAGCATCAGATCTCAGCGAGCACCTCGCGGCTGGCCGGCTCACAACTGAGGAGTTCGACGAGCGCGTCCAGCGGGTGTACGCCGCTCGGACCGCGTCCGATCTCCAGCCGCTGTTCCGCGATCTGCCTGACCTGCATCGCGAGCCGCCGCCGCCGCGCCGGCGAATCGACCTACGCCCGCTGCTGATCGTGCTACTGGTAGCCGCAGTCCTCGCCTCGATGGCGTTTCTGCGCTTCGTACCGTTCTTCCTGTTCCCGCTCGTGTGGATCTTCTTCGCCGGCGGCTTCGGTCGCGGACCGCGGGGCGGCGGACGATACTCGCCGCGCTGGTGATCCGTCGGTTCGCTAGCGCACCTGGCCGTCGCCGGTCACGATCCACTTCGTCGTCGTAAGCTCGGTGAGCCCCATCGGGCCCCGGGCGTGCATCTTCTGAGTGGATATGCCGATCTCGGCGCCGAATCCGAACTCGCCGCCGTCCGTGAACCGGGTCGAGGCGTTCACCATGACCGCGGCCGAGTCCACCCGCGACACGAAACGCCGGGCGGTGTCGAGGTCGCGGGTAATGATCGCCTCGGTGTGCCCGGACGACCAGCGGCGGATGTGGGCGATGGCGTCCTCGACGTCGTCGACGACGCGGGCGGCGAGGTCGAGCGAGAGGTACTCTGCCGCCCAGTCGTCGTCGGTGGCGGGCCGCGCGCCGGCGGCGGTGAAGATCGAGTCGCCGTGCAGCGTGACTCCCCTGGCCTGCAAGGCTCTTGCGATGCGCGGCACGAATTCGTCGGCCACCGCCCGGTGCACGAGCAGCGTCTCGGCCGCGTTGCATACGCTTGGCCGCGATGTCTTGGCGTTGACGACGATTCGCTCGGCCATGTCGAGGTCGGCATCGGCGTCGACGTACACGTGGACGTTGCCCACGCCGGTCTCGATCACCGGCACGGCTGAGTTCTCCACCACGTAGTTGATCAATCCGGCACCGCCGCGCGGGATGATCAGGTCGACCAGGCCGCGGGCGCCCAATAGCTGCCCGATGCTGCTTCGATCGGTTCCCGGGACGAGCGCAACCGCGTCACGAGGCAGGCCGGCCTTCTCGGCCGCCTCGGCCAGAACGTCGACCAGTGCCAAGTTCGACCGGTACGCGGAGGCTGACCCCCGCAGCAGCACGGCGTTGCCGCTCTTGAGCGCAAGACCCGCGGCGTCGACTGTGACGTTCGGCCGAGCCTCGTACACGATCGCGATCACGCCGATGGGGACGCGAACCTGCCTGATCTCAAGACCGTTGGGCCGGTTGTAGCCACGAACCACCTCACCCACCGGATCAGGCAGCGCCGCGATGTCGCGCAACCCGTCAGCCATCGCGGCGACGCGCTCGGGTGTCAGCGTGAGCCGATCGAGCAACGCCTCGGAGGTGCCGTCGGCGCGCCCGGCCGCGACGTCCTCAGCGTTCGCGGCCAGGACGGCGTCGGTGGCGTCGACTACCGCGTCGGCCATCGCGCGCAGTGCCGCGTCCTTCTGCCCGCGGGACAAGGGGCCCAGCCCCGCGGCTGCCTCACGAGAGCGGGCAGCGGCGACGCGAACCTCGGCCGCGACGTCGACTTCGACCATCCGTCAAGGTTACGGCGCCGCGCGGCTCGGCCTCGTCGCTGTGCGTGCTACGTAGATCAGGATCGAGTCAGCTCCCCGCCGACGAGGTTCGCGTACGCCGCCTGCCCGGCGGTGTTGGGGTGATAGGACTCCATGACCGGCTTGGACAAGCCGTTGATCCATTCCGCCGTGTCGCACACCGCGTGTCCATTGAACGCGGCCTCCGGGTTGACGAACGCGAACCCATGCGAAGCCGCTCGCCCCCTGATCGTGCTGTCGAGCAGATCCGCAGCCTGGTTGAGTATCGACTCGTCGTGTGGGCTGAAGAACGTCGCCGCGTTGCAGTCATCGCCGTTGAACAGCCGCGGATAGCCGACGACAACCACCTTGGCCGCCGCCGCGTGCGAGCGGATCGCGGTGTAGAGCGCGTCCAGGCGTCCGGGCAACGTGTTGCGGATGATGTCCTGGGCTTCGGCGACGGCACCGTTGCAGTCACCGAGCCAGAACGGTTCGGCACAAGCCGTGAGCACCGACGCGAACCCGGCGTCGTCGCCGCCGACCTGCACGCTCACCCACGTGGTGGACCTGCTGAGCCCGGTCAACTGGCTGTTCTGGACGTCGGCGATGCTCGCGCCGCTGCAGGCGTTGAACGTCAGCGTGGCGCCCGCGCGGGAGGCGTCGAGGACGGGATACGCCTGCGGCGAGCGGTAACACGAGCCACTGCTGGCGTAGTAGGTGCGGGTGCCGACGCCGGAGGCGTACGAGTCTCCCAGCGCGGCGTATTGCGGGGTGGGAGCGGCCGGTTCAGCGGTGGCGACAACGCCGCCTACGAGCCCACCGACGACGGCAAGAACCGCGGCGCCCAGATTGATCAGCCCGATCCGCGCTCGCACGGTCACCCCCTCCAGACCGAAACTATGACTTCTGGCTCAACAGGACAAGGTCGTCACGGTGGACGACCTCGCGGCGGAACTCCGCCGGGAGGTCGTGGGTCTTGCGCCCGAGTAGGGCCGGCAGGTCCGCGGAGTCGTAGCTGACCAGGCCCCGGCCTACCACGAGTCCGGCCGGATCGACCAGCTCAACCGGGTCGCCGGACTCGAAGTCGCCGGTCACACCGGTGATGCCCGCAGGCAGCAGCGACGCGCGCCGAGCGACCACGGCCTTGACCGCGCCGTCGTCCAGGACGAGCCGGCCCCGCGGCGTGGTGGCGTGTTGCAACCACAGCAGACGCGACGCGGTGCGGTCGGCGGTGGGGCGGAACGCCGTGCCGCCCCGGCCGTCGAGAGCGTCGGCGACGGAGGCGGCGGTGGCCAGCAGCACGGGGATGCCCGAGCTGGTCGCGATCGTGGCCGCCTCGATCTTGGTGGCCATACCGCCCGTGCCGACACCGCTGCCGCCGCCGCGCAGGTGTATGC
>JBKPQM010000156.1:0-16930 GCA_046734095.1 Actinomycetota bacterium | reverse complement strand
GACGGGCTGTGGCGCTCACGGACCAGTCGGCCGTTCTCCCAGCGGCAGGGGCCAGCCGCGGTGCGTGCGCACTGGCCCCTGCCTTCGCGGCAGCGTCCGGGGTTGTGGATACGTCAGACGATCTTCTTGGCGTGCAGCTTTGAGATCTGCTCGGCGTCGTAGCCCAGTTCGGCGAGGACGTCGTCGGTGTGCTCTCCGAGCAGCGGGCTGCCGGTGATGGTGGGTGTGAAGGCGGAGAACTTGATGGGGCTGCCCACGGTCAGGTAAGTGCCGCGCTCCTGCTGCTCGACCTCGACCACGGTGCCGCTCTTGCGCAGCGCCGGGTCCTCCGCGATCTCCTTCATGCTCAGCACCGGGCCGCACGGGATCTCGTACTTGCGCAAGATGTCAATGGCCTCGTACTTGGTCTTGTCGGCCAGCCACTTCTCGATCTCGGCGAAGATGTCGAAGATGTGCGGCTGCCGCGCCTCGGCCGTGGCGTAAGCGGGGTCGTCCTTCCACTCCGGGTGGCCGACTGCTTCGGCGGTCTGCGGCCAGTCCTGCTCCTGGATCGTGAAGTAAATGTAGGCGTTGGGGTCGTCTTCCCACCCCTTGCACTTCAGCACCCAGCCGGGCTGGCCGCCGCCACCGGCGTTGCCGCCGCGAGGCACGACGTCGGTGAAGGTGCCGTTGGGGTACTGCGGGTACTCCTCCAGGTAGCCGACGCGGTCCAGGCGCTGCTGGTCGCGCAGCTTCACCCGGCACAGGTTCAGCACCGCGTCCTGCATCGAGACCGAGACCTTCTGACCCTTGCCGGTCTTTTCCCGGCCGACCAGCGCAGTCAAGATGCCGATCAGCAGGTGCATGCCGGTGTTGGAGTCGCCGAGCGCGGCGCCGCTGACGGTGGGTGGGCCGTCCCAGAAACCGGTCGTCGAGGCCCCGCCGCCGGCGCTTTGGGCCACGTTGTCGTAGACCTTGAGGTCATTCCACGGTGACTCCTCGTTGAAGCCCTTGACCGAGCCGTAGACCAGCCGCGGGTTGAGCTCCTGAATGTGCTCCCAGGACAGACCCATGCGGTCCATCGCCCCGGGCGCGAAGTTCTCCACTAGTACGTCGGCGCTGCGGATCAACTGCTCCATGACCGCGAGCCCTTCGGGGGTCCGGGTGTTGACGGTCAGCGAACGCTTGTTGCTGTTCAGCATGGTGAAGTACAGGGCGTCGACGTCGGGGATGTCGCGCAGCTGATGGCGGGTCACGTCGCCGCCGTCGGCCCGCTCGACTTTCAGCACATCAGCGCCCATCCAGGCCATCTGCTGCGTGCAGGCCGGCCCGGCCTGCACGCCGGTGAAGTCGATGACTTTGATGCCGGCCAGCGGCAGGGTGTCGGTCATGATCGTTCTCCTCGTCTGTTGTTTGTCCTGCGGAAGCGTTAGCGGCCGGGCGACGTGATCGGCGCCGCGTCGGCGAGCGGCTGAGGGTTGAGGTTGCCGATGTGGCCGCTCTCTGCGCCGGCGCCGGGGTCGAGCACGCAGTCGATGAGCGTGGGCTGCCTGGATGCGATCGCCTTGTCCAGCGCGGCGGACAGCTCGCCGGGTGTGGTCACGTGGTATCCCGTGCCGGCGAAGGCCTCGATCAGCCGTTCGTGGTGGGCCGTCGGGTCCAGCACGGTCGGCGCCGGGTCTGCGGAGACGGCGTTGACTCCGTCGCCGCGATAAATACCGCCGTTGTTCAGCACGACGACCGTAACCGGTAGCCGGTAGCGGCAGATCGTCTCGATCTCCATCCCGCTGAACCCGAAGGCACTGTCCCCTTCGATCGCCACCACCGGGCCGCCGGTCTCGACGGCGGCGGCGATCGCGTAGCCCATCCCGACACCCATGACGCCCCAGGTGCCGCTGTCCAGCCGGTGCCGCGGAAGCTGCATGTCGATGACGTTGCGGGTGATGTCCAGTGCGTTCGCGCCCTCGTTGACCACGTACACGCCGGGTCGGTCCTGGAGCACGTCGCGAACCGCGCGCAGCGCGTTGTAGAACCGCATCGGGGAGGCGTCATCCGCCAGCCGCTTACCCATCGACTCGGCGTTGCGGGCCTTGCGCTCGTCGAGTTCGGCCCGCCACGCGAGCGGGGCGGCGAACTGGCCGGGCTGGGTACGTTCGGCCAGCGCCCCGATGACCGAGCCGATGTCGCCGACCAGCGGCGCCGCGATGGGCTGGTTGCTGTCCATCTCGGTGGCGTCGATGTCGGCCTGGATGAACGCCGCATCAGGCGACCACTCGGGCGCCTCGCCGTGGCCGAGCAGCCAGTTCAGCCGTGCGCCGACCAGCATCACGACGTCGGCCTTGGCCAGGGCCAACGACCGGGCCGCCGCAACCGACTGCGGGTGATCGTCGGGCAGCAGTCCCTTGGCCATGGACATCGGCAGGTACGGAATGCCGGTTGACTCGACGAACGCCCGGATCTGCTCGTCGGCCTGGGCGTACGCGGCGCCCTTGCCGAGCACGATCAGCGGCCGTTCGGCCCGGGCGAGCAGGCCGATGGCCCGATCCACGGCCTCCGGCGCCGGGAGCTGCTGTGGCGCGGGGTCGGTGACCTGCCACAGCGTCCGGGCGGCGGCCGCGGCGTCCATCGCCTGGCCGAGCACCTCGCCGGGAACGTCGAGGTAGACGCCGCCGGGCCGGCCGGATACGGCGGCGCGGATCGCCCGCGCAACGCCGAGCCCGATGTCCTCGGCCCGGTCGATGCGGTAGGCGGCCTTCGCGAACGGCCGCGCCGCCGCGAGCTGGTCGAGCTCTTCGTACTCACCGCGCTGCAAATCGACCAAGTGACGCTCGCTGGACCCCGAGATCTGAATCATCGGGAAGCAGTTCACGGTCGCGGCGGCCAGCGACGGCAGCCCGTTGAGAAATCCGGGCGCGGAGACCGTCAGAAAGATCCCCGGCCGTTGGGTCAGGAACCCGGCGGCCGCCGCCGCGTTGCCGGCGCTCGCCTCGTGCCGGAAGCCGATGTAGCGGATCCCGGACGCCTGGGCGATCCGCGCCAGGTCCGTGACGGGGATCCCGACCACGCCATAGATGGTCTCTACTCCGTTGAGCTTCAGCGCGTCCACCAGCAGGTGAAAGCCATCAGTCAGCCGGGCACCTTCGGCACCGGCCGGCGTGCTGGTCGCGGTCATCGTGCGTTTCCTTTCGGTGGGCCGGTCTTCATGACGTGTCACATGCCTTCGGGGTGTGGGCCGAGGACCGGCGCAGCGTCCTGCAGGACCTCGTCGATCTCCTTCAGGGCCGTGTCGGACAGCTCGATGTCAGCCGCGGCAGCGGTCTCGTCGAGTTCTGCGATGCGGCGCGCGCCGACGATGGCGACCTGTACGGCCTCGTTGGCGAGCGTCCAGGCCACGGCCAGTTGCGGGAGGGTGATCTCGCGTTGCTCGGCGATCCGCTTGAGCCGGTCCACCACGGTCAGGTTCCGTTGGAACGTTTCGCCGGTGAAGTCCGGGCTCTTGCTCCGCCAGTCGTCGGCGGCGAACGTGGTGGACGGCGTCATCCGGCCGGAGAGCAGGCCGTGGGCGAGGGGTCCGTACACGAGGACGGCGATGTCGTGCTCGGCGGTGTAGGGAAGGATGCTGTCCTCGATGTCGCGCCGGAACAGGTCATAGGGCGGTTGCAGCGTCTCCACGCGGCCGAACCGGCCGAGCGTCTTCATCTGGTCGGCGTTGTAGTTGGACACACCGGCGTGGCGGATCTTGCCTTCGGCGACGAGTTCCTCCAGAGCCGCCGCGGTTTCCTCCGGCGGGGTGTGCAGGTCGGGCCAGTGCACCTGATAGATGTCGATGTAATCGGTGCGGAGGTGTCGCAGGCTGGATTCGACGCCGCTGCGCAGCCAGTTGCGGCTCGCGTCGCGGACAAGGTGGTCGCCGTCCATGCGCAGGCCGCCCTTGGTCGCAATGATCACGTCATCGCGTTCGGTGCGTTCCCGCAGCGCTTGGCCGAGCAGCTCTTCGGCCGCGCCGAAGCCATACCCCTGCGCCGTGTCGAAGAGGTTGATCCCCAACGAGAGCGCGTGATGGATTGTGTCCCGGCTGTCGTCGAGGTCGGCAGAACCCCAATCGCCGCCGAATTCCCAGGTGCCGAATGCGATTGTCGAAACCTGCAGGTCGGTCTGTCCTAGTCGAACGTGCCTCATAGCGTTTTCCCTTCTTCAGACGTGACGGGTACGCCGCCGTGGCAGCAGCAATTCAGCGAGCGCCATAAGCAGCGCGAGCACCATGAATCCGCAGGCGCTCAGTACCGCGTCCGAGACGGCGATCGAGTAGTCATGGCCGCCGCGGGCGAGAACGTGGTAGAAGATCGTCGCGAGCGCGGCGGTACCGATCGCTCCGCCGATCCGTTGCGCGGTCTGCAGCGCGCCACCGGCCGCGCCGCCCATCTCAACCGGCACGTGTTCGAGGCTCAGCGTGATGTTGGGCGAAGTGACCATGCCGCCGCCGAGCCCGGCCACGAGCAGCGGCGCCAGGATGGCCATCGTCGCGGCATCTCCGGTGACCGTGCGCAGGAGCAGCGCCGTGACGAGCAGGCCCGCGACTGTCGCGATCAGGCCGGCCACCGTCAGCCAGCGCCCGAACTTGGACACCAGCCGTCCCGCGATCACGGCCGAGACGGCAACCCCTATAGCGAATGGCGTCACGCTCAGACCGGAACGCAACGGTGAATAGCCCAGCCCGTCCTGCAAGAACAGCGCGAGCACCAGCCAGATACCGGTGAACCCGATGAAGTAGACCAGGCCGATCGCCGAGCCGGCTGCGTAGCCGGGCGTGCGCAGCAGCCGCGGGTCGAGCAGCGGCTGCCGCTTCCGGCGAACCGTCCGCCTCTCCCACCAGCCGAACATCCCGAGCAGCAGCGCAGCTACCACCCACAGCCACCAAAGCCGGCTCACGCCACCGCTGTCCGCGTTGACCAGCGGGAGCAGCAGGCTGAACACACCGCCGCCGAGCAAGAGGGCACCCGGCACGTCCAGATGCACGCCGCGCCAACCCCCACCGGCCTTCGACGGCACGAGCCGGCCCGCCAGCGCGAGTGCGATGAGGCCGATCGGTGCATTCACGTAGAACACCCAGCGCCAGGCGTCGTGTCCGCCTACGACGCCGAGGATCAAGCCGCCGATGACCGGACCGGCTGCGGTGGCCAGCCCCACAGTCGCGCCGAGGATGCCGAACGCGCGCCCTCGCTCGCTGCCGCGGAACAGCTCCTGGATCAGCCCGGAGTTCTGCGGGATGAGCATGCCGCCGGCCACGCCTTGAAGGAGGCGGGCGGCGATCAGTAGTTGGGGGTTGGGAGCCGCACCGGTCAGCGCACTGGTCGCCACGAAGGCGGCCACCGCGACCAGGAACATCTGCCGCCGACCGAGGGCGTCACCGAGCCGCCCCGCGGGTACCAGGGTCAGTCCCAAGGTCAGCGCGTAGCCCGACACGATCCATTGCGCCGTCGCAGCCGGCATGGACAGGTCCCGCTCGATGGACGGCAGCGCGACGTTCACGATGCTGACGTCGAGCAGCGCCATGAACGCCGCCAACTGGGTAACCACCAGCGCCCGCCACCGCCGAGGATCAGCTCCCTCCGAGCCGACGCTCTCCGGCGCTTCCCGAGTCTCGGTCGTCGTAGCCATTACGCGACGGACTCGTTGCTGATCTTGGCGAGGACCTCGTGCAACCCGGCGATGTCGCGTTCTGAGTAGCCCAGTTGGTCGGCCGCGTCGAGCACGCCGGCCGCTGCGGTGGCCGACGGCACGACCACACCCATCCGCTGCGCCTCCTCAAGGGCGAGGCGGATGTCCTTGTGCATCAGGCGAATCGGGAACCACGCCTGATCGGGCAGGTCCACCAGCAACGGGACGCGCGCCTTCAGCATGGGCGAGCCGATGGGGCTGCCGGCCATAACCTCCGCGGCCAGGGCCGAGTCGATGCCGCCGCGTTCGGCTATGAGCAGCCCCTCGCTGAACGCCAGGGTCTGCACGGCGAGGCTGATGTTGATGGCGAGCTTGAGCAGCACGCCGGCGCCGTTGCGCCCGACGTGGCTCACCGTCTGGCCCAGGTGGCGCAGAAGCGGCTCGACCTGCTGGACCGTCGCTTCGTCCCCGCCGACCATGATCGCGAGCGTGCCCTGCTCGGCCTGCGGGACACTGCCGGAGACCGGTGCGTCGATCATGTGCGCTCCGGCGGCGCGCACTCGCTCGGCGGTTTGCCCGCTGGCGTGCGGGCTCACACTGCTCATGTCGATGTACACCGTGCTCGGTGACAGGCCGGCGACGATCCCGTCAGGGCCGCTGGTGATCGCCTCGAGCGCGGAGTCGTCGGTGACCATGCTGATCACGACATCGGCCGCGGCGGCTACCTCCCGGGGCGTGCTCTGCCAGTGCAACCCGCGCCCGATCAGCGGCTGGGCCGGCGTGGTAGTACGGTCCGTTCCGTGCACCTCGTAGCCGGCGTCGAGTAGACGCCCGGCGAAGCGCCCGCCCATCGCGCCCAGCCCGACCACACCGACGGTTCTTGCCTGTTCTTTCGAGCTGAACTCCACGGCTTCCTCCCGGACGAATTCGTATTAGACGATGCCGCTTCCCCTCCTTGCCGGCATCGCCGCCAGCGGTCGATTCGCCGCTGCGCTAGCCGCCATCCGGCGCTTCCGGATAGCTGCAAGACTCAGCTAGCACCGACCGAGCGGCACTCGACACAGCCGTAGCCGCGACGTAGCGTGAGTCCGTTCACGAAAGCCCGACTGCGCCCGAGCCGCCGCTATCGGATCGGGGGGTGCTAAGCGGTGTACCCGGGCCCGCACGTGAAGGTGAGACCAATGCAGAGCAGCGGGCCGTCGCAGTTCACCGGGAGCAATGTTGGCCCAGCTCAGCACGTTTGCGCGTTCTTCAACGACGTGGGTGAACAGCAGCGGGTGCTTCGGCCGTACATAGAGGACGGCCTTACTGCCGGCGACAAGATCTACAACTACGTCGACCCGGATCGGTGGGACGAACACGTCAAGTGGCTCGCCGAAGCCGGAGTCAACGTGCCGGAGGCAACGAGCACCGGCCAGTTGGAGGTGCGTCGCTGGGAGGACAGCACACTGGAGGGTGGGGGCTTTGACCTCGACACTTGGCTCGGGTCGTTCGAGGAGGTTCTCCAGTCCGGGGCTGCATCGGGTTTTGCGCAGACAAGGGTGCTGGGGCACATGGAGTGGGCCTTGGTCGACCTACCCGGCGTCGACGACCTCATCGAGTACGAGACCCGGGTCAACCACGTGATTCCCAAATACGAGGACACGGTGATCTGCGCGTATGACGTGTCGAAGTTCGGCGCCAGCGTCGTGGTGGATGCATTGCGCACGCATCCCGTCGTGATCATCGGCGGGTTGCTCCAGGAGAATCCGTTCTACGTCCCCCCCGATCAATTCCTGATCGAGATTCGGGAGCGACGGTCGGGCCGCAAGAGCACCAGCACGGCGGGCTAGTGTCCGCCGATACCGCCGGCGAGCTCCTTGCTCTGCGCAACGTCGCGCGGGATCTTGTAGCGCTCTCCGCCATGTCGGCGGTGTGGGTCGGGAGAGAACCGGCCGGCATAGCAGGCGGCCTGGCTGACGCGTTGATCGGACTGCTGCGCCTCGACTCCGTCTACGTTCGATTGTGCGTTCCCGGTGTGCCGCAGCCGGTCGACGCCACCCGCGGAGAGACATGGGAGGCCGTTCCGGCGTGGTTGGACAGTCGCCGCACGACGAGCGCGTGGCGGCCGGGCATGGAGATCGTCTCCGTCGACGGTGGCCCGGAAACGCGCCGCGCTGCCGTCATTCCCGTCGGGGTCAACGCCGAGGGAGGCGTGGTTGCAGCCGCTTGCGATCGCATCGACTTTCCCACCGAGATCGATCAACTCCTGCTCAGCCTGGCCGCGAATCACGCCGCGGCGGCGTTCCAGAGCGCACGTCTCAAGGAGCACCAGGCGCAGCTGCGGTTCCTCGAGAACCTGGACCGGATCGACCGGGCCATCCAAGGATGCAGCGACCTGGACCGCATGCTCGCTGACGTGCTCGACGTGGTTGTGTCCATCTTCGAATGCGACCGGGCGTGGCTGGTGTACCCGTGTGATCCGGAGGCGGACTCGCTTCGAATACGAATGCAGCGCATGCGGGCCAACCAGGTCGGCGCCCGCCGCGCCGATGGGCTCATCGCGAACGACGCGGAAGCCGCGAGCGTATCGAGGATCGTGCTGGACACGAGCGAGCCGGTGCGATTCGGCCCGGGTTCGGACCGGGTACTCCCGCGGCGGCAGGCCGAACGCTTCGACATCAAGTCCATGATCGGTATGGCCGTCCGCCCCAAGGGGGACAAGCCGTACCTGCTCGCGCTGCACCAGTGCTCGCACCTACGAACCTGGACACCGGCGGAGGAGCGCCTGTTCCATGAGATCGGACGCCGGCTGGCCGATGCACTCGACACGCTGTTGATGCTTAACAATCTCCGGGAGAGCGAGCGCAAGCTCGAGCGGAGCCGAGCCGAGCTCGCGGCCTCGCGGGCGCGGATCGTCTCGGCGGCTGACGAAACACGGCGCGAGATCGAACGTGATCTGCACGACGGGGTGCAGCAGCGTCTCGTCTCACTCGTCCTGGCCCAGCGAACGACCGAGGCCATGGTCCCGCCCGAGTTGCCCGACGTGAGCGAACAGTTGGTGCGACTGCGGGACGGATTGGCGGGAGCGCTCGAGGAGCTGCAGGAAATCGCACGGGGCATACATCCGGCGATCCTCACCCGTGGTGGCCTCGCACCCGCCCTGCGGGCGCTCGGTCAGCGATCAGCCGTCCCGGTCGAACTCGACCTGCGCATCGCGACCCGCCTGCCCGAGGCGGTTGAGGTGGCTGCCTATTACGTCGTGTCGGAAGCGCTCACGAACGTCGCGAAGCACGCGCGAGCCTCGGCAGTGGATGTCACCGTCGACGCGCGGGCCGACGTCCTCGAACTCTCGATCCGTGACGACGGCCGGGGCGGAGCGGACCCTACGCGTGGGTCGGGTCTTCTCGGCCTAACCGACCGCGTCGACGTCCTCGGCGGGACCATCGAGGTTGACACTCCCCGTGGAATCGGGACCACGCTGCTCGTCACGCTTCCGATCGAACCCACCGACCGGGACGGATCAGTCGGGCAATAGCGGGACCGTCAAACCTGGGTCGCGACCGAGCAGTACGGCCCGGGTGAGCGATTTCGAGCCGTACCGCTCACGCACTTCGTCCACCGCGACGTCCAGGGCGCCCGCAGCGTCGAACGGCAGCGGCAGTTGCATGGCGCCATCGTTGTCGAGGTTGGCCACCGTCACGCCGACGAGCGTGATGCCTTGCTCGGCGATCAGCGGCGCGGCCACCTCGAGCAGCGACCGCGCCGCAGCTAGGACCGTCTCGGTCTGGGCCGTCGGACGCAGCAGCGTGTGCGAGCGGGTGGCGCGCGTCGCGTCGTCGAAGCGCAGTCGCAGCACGACCGTGCGGCCGATGCGCCCGGCGGCGCGCATCCGGCGAGTGACGCGATCGACGAGTCCGACCAGCGTGGCGTCCACCTCGCCGGGCGACTTCGGCCGCCAGCCGAGCGCGCGCTGCGAGCCGATCGACCCCCGCCGCCGGCCCACCTGAACCGCACGCGGGTCACGATTGTGCGCCAGCGCGTGCAGATGCCGCCCAGAGGCCCGGCCGAGCATCGAGACCAGCGTCGGCTCAGGGAGATCGGCGACCTCGCGGACGGTGAAGATGCCCCGGTCGTGCAACTTTGCGGCTGTCACGAGACCGACGCCCCACAGCCGCTCGACCGGCAGCCCATGCAAGAACGTCAGTTCGCGCTCCGGCGGCACGACGAGCAACCCGTCGGGCTTGGCCACCCCGCTCGCCACCTTGGCCAGGAATTTCGTGCGAGCCACGCCGACCGTGATCGGCAGGCCCACCTCGTCGCGCACCCGCCCGCGCAGCCGGAACGCGATCTCGGCGGGCGTGCCCGACACCTGCAGCAGTCCCCCGACGTCGAGAAACGCCTCGTCGATGGACAGCCCCTCGACGAGCGGAGTCGTGTCGCGGAACACATCGAACACCGCCTTGCTCGCGTCGGCGTACGCGGACATCCGCGGCGAGACGACCACTGCGTGCGGGCACAACGCGCGCGCCTGCCGGCCACCCATTGCCGTGCGGACCCCGTAGGCCTTCGCCTCGTAGCTGGCCGCGAGAACGATACCCGCCCCCACGATGACCGGCCGTCCGAGCAGGCTGGGATTGTCACGCTGCTCGACGGACGCGTAGAACGAGTCGAGGTCAGCGTGCAGGATCGCCGCCCCCTCACGCACGAACATATGTTCGCATGCCAGACCGTCGTCGGCGTCAAACTTGTCGGCAGGGTCTTCACTTTGGGTCGTGTCGGAGGATGGCGGCGTGAGCAGGCCGGCGGGTTCAGTAGCGGACTGAGCTCGAGAGCAGCATCGGCCATACCGGGAGTTCGACGCCGTCCACGGTCGTCCCGCCGAAGCCGAGCATGGGGCCGGACCCGGCGGTGACAGCGGCGGGGAACCCGAGCGTCGGAGTCGACGGCTCGCCCAGCGCGGTGAGCTGCTCGGGAGTCAAAGTGATCTCCAGCGAGGCCAGGTTGACGCGTAGCTGCTCGAGAGTCCGCGCGCCGATGAGCGTCGAGCTGACCGCCGGGCGGTTGCGCACCCAGGCGAGCGCGACCTCCGCCGAGCTGACGCCGATCGCGGCCGCGATCCGCGCGACCGCGTCGATGACGTCCCAGTCCCGCTGGGTCGGCCCGTTGAGGCGACCGGACCGCAGGCTGTCGGCCGGCGTGCCACCGTTGCGGACGTACTTGCCCGACAGCAGGCCGCCGCGCAGCGGGCTCCACGGTAAAACGCCCAGCCCGAGCGCTTCTGCCATCGGGATGAGCTCACCTTCGGGTGTGCGCTCCAGCAGCGAGTACTCGAACTGCAGCGCGGTGAGCGGCGCCCAGCCGCGGAAGTGCGCGATCGTCTGGCCTTGCGCAGCGACCCACGCGGGGACGTTGCACAAGCCGAGGTAACGGACCTTCCCGGCGGCGACCAGGTCGTCCAGCGCCCGCAGGGTCTCCTCGATCGGGGCGCGGCGATCCCAGCCGTGCGACCAGTAGAGGTCGACGTAATCGGTCTGCAGGCGACGCAGCGACTCTTCGAGCTGACCGATGAGTGCCTTGCGGCCGGCCCCGCCGCCGTTGGGGTCGCCAGGATGGAGGTTGGCGAAGAACTTCGTGCTGAGCACGACGCGTTCGCGCCGGCCGGGCCGGGCGGCGAAGAAGTCGCCGATGATCTTCTCGGAGTGGCCGTTGGTGTAGGTGTTGGCGGTGTCGACAACGTTGCCGCCGCGGTCGAGGTACTCGGCGAGGATCGCTTCGGCGGTCTCGGGGCTCGCGCCCCAGCCGTCGTCCTCGCCGAAGGTCATGGTGCCCAGCGAGAGCGGGCTGACGCGCAGACCCGAGCGGCCCAGTGTGAGGTAGGAGTCGAGGGTGGTCATGGCCTCATGACACCAGGGCGGCCTCACCCGGTGTTAGATCGATGCCGCCGGTCTCTTGCACGATCCTGCCAACCGTGGCAGATCTGGTGCGCGAGGGTGATTCACTGGTGGCGTGGACGAGCTCGCCCGTCTGAAGGAGTCGATCAACCGGCATGCGCATGAGGGCCTGACCCGCACGGCGCTGCCCGGCGTCTCGGTCCTCCGCGCACCGAGGGCCACCGAGCCGTTGGGCCACGTCGTCGAGCCGACGCTCGGCGTCATCGCGCAAGGGGTCAAGCAGACCACCCTGAACGGTCACACCTTCACCTACGGCCCGGGGCAGTTCCTCATCGTGTCGGTTGAACTGCCGTTGGTCGGGCACATCGCCCAGGCCAGCGCCGACGAGCCGCTGCTCGCCTTCGTGCTCGAGCTGCGCCCGGACAAGATCGCCGCACTGTTGCTCGAGACAGCACCCGCCGGTTCCGCCCGACCGGGCCGCGCCGACGCCCCGCCCGCCGCGATCGCCGTCAGCGACGCCTCGCCGCCGCTGCTCGACGCGATCACCCGATTGCTGGCGCTGCTCGATACGCCTGAGGACGTTGCCGCGCTGGCGGCCAGCACCGAACGCGAGATCCTGTGGCGGCTGATCACCGGCCCCCAGGGAGCGACCGTACGGCAGATCGGGTTGGCCGATAGCCGGCTCACCCAGCTGGCCCGTGCTATCCATCGGATCCGCGGCCACTATGCCCAGACGCTACGCGTCGAGGAGCTTGCGGCGCTGGCGACGATGAGCGTGACCTCCTTCCACCGCCACTTCCGCGCGGTGACCTCGATGACCCCGATCCAGTTCCAAAAACAGATCCGCCTGCACCAGGCGAGGGCACGGCTTCTCGCTGAACCGGGAGACGTCACCGGTGCCGGCTTCGCGGTCGGCTACGACAGCCCCTCGCAGTTCAGCCGCGAGTACCGCCGCATGTTCGGCGTGCCGCCCAGCCGCGACGCGCTCGCACTACGCACAACGGCCGTGCTGCCCTGACACTGGAACACGAACTTCCGCCAGTCGCCGGCCGATGATCTTGGAGTTCTGGCTGAATCGGGACCAGATGTCCAAGATCATCAGCGGGGTCGTCAGGGCGCGCCAAGATCCCGGGGGTTGAGTTGACGATTAGCGTGTGGCCTTTGGCGGACCCGCTACTCGACTGGGAGGTCCTGAGATGATCAGCAAGTTCACCGAGCTTGCGATCGACTGTGCCGATCCCAAGGGTCTTGCCCGGTTCTGGTGCTCGGTCCTCGACTACGAGGTGCAAGACGAAGACGAGGGAATTGTCACAATTGGCTCGCCAGTGGTGCCCGAAGGCAAGAACCGCCGTGGCCCCGTGCCACCGACGTTGACCTTCGCGCGCGTGCCCCAGGGCAAGACCGTCAAGAACAGGCTCCACCTCGACGTCAACCCAACCGATCGGGAGCAAGACGAAGAGGTCCGTCGCCTGCTCGACCTAGGTGCTCGACACGCCGACGTCGGCCAAACCGGCGATGAGAGCTGGGTCGTCCTTGCCGACCCGGAGGGGAACGAGTTCTGCGTCCTTGCCGACCGCCTCCCCTGATCACCTGAGCGGTCGCGTTGCCGCCCGTCCGTCGTGACGCAGCGCCGGATGCGGCACGCCCTCGATACGTGGCGTTCGCTGCTGCTCGCTCTGAACGCCGCCGAGCCGCGTCGTCATAACTAGGTGAACGCTGCTCCCCCGCCGATGTTCCGCCGGCTGGGTCGCTCGTTTCGGTCGCGCTCGTCGCCCTGCTGCTGGATGACGACCCGCTAATCTGACTCTGGTCTACCGGAGCACCCGAAATCCGAGGTGCGTTGCGGCCGGGGTCACCTGTACGTTGGTGCGTTCGAGGGTGATCGCCGAGTCGAGCGTGGCGAACAAGGGCGTGCCGCCGCCGAGCAGAACCGGGATCACGTGTACGCGGATCTCGTCGACCAGGCCGAGCGGGAGGGCCTGCTGCATGACGGTCGCGCCATGCAGGCCGACGCCCTTGTCGCCTGCCACCTCCTTGGCCTGCTCGATCGCGCTGGCCACGCCGTCGGTGACGAACGTGTACACGGATGGGTAGGACGTGGTCGGCTTGTTGTGGGTGACCACGAAGCACGGAGTGTCACCGACCGGCCCGCCCTCACCCCAACCACCGTCACCCTCGTTCTTCTCGAATGACTTACGACCCATCACGACCGCGCCGGAGTTGTTAATCGCCTCCTGCAAGATGGCGCGGTCCTCATCGGTGGCCGCGTCAAATATCCAGTCGTGCAACATGCCGGCGCCGTCGCCGAACGGGTTCTGGCGGCTGTCGTTCGGGCCGGTAACGTACCCGTCGAGCGAGATGGACATGTCGCAGATCACCAGTGCCATGCGTCCTTCCTCTCCGTGCGGCCCGCCGGGTGCGGCCGCCGAGCTGATCCAAACTGCTTTCAGTCCACAGCCGACCAACCGCATCGGACGGATCGGCGGCGAAGCTGTCCAGCGACACGGCCGCCCCGACCTTGCCCTTGCCCACGCCAGCTAGCGCGCCTTAGCGAGCAGCGCGTCGAGCAGCTCGTAGCTGTGCTCGACGCCGGTCATCATGCCGGTGGCCAGCGCGGCGTCGCGGGCCTCCTTCGAGGGATAACGGACAGTCTGGGTGACCTTCGTCGTGCCGTCGTCCTCAGTGAACCGCACCGTATTGACGGTCTCCGGCCATTCGGGTCCCCAGCGCTCGGTGTTGACGATCCGCTCGGGCGGCACAACCTCGCGGTAGACGCCGCTCATTTCCATCTCGGTACCGTCGTCACGGCGCCACACAAAGTGCCACGATCCGCCGGGCCGCAGGTCGATCTCGCAGACCGGCATCGTCCAGCCCTCGGGGCCGAGGAGCCACTGCGACACGTGCTCGGGCTTCGTATGCGCGTCGAAAACGAGCGTGCGCGGGGCCGCGAAGTCCCGGGTGATCGAGATCTCGACGTCCGAGACTCTGGTCAGGGTTGTCGTGCTAGTCGGCATCGCTGTCCTCCTTGAGGTAATCGAGGTACACGTCCAATCGGTGATAGCTCGCGTCCCAGAACTGCCGATACCGCTCGGCCCATTCGCTGACGTTCTTGAGCGGCAACGCGTCGAGCTCGCAGGGACGCCACTGCGCCTCGCGCCCCCGCTTGATGAGCCCGGCCTGTTCGAGCACCCGCAGGTGCTTGGAGATCGCCGGCCCGCTCATGGCGAACGGGGCGGAGAGCTCCTTGACCGTCGCTGATCCGTCGACGAGCCGAGCCAGAATGGCCCGCCTCGTCGGGTCGGCGAGGGCGGCGAACGTACGGCTGAGCTGGTCTGTTGCCATGTCTAACCAATCGGTTATCTAACTGACTGGTTTTCTACCCGCCCGAGCGGGGCGCTGTCAAGAGGAGATTGCCGGCGTCTTCGCTGTCCCGGCGTTACGGCGCACGCCCAGCTTCCTTGATCAAGACGGCGAAGTGGCTGCCGGCGAAGCCACAACTCCTTCTTGATCACGGCAAATGTGCCGTCAAGCTGGCAAAGTGGGCGCCGGCGAAGCCACAACTCCCTCTTGATCACAAAGTGGAAGCGCAGGGGATGGCGTGGCGGAGCCTTACTCCCGGGCGCCGTTGGGGTCGGAGTCCGGCCACGTCGCGCCACCGTCGTCGGCGCCGCCTAGCTCCTGTCGCCGGTCATCGTCGCGCGCCAGCGCGATCCCGCGCTGCAGGGTGAGCACGGTGAGGCTGGCCTGCACCCGAGCCCGGGACGCCTGGCGGCGGACTTCAAGCGGCAGGCGCCCCCATACGGCGTCAACGATCTCGTCCACGGTCACGTTGGCGACCTCCTCGCCCCGTTCGCGGGCGTCGCGATCGTGCCGGGCGAGCGCGTCTTCGATCCACTGCCGCAACTGCGACCTGTCCACCAGGGCCAGCGTGGCCGAGGCGCCGGTGGCCTGTCCAGTCGGCCCGGCGCCGCCGCGGGAGGCCCGGCAAGCTGGAGGCGCGGCGGGCCGTCGGCCGGTCCAACCCCGAGCCGGTTCACGGCAGCCCGATCGGACGAGCTGGGCGTACTGGCATCAACCGGCATGACACGCCCAGGACAGCATGACCTCTGGTGCTGGTCGGGTGACGCCGGGTAAATTTCTCCCGCACCCCGGCCGCGCGGCGTCTCTCGCTGGTGACCGGGGTTGTCCAATTAGGGGTCGGCCGATAAACACAGCCACGCTGAGGATCTCGTCGGCGTCGCGAAACCCGCGCCCGTCCTAGGATCTACAACCGTGCTGCGTACTGTCCTTGCCACGCGCTACGTCACACCGCTGCGCGAGGGCGGCTCGCTGCCGGGCCTCATGGAAGCCGACGACCTCGGCACGTACGTCGTCAAGTTCCGTGGGGCCGGGCAGGGGCCCAAGGCGCTGATCGCCGAGATCATCTGCGGCGCAGTTGCCCGTGAACTCGGGTTGCCGGTCCCCGATCTCGTGCTCGTCGATCTCGACACCGCTCTGGCGGCCGGCGAGCCGGATGAGGAGGTGCAGGCTCTGTTGCGCGGCAGTGGGGGCCGCAATCTCGGGGTCGACTTCCTGCCCGGCGCGCTCGACTTCGACCCGGCCGCGTTCGAGATCGATGCGGAATTCGCCGGACGGGTGCTGTGGTTCGATGCACTGATCAACAACGTCGACCGGTCGTGGCGCAACCCGAATCTGCTGTTCTGGCACGGCCGTCCGTACCTGATCGACCACGGCTCGGCGTTGACGTTCCACCACACCTGGAACTCACCAGCCGCCGCAGCCGCGCGACCGTACGACGCGGGCGAGCACGTGCTGATCAGCGCCTCACCGGACGTCGACGCCGCCGACGCGGCGCTATCGCCCCGACTCGCCGGCGACGCGGTACCAGCGGCCGCCGCGGACGTGCCGGACGAGTGGCTGGCTGACGAGGCAGGTTTCCGCGGCCCCGACGACGTCCGCCGGGCCTACGTGGACTGGTTTACAGCTCGGCTGAACAATCGGTCGAGCTGGGTAGGCGCATTGCGCGACAGCGTGGCGGCCGGCCCGGCGCCACGCGCGCCCCGCCGCCGCGAGCGGTTTCCATGGTTGAGTGATCGGCCGTGACCACGCTGCACCCGTTCGAGTACGTCGTGCTCCGCATCGTGCCGCGGGTCGACCGGGGGGAGTCGATCAATGCCGGAGTGGTGGTGTACTGCCGCGCCCTGGACTTCCTCGGTTGCCGGGTTCACCTGGACCGTGACCGGCTCGCCGCGCTCGACCCGCGCGCTGATCAGGACGCGATCGACCGGACGCTGTCTGCCGTCTTGGACGTCTGCGCCGATCGTCCCGGCGCCGGACCGGCCGCGGCCGAGGACATTGGGCGCCGGTTCCGCTGGCTGACCGCTCCACGCAGCACAGTCGTGCAGCCCAGCGTCGTGCAC
>JBKPQM010000155.1:0-12960 GCA_046734095.1 Actinomycetota bacterium | reverse complement strand
TGCTCACCTGATCGGGGCCGACAACAGCGGCCAGTGCGCGTTCATCCGACTCGGTCAGCGCGGACGGGCGCAGCCGCACCTGGTCGATCGTCGGTGCGTTGACGTCTTCGGCTGACACGCCCAGCGCGCTCTTGAGCAGCGCGGTGACGTTCTCCGGCAGCGGCTCGGCCTGCGCCGGATCGCCCCAGCCGTCCCACCTCATCGGGGGCACAGGGAGCGGCATGCGTGGCACCATACGCCGAGGCACGGCGAAGGAGATGGCCGCGATGGTGCAGCTGAACGTCGCCCAACGCGCGGCGGACCTCGACGCGCTCGACGACGTCGACATGCTCGTCATCGGCGGCGGCGTCACCGGCGCGGGTGTCGCCCTGGACGCAGCGACGCGGGGCCTGCAGGTAGCGCTGGTCGAGGCGCACGACCTCGCGTTCGGCACCAGCCGGTGGAGCTCCAAGCTCGTCCACGGCGGACTTCGTTACCTGGCCTCCGGCCGGGTCGGCGTCGCCCGGGAGAGTGCCGTCGAGCGGCACATCCTCATGACCCGCACCGCGCCGCACCTGATTCGCCCGCTACCGCAGGTGGTGCCACTCCTACCGTCGATGGGCCACCCAGCGTTGATCCGGGCCGGCTTCCTCGCCGGCGACATGCTGCGGGCCACGGCCGGAACCCCCGCCTCGCTGCTGCCGCGGGCGCGCCGCGTCGACGCCGCCGCTACGCGCGCGCTCGTCCCGTCCGTGCGCGTCGGGGGTTTGGGTGGGGCGCTCGTCGCCTACGACGGCCAGCTGATCGACGACGCCCGGCTGGTGGTCACGATCGCACGCACCGCCGCCTCCCACGGGGCGACCGTGCTGACCCGGGTGCGGGCGACTGACGTTACCGGCACGTCGGCGACCCTCATCGACACGCTGACCGGCTCGGCCCACACCGTTCGGGCAAAGGCCGTCGTCAACGCGACCGGCATCTGGGCGGGTGAGGTCGACCCGTCGATGCGGCTGCGGCCGAGCCGGGGAACGCACCTGGTATTCGACGCCACGACCTTCGGTCACCCGCGGGGCGCGCTGACCGTCCCGGTGCCTGGCTCGATCAGCCGGTTCGTCTTCGCGCTGCCGCAGCAGCTGGACCGCGTCATCGTCGGCCTGACCGACGAGGATGCGCCCGGGCCCGTCCCGGACGAGCCCCGCCCGACCGAGTCCGAGATCGACTTCTTGCTCGCGACGATCAGCGACGGGCTCGATCGGCCACTCACCCGCGCGGACGTGCGCGGCGCGTTCGCCGGGCTCCGGCCGCTGATCGACAGCGGCGGCGGCAACACCGCCGATCTGTCGCGGCGGCACGCCGTCGTCGAGTCGCCGTCGGGAGTGATCAGCGTGGTGGGCGGGAAGCTGACCACTTATCGGCGCATGGCGCAGGATGCGGTCGACGCCGCTGTCCGCTCGCGCCGGCTGACCGCCCGGCCGGGCCGGACCCAGAACGTTGCGCTCATCGGCGCGCCGACGCATCCGGAGAGCAGATCCACGCACGGTCTGCCCGCCTCTCTCGTTGCCCGCCACGGCGGCGCCGCCCGACCCGTGATCGACGCCGCGACCGTGGCGCGCCCGCTGGACGACATCGCCGACGGCATCGACGTCACCCGGGCCGAGATCGAGTTCGCCGTCACGCACGAGGGCGCCCTCGATGCCGACGACGTGCTGCACCGCCGCACGCGTATCGGGCTCGTGCCGGACGACGCCGGCCGGGCGCGCTCGGCAGTTGCCGACATTCTCGGCCGGCGGCCACCGGGTGCCAGCTAACGCACCGGCTCGGAGCGAGCGGTCGACGAAGCGGCGGCCCGGTCGCGGACGAAGCGGCCGGCCTGGTCGACCGCGTCGGCCGCCTCGGGCAGGAACGACCAGAACAGGTGGAAGTCGTGGGTCGGCACCGGATAGAGCTCGAGTCGCGCGTCGCCGCCGTGCGCGCGGACGCGCTCCACGAGTTGGTAGGCGTCCTCGCGGAGAACATCCCCGGTGCCCGCCTGGACGAGCAGGGGCGACAGTCCGGACAGGTCGGCCGAGAGCAGGTCGAGCAGCGGATCGTCCATCGAGTGATCGCCGACGTAGGCCGACGCGCACCGCAGCCCCCACTCCCGGGTGAGCAGCGGCTGGGCCTCACCGGGCGACGGCTTCTGGAGGGTGCACGTCAGGTCGATCCACGGACACATCAGCACCGCACCGTTCGGCAGCGCCCGGCCGTCCTGCCGAAGCCGCAGCAGCAACGAGACCACCAGCCCGCCCCCGGAGGAGTCACCCGCAACGACGGTCGGGGCATCACTGGTGTCGAGCAGCCACTGGTACGCCCGCACTGAGTCGTCGAGCGCAGCCGGGTACGGATACTCGGGCGCCAGCCGATACTCGGGGACCAACACCCCGGCGTCAGCGGCGATCGCGAAGGCACCGGCCAGATGCCGGTACCCGAACGCCGAGCCCATCGAATACCCGCCACCGTGGAGGAACAAGACGCTGATCGGCCGGTCGGTGGGCGTCACCGTCAAAGCTGGGACGCCGCCTGCGTTCACCGGTGCGACAGTCACATCGGCCGGCACCGGGAATTGCGCGTGCAACTCCTCGGTGGCGGCCCGCAGCTGCTGCAGGCTGGCGCCGCCGGCGGTCAGCGCGTCCGACGGCGCCCACAGCCGGGCCATCTGCTCCGCATGCTCGCCGCCCATCGATCGGGTGGCCGAGATCGCCTGGTCGAGGCCGCGCAGCAGCTCGCGGGCCCGATCGAGCAACGCCTCCCCGGCCAGCGTCAGCTCGACGCGATGGGTTGACCGGCGCAGCAAGTCGGGCCCGATCAGGCGCTCCAGCGCGCGGATCTGGCGGCTCAGCGCCGGCTGCGAGAGATAAAGCCGTGACGCCGCCCGCCCGAAGTTGAGCTCCTCGGCCACCGCCACGAATGCCCGCAGGTGGCGCAACTCGATCGCATCGGGCGCGGACGGAAGCGACAGGACCTGACCATCGTCCATGCGGACAGTGTGGCCGACGGATCCGCACTCGGTGATGCAAGTGGGGTAACACCGTCATGCCGACTCGGCCTTTCCCTTGCCGCCTGCGACGATGCCATCGTCGACGCATGGTGCCCGAGGACCGTGACATGCCCGCCCGCCGAATCGCCGACGTCCAGCTCCGCGGCGGATTGCATGCCCGGGTCTACTGGCCGCTACCGACCGGGGCCGCGCCGCCACTCCTCGTGTTGTTCGCCGCCGGCTACGCCCTGTCCGGGATCCTCGTGCTCGCCGTATGCCCGGACGACGCCGAGCAGGCGGTGGCCACCGTCGAGTGGGCCGCCGACCACGCGTCCGAGCTCGGTGCCGCGGCCGCGCCGCTGCTCGTCGGCGGGTCGCCGGAACTCGTGGCAGCCGTCCTCCACCAGGCCGCCGAGCAGGGCTGGCCGCAGGTGGAGGTCTTCTCGCCGGCCGCCGATGAGTTCGGTGTTTGCATGTCGTCGTAGCTGTTGACGATGTCGAGAACGCGACGGCGGCCTCGACGTCCCGGATGAAGAAGAAGACAAAGACGACTTGGGAGCTTGGACATGAAGACCGACCGCACCCGCTGGCTGGCCCTCTACGTGCTCTGCACCGGAATGTTGATGATCGTGCTCGACGCGACGATCGTGAACGTCGCCCTGCCATCGATCAAGGACGACCTCCACTTCTCGCAGAACAACCTGTCCTGGGTCGTCAACGCCTACCTGATCGCCTTCGGCGGTCTGTTGCTGCTCGCCGGACGCCTCGGCGACCTCATCGGCCAACGCCGCGTGTTCCTGACCGGGCTCTCAATCTTCACCGTGGCCTCGCTGGCGTGCGCGCTCGCCCAGAACCAGATCATGCTGATCGCCGCGCGGTTCGTGCAGGGCGTCGGCGGCGCACTGACGTCCGCGGTAATCCTCGGCATGATCGTGACGATGTTCCCCGAGCCCAAGGACATGGCCAAGGCAATCGGCGTCTACGGGTTCGTGGCCTCGGGTGGCGGCTCGATCGGACTGCTCGCCGGCGGCGTGCTCACGTCAGCGATCAACTGGCACTGGATCTTCTTCGTCAACCTGCCCGTCGGCCTGGCAACCGGATACTTCGCCCTGCGCCTGGTGGAGCGCCGGGAGGGTATCGGCTTCAAGCAGGGCGCGGACGTGCGCGGCGCAGTGCTGCTCACCGGCGGGCTGATGCTCGGCGTGTACACCATCCTCCAGGTCGAGCACCACGGCTGGGTGTCGCTGTTCACCCTGGGCCTCGGCGCGGTCGCCGTTGCGCTGGTCGCCGGTTTCGTCGTCCGCCAGGCCCACGTGGCCAACCCGTTGATGCCGCTTCGGCTGTTCCGCTCGCGCAACGTCGCGGCGGCGAACCTGGTGCAGGCGCTGATGGTCGCAGGCATGTTCGGGATGTTCTTCCTGGGCGCGCTGTACCTGCAGCAGATCCTCGGCTACGACGCGCTCGGCGTCGGCCTCGCGTTCCTCCCCGCCACGGTGGTCATGGGCGCGATGTCGTTGCGCTTCGCCGGCCCGCTCGCCGCGAAGTTCGGCGTCAAGCCGATTCTGGTGGTTAGCCTCGCCATCATCGCGGCCGGCCTGCTGTTGTTCGCCCGTGCCCCGGTGCACGGCCACTTCGTCACGGACGTGATGCCACCGATGATCCTGCTCGGCCTCGGCGCCGGACTCGGCTTCCCCGCCCTCACCACGCTGGCCATGTCGGGCGCCACGCCGGAGGACTCGGGGCTGGCGTCCGGGCTGGTCAACACCACGGTGCAGGTCGGCGGCGCGGTCGGCCTGGCCGTGCTCGCCACCCTGGCCGCCGAGCGCACCGACGGGCTGCGGGCCCGTGGGCACGACGCGCTCGCCGCGCTCAACTCCGGCTACCAACTGGCCTACGTCATCGGCGGAGCGCTCGCCGTGGTGGCGACCATCATTGCCGCCTGCGTGCTACGCACCAACGCTGCCAACGCGCCGGCTCCCACCGAGTCAAGCGCCCCAGAACTCGCGCAGGCCGCGTAACCGGCATATCACGGCAAGCCTGGCCAGCCCCTCCCCCGGGGTTGGCCGGCGTCATACCGTGTGCCGCATGACCGAGAGCAGGCTGTCATCTGGGCAGTACTGGCAGAGCTGGGCGGGATCCGCGCCGACGCGCGGCGTCGTGGTGTTGGTGCACGGTGTGCATGAACACAGCGGCCGTTATGCGCACGTCGGCGCTCGCCTGGCCGATGCCGGATACCCGGTCTACGCGGTCGACCATCCCGGCCACGGACGCACCGACGGACTGCGCGGAAACATCGGCACGATGGACGCGACGGTGGCCGGAGTGGACCAGGTGGCACGGCTGGCCGTCGAGCGGGAACCAGGAGCGCCGGCGTTCGTCTACGGCCACAGCCTCGGCGGCCTGATCGCCCTGCAGTACATCACGGGGACGCCGATCGAGCTGCGTGGCGCGATCTTGTCGGCTCCGGCGCTCGACGTCAGCGCGGCCAACCCGGTGCAGCGGGCGGCGGCTGGGCTGCTGTCCCGGCTCACCCCGAACCTCGGGGTGCTCAAGCTAGATGTGACCGGGGTCAGCCGCGACCTCGACGTCGTCCGCGACTACCGCAGCGACCCGCTGAACTACCTCGGCAGCATGCGCGCGCGCACCGGCGCCGAGGTGCTGCGCACCGTCGCGGCGATGCGGCCACGCCTGGAGGCGCTGAAGCTGCCGTTGCTGATCTTCCACGGAACTGCGGATCGGATCGTGCCACCGGCCGCGACTCAGTTCGTGGCCGAACACGTCGGGTCGACCGACCTCACCGTCAAGTTGTACGAGGGCGGCTACCACGAGTCGCACAACGAGCCGAACAAGGACGCCGTGCTCGACGACATCATCGCCTGGCTCGACGCCCACACCTGACCCCCATCGCCCCACCCTGACCCGTTGAGTGGTGCGTTAGGCGTTGAGTGGTGCGTTCTATCGCACCACTCGAGCGGTAACGCACCACTCAACGGAGAGGTCGGGATGGGGGAGGTCAGAATGGGGACATGCAGGCTTGGGTGGTCGACCATGTCGCTCCGATCGACGACGGCCCGCTGCGCCGCATCGAACGGGAGTTGCCCTTACCCGGACCAGGTCAGGTTCGCGTTCGGGTCAGCTGTTGCGGGGTGTGCCGCACCGACCTGCACCTCGCCGAGGGTGACCTGCCGCCGCACCGCCCGTCCACCACGCCGGGGCACGAAATCGTCGGCCGGGTCGACGCGGTCGGTACCGGCGCGACGCGGTTCGCGGTCGGTGACCGGATAGGGGTGGCGTGGCTCGGCCGCACCGACGGCACCTGCGCCTACTGCCGACGGGGCGACGAGAACCTGTGTGCGTCGCCGACCTTCACCGGCTGGGACGTCGACGGTGGCTACGCCGACGCATGCCTCGTCGACGAGCGCTTCGCCTACGCGCTGCCCGAGCAGATCGATGACGAGCAGGCGGCACCCCTGCTGTGCGCGGGCATCATCGGCTACCGGGCATTGCTCGCGGCCGCCGTGCCGCCGGGCGGGCGGCTGGGCGTTTACGGCTTCGGCGGCAGCGCGCACCTGATCACCCAGGTGGCGCTGCACCAGGGACTACGCGTGCACGTGCTGACCCGCGGTGAGGGCAACCGGGCTCTCGCCCGCGAGCTCGGCGCGGATTCGGTTGGCGACGCCGCCGACGCTCCGCCGGAGCCACTCGACGGGGCGATCCTCTTCGCGCCGGCCGGCGGGCTCGTCCCGGTTGCGTTACGCGCGCTCGACGCCGGCGGCACGCTCGCTGTCGCGGGTATCTGGCTCTCGGACATCCCGGCGCTCAACTACGACGCCGAGCTGTTCCACGAACGCCGGCTGCGCAGCGTCACGGCGAACACACGCTACGACGGCGAGCAGTTCTTGCGCCTGGCATCCCGATTCGGCATTCGCGCGACGACCTGGCCATATCCGATGGCCGACGCGCCGCGTGCGCTGGCCGACCTCGCCCACGGCCGGTACAGCGGGGCGGCCGTCCTGCACAACTGATGGCCCGAGGACGTACTACCGGTCGACCGAGTTCCCCCATCGAATTCGGGGCTTCTCAGCCACTACATGGTATGTACGGTCGGTGACCGTCGCCGTGGACACGTTCGTCACGCCCGCGACCGGGCTGACGGCCGCCGAGGTGGCCGACCGGGTGGCGGCGGGACGCACCAACGCCGTCGAGAGTCGGACCAGCCGCACGATCCCGGAGATCGTCCGGGCCAACGTCTTCACCGTCTTCAACGCGTTGCTACTGACGCTCTTCGTGATCATCCTGACGACCGGACGCTGGCAGAACGGACTCTTCGGCCTCGTGATCCTGGCCAACTCCGCCATCGGCATCTTCCAGGAGGTGCGCGCCAAGCGCACCCTCGACCGCCTCGCCGTGCTCAACGCGCCACGTGCTCGAGCGGTGCGGCACGGCGTCGTACAGGATCTCGACGTCGGTGACGTCGTCCAAGACGACCTCGTCGAGATCCGCGCGGGCGACCAGGTGCCGGCCGACGGCGTCGTCACGACGGCCGACGGGCTCGAAGTGGACGAGTCGCTGCTGACCGGCGAGTCCGACCCGATCGTCAAGGAGCCGGGCGACGAGGTGCGCTCGGGGTCGATCGTCGTCGCCGGGCGGGGACGGTTCCAGGCCACCGCCGTCGGCGAGGACGCTTACGCGACGAAGCTGACCACCGAGGCGCGCCGCTTCACGATCACCCACTCGGAACTGGTCGCCGGCACGAACCAGCTGCTCAAGTGGATCTCGCTGGTGATGCTGGTGGTCGGCCCGATCCTGCTGTGGAGCCAGTTCCGCAGTAAGGACAACCGCGGCTGGCAGGACTCCGTCACCGGGACTGTCGCCGCGCTGGTCGGCATGGTGCCAGAAGGCCTCGTCCTGCTCACCAGCTTGGCGTTCATGCTCGCCACGCTGACGTTGGCGCGCCGGCAGACGCTCGTCCAGGAACTGCCCGCCGTCGAAGGCCTAGCCCGCGTCGACGTCGTCTGCCTGGACAAGACCGGCACGCTCACCCATGGCGACGTCGCGTTCGACCGGATCGAGACGCTCGACTCCTACCACGACGACGTGCCCGAAGCGCTCGGCCTGCTCACCGGCGGGTCCGACTCGAATTCGACGGCCGCGGCGGTGGCCGCGGCCTTCCCGTCCACGTCATGGCAGGCCACCGACGAGGTGCCGTTCTCCTCGGCGCGCAAGTGGTCAGCGGTGACTGCCGGCGGCCAGGGCACCTGGGTGTTCGGCGCACCGGAGATGGTGCTGCCGTCGCCGGCGGGCGAGGCGCAGCAGACGGCTCGCGGTCGAGCCGACGCGCTCGCCACGCAGGGAAGCAGGGTGCTTCTGCTCGCCCACTCGGTGGTCGCTCCCGAGCCGGATGAGACCGGCGAGGCGCGCCTGCCCTCAGGACTCAAGCCGGCGGCGCTGGTCGTCCTGGCCGAGCGGGTGCGCGACGACGCCGCCCAGACATTGCGGTACTTCACCGAGCAGGGCGTCGCGTTGAAAGTGATCTCGGGTGACAACCCGCGCACGGTCGGTGCGGTGGCCGCGCGCGTCGGCGTGCCGGGCGTCAACGGCGCCGCCGACGCGGTCGACGCGCGCACTGTGCCCGACGACGTCTCCGCGTTGGCCGACGTCCTCGAACAGCACAGCGTCTTCGGCCGGGTCACCCCCCAACAGAAGCGGTCCTTCGTCGCCGCCCTGCAAAGCCGCGGGCACGTCGTCGCGATGACCGGCGACGGGGTCAACGACGCGCTGGCCTTGAAGGACGCGGACATCGGCGTGGCGATGGGCAACGGCTCACCCGCGACGCGCGCAGTCGCCCAACTCGTGCTTCTCGACGGCCGGTTCGCGCACCTGCCCGACGTGGTCGCCGAGGGCCGGCGGGTCATCGCCAACATCGAGCGGGCAGCCAACCTGTTCCTGGTCAAGAACATGTACTCGCTCGTGCTGGCGCTGATCGTCGCGGTGACGCTGGCGGCCTACCCGCTTGCGCCGATACAGCTCACGCTGATCTCGGCGGTGACGATCGGCGTACCGGGGTTCCTGCTGGCGCTCGGACCCAACCGGCGGCGCTACATTCCCGGGTTCTTGCGGCGGGTGCTCCGATTCTCCATACCTACCGGTATTGTCACCGGCGTCGCCGCTTACCTCGGGTATCGGGCGACGAGGGTGATGGAAAGCGGCGCCTCGGTGGACGACGGCCGCACCACGGCGACGCTCGTCGTGCTCATCGTGTCGCTGTGGACGCTGGTCATCCTCGCGCGGCCGCTGGCGGGATGGAAGCTCGCGCTCGTTGCCAGCATGGCCGGCGCGATTGCCCTGATCGTCGCCGTCCCACCGCTCGCCCACGGCATCTTCCTGCTCGACGTCACGCCGCTGCGGCTGGCGACGGCCGCCGTCATCGGTGCCGGCGGTGCGTTCCTCGTCGAGCTGTCGTACCGGGCCCTGGATCTGATCGTTCGCGAGCGGATCGCGCACTCAGCAGCCCGACTGTAGGGCCGCTTTCACGTACCCTCCGGTCTGGTACAGGCACTCGTACCCCCACTTCAGCGGGGAGATGCCGTGCCGGGCCGCGACGACGTAGAGCGGTCCGTCGATACAGCGGTCGAAGATCATCCGTGCGCGCGACACGTGATAGGTCGACGTCACCACGACGACCGAGGTCCAGCCGTGCTGTCGAACGAGGTTGCGCATGTGCTCGGCTTCACCCCGGGTCGTCGCCGGGTGCGGTTGGAAGCACGTCACCGTGAACCCGTCGTGGGGATCGGTGCAGAGGTGCTTGACCTCCCGCTGGCGGTCGGACATCACGGAGATGACGAGGTTCGTCGCCACGTGATCGTCGATCAGCGCGAGCGCCGTGGCGATCCGGCGGTTGTCGTCCGGCGGGCCGAGGACGATGATCGCGTCGGCGTGCTCAGGGTGGTTGACGGTCGGGTCGACGATGACGAGGTAGCCAGCGATCAACCACGCGACGAACAGCACCAGAACGACGATTCCGGCGCTGAGCGCGATTCGCTTCCCTCGCGTCGACGGCCACCCCACCCGCACTGGCGCAGCCTATGAGATGCGCGAGCCGCGGGCTTGGCGCCGGAAGGCGTACGCGCCCATCGGCCTCGTCCACGTACGCTTGACGCCGTGCCGGAGTTGCCTGAGGTCGAGGCACTCGCCGCGTTTCTACGCGAGCGGGCAGTCGGCCGCACCGTCGCGCGCGCCGACGCCGCCGCGCTGAGCGCCGTCAAGACGTTCGACCCGCCGTTGTCCGCACTGGCCGGCGCGACGATTACCGGTGCGGGGCGGTACGGCAAGTTCCTGGACCTGGACGTCGACGGGCTGCACCTCGTCATGCATCTCGCCCGGGCCGGCTGGCTGCAGTGGCGCGAATCCCTGCCGCCTGCGCCACCGCGTCCCGGCAAGGGGCCGCTCGCGTTTCGACTCCACCTGGCCGACGGTGCCGGATTCGACCTCACCGAGGCCGGCACCCAGAAGCGGCTCGCGGTGTACCTGGTGCGGGACGTCGGCGAAGTGCCCGGCGTCGCGCGGCTCGGGCCCGACGCACTGCAGCTCGACGCGACCGCGTTGGCGTCGCTGCTCGCCGGACAGCGGGCCCAGATCAAGGGCGTCCTCACCGACCAGTCCGTAATCGCCGGTATCGGCAACGCCTATTCGGACGAGATCGTGCACGCGGCGCACCTGTCCCCGTTCAAGTTGGCCGCGAAGCTCACCCCGGCCGAGGTCGAGCGGCTGCACGCCGCGATCGGCGACGTCCTGACCGATGCCGTCGCGCGGTCCGTGGGCCAGAAGGCGGCAACGCTCAAGGGCGAGAAGCGCTCCGGCCTGAAGGTGCACGCCCGCGCCGGGCTGCCCTGTCCCGAGTGCGGCGACACGATCCGCGAGGTCTCCTTTGCGGACAAGTCCTTCCAGTACTGCCCGACCTGTCAGACCGAGGGCCGAGAGCTGGCGGACCGCCGCCTGTCGAAACTGCTTAAATAGCCAGTTTCGCCAGGTTGAGTACCGTCCCAACCTCCGCCGTCGCCGATTCAGAGTATCGGGCAGACTGGGGTGATGCGCCCGTTCGACGTGCCCACCGTGTCAATCGACGAGATCCCGGCCGACGCCGTTCTGCTCGACGTCCGCGAGCCCGACGAGTGGCAAGCGGGTCACGTCGAGGGTGCGGTGCACGTCCCGATGAACGAGATCCCGGGCCGCACGCAGGAGCTGAGTGCCGACACCGACATCGTGGTCGTCTGCAAGGTCGGCAGTCGTTCGGCTCAGGTGGCGGCGTGGCTCAACCATCAGGGCTACCGCGCGTACAACCTCACGGGCGGCCTGATGGCGTGGGCGGCGGCCCGCCGTCCGCTGGTCAGCGAGACCGGCGCCGCTCCGGATGTGATTTAGCGCTGCGAGTCCCCGGGGCCGCGACGCGCGGTTCCGCGCGCCGTGGGGCAGCATGGACGGGGTGAGCCATCGGGCGTCGCGCGAGGCGCGGACGCGGCCAAAACGCCCGTTGATCGTCGCGCACCGCGGTGCGTCCTTCGACGTGGCCGAGCACACCCTGTCCGCGTACACCGCAGCCATCGATGGTGGAGCCGACGCGCTCGAATGCGACGTGCGCCTGACCCGCGACGGGCACCTCGTATGCGTGCACGACCGCCGTGTTGACCGCACCTCCGACGGTCACGGCTTGGTGAGCGAGCTCGACCTGGCCGGCCTGGACGCGCTGGACTTCTCGTCCTGGCACGCCGAGTGGCCCGACACGGCCGACCACCTGCTGCGCGACGAGCCGTACTTGAACGGAGTGGTGCCCGACCGAGACCCGAGCGGTGGCGTGCTCACGCTGGAGACACTGCTCGAACTCGTCCACGACGCACCGCGCCCGGTGCGGCTGCTCATCGAGACGAAGCACCCGACGCGGTACGGCGGCCTGGTCGAGAAGGAGCTGGTGCGGATGCTCGCCCGCTTCGGCTGGGCCGGCCAGCCCGGACCGGTCAGCAGCATCCGCCGACGCCCGGTGGAACCCACCGCCGGCCGTGCGACGGTGATGAGCTTCGCTCCGATCGCGCTACGCCGGGTACGGCTGCTAGCCCCCGACGTCCCGACCGTGCTGCTGTTGGAGCGGTTGCTGCCCGGACGCCGCGACGGTTCGCTCCCGGCCGGGGTCGGCATCGCCGGACCGGGCCTCGCCGTGCTGCGCGCGGACCCGGACTTCGTCGCCCGCGCCCACCGCCGGGGCAACCTGGTCTATGCCTGGACGGTCGACGAGCTGGCGGACGTGCGGTTCGTGATCGACCTCGGCGTCGACGCGATCATCACGAATCGACCAACCTTGGTGATCGCGGAACTCGACGTTTGATCCTGTTCGCGTCAGCTGGGTAGGCCGCGCATCACCCGCAGGGCGACGCAGAGGGTGGCCAGATCGACCGTGTCCCGGGCCAGCGCCTCGGTGACCGTGGCGCGCGCTCGGGCCACCCGCTCGGCGTTGGCCTTCTCCCACTGTGCGAGCCGTTCGGGCGCGGTGAGGGTGTCGTCCGTGGCCCGTAGTACCGCCGTCGTGATCGTCGACAGCGCCGCGTAGACGTCGTGCCGCAGGGCAGCTCGCGCGAGGGTGGACCACCGGTCGTCGCGGGGCAGCTCGGTGACCTCGGTCAGCATCTGGTCGACGGAGAATCGGTCGGAGGCCAGGAAGTGCAGCTCGGCCACGTCGGCGGCGCGGTGCCCGGTGTCCCGGGCGATCTCGACGACGTCCAGCAACACGAAGGCGCTCAGCAGCGTGCCGATACGCAGCGACAGGTCTCGGGGCTGGCCGAGCCCGACGAGCCGGTCGGCCTCGGCGTAGAGGTTCTCCCGCTCATCGCCGACCAGGAGCTCCGGGATGCGCTCGGACAGCTCCCGGTCCGTCGGCGCGTACCGCTCGACCTCGCCGGCGACATCGGTGATCGGGA
>JBKPQM010000154.1:0-8008 GCA_046734095.1 Actinomycetota bacterium | reverse complement strand
GTCGAGATCATCGACTCGGCGCCCGCCGCCCGGCCGGGCCTCGACTCGGCGTTGGCGCGAGCGTTCGCCGCCGCCGTAGGCGGGTCGCCGCAGCCGAAGTACGGCTGGACGGACGTCGCCCGCTTCGGCGAGCTGGGCATCCCCGCGCTGAACTTCGGCCCCGGCAACCCGAACCTGGCGCACAAGCCCGAGGAGTACGTCGAGCTGGCCCGCATCAGTGACGCCGAGGCCGCACTCATTCGCTTCTTGAAGACTGATCTACCGTCGCAGACATGAGCGAGCCGAACTCGGGCCGGTTCGCGGAGCGGCAGCGCGGCCCGGTCATCCTCCGCCGGGCGCAGGTGCAGCCCGGCACCACCGATCAGCGGCTGCTCGACTCGCGCGGTCCGTCAGATTGGGTGCACACCGATCCCTGGCGGGTGTTGCGGATTCAGAGCGAGTTCGTCGAGGGTTTCGGTCTGCTCGCGGAGCTACCGCAGGCGGTGTCGGTGTTCGGCTCGGCCCGCACGCCTCGAAACGACCCCGAATACGCGGCGGCGCGCGCCCTGGGCACCGCCCTGGCGCAGGCCGGGTACGCGGTGATCACCGGCGGCGGTCCGGGCTCCATGGAGGCGGTCAACCGGGGTGCGTCCGAGGCCGGCGGGGTTTCCGTCGGGCTCGGCGTCGAATTGCCGTTCGAACAGCGACTGAACGACTGGGTCGACATCGGCATCAACTTCCGCTATTTCTTCGCCCGCAAGACGATGTTCGTGAAGTACGCGCAGGCTTTCGTGATCCTGCCGGGCGGGTACGGCACCCTCGACGAGCTCTTCGAGTCGCTCACCTTGGTGCAGACGCGCAAGGTAACCCGGTTTCCAGTCATCCTCTTCGGCACGGCGTATTGGGCGGGCCTGCTCAACTGGATCCGGACGACTGTGTTGCCGAGTGGCAAGATCAACGCGGCGGAGGTCGACCTCCTCGAGGTGACCGACGACGTCGACGGGATCGTGCGGCGAATCGTCGATTCCGCGCAGCAGGCGCCCGTGGCGCGGGCGGTGGACGACCAACTCGTCAACGACGCCGAGTAGAGCCATGTCGGGGACTCGCCCGCGCGCATCGCGGGAAACGGGCTGATGGCCGCAGTCTGCGTCTTCTGCGGGTCGTCGGAGCGAATCGATCCGCGGTACCTCGTCCTGGCCGAACAGCTGGGTGCCCAGCTGGCCAAGGCCGGCCATACGCTGGTGTCCGGTGGCGCCCGTGTTTCGATGATGGGCGCGGTCGCGCGGGCGGCGCGTGCCGGCGGGGCCTGGACAGTTGGCGTCATGCCCCAGGCTCTGATCGACATCGAGATCGGTGACCTCGATTCGGACGAGCTGATCATCGTCGACTCGATGCGCGAACGTAAGCGGATCATGGATTCGCGAGCCGACGTCTTCGTCGCTCTGCCCGGCGGCATCGGGACGCTGGAAGAGCTGTTCGAGGTGTGGACGGCCGGATCCATCGGACTGCACAGCAAGCCCGTGTTCGTGCTCGACCCGGACGGGTTCTACCGTCCACTGTGGACCTACCTGGAATCGCTGGTGGATAGCGGTTTCGTCCGCCGGGCCGCGCTCGACCACCTGCGCCGGATATCCACCATGGACGAATTGTTCGCTGCGCTAGACGCGTAGGCGGATCCACCTCGGAGACGCCCCGGCGCACGCGACCAGGCGGCTGATCCAGGCCCTCATCTGCAGAACCCAGCGTTGACGTGCCACGATCGAAGGGTGGTGACGCTCCTCCTTTACGGCCTGCTCGCGATACTCGTGATCGCCGGCTTGTTCGCGTTGGCGGTGTTCGTGCTGCCCAAGGGTGAGCAGATCGCGCCGCCGGCGCCCGACACCCGTCCTTGGGAGTCCCTGCCGGACCGGAAGTTACGGCCCGAGGACGTCGTGTCCGCGCGGCTGCCGGTGGCGCTGCGCGGGTATCGGTTCGCCGAGACCGACCTGCTGCTGGACCGGCTCACCGAGGAGCTTCGCCTGCGTGACGACGAGATCGCGCGGCTGCGTGGTGCGCGTCCTTCGATCGGGGGTCTGCCGACCCAGGTCCGGCTCGACGAGTCTCCGTCGCGGCCCGGCGACGAGCAGCCGCAGCGGCGCGTCGATCAGCCCTCGCAATGATCGAGTCCGACGGCCGGCCCCGGTGCGGCTGGGCGATGTCGGCGTCCGAGTACCTCGCCTACCACGACGACGAATGGGGATGCCCGCTTCACGGCGATCGTGCCCTGTTCGAACGGCTGTCGCTCGAGGCGTTCCAGTCGGGGCTTTCGTGGCTGACCATTCTGCGCAAGCGGCCGGCGTTCCGAGCGGCCTTCGCCGACTTCGAGGTGCCGGCGGTGGCGGCCTTCGGCGACGCGGACGTCGAGCGGCTGCTGTCCGATCCGGGCATCGTCCGCAATCGGGCCAAGATCGACGCGACGATCAACAACGCGCGGCGGATCGTGGCGGCCGTCCCGGAAGGGCTCGACACCCTGCTGTGGTCGTTCGCGCCACGCCGGCATCGGCGACCGCGCCGGCTCAGTGAGGTGCCCTCGACATCGCCCGAATCGATGGCAATGGCGCGCGAGTTGCGCAAGCGCGGGCTGAAGTTCGTCGGGCCGACCACCGCGTACGCCTTGATGCAGGCCACCGGCATCGTCGACGACCACGTCGCGACGTGTTGGCGGGCTAATTAATCCGCCGGCGCATCACGTTGAGTGGTGCGTAATCGGTTCAGTGGTGCGTCACAGCGCACCACTCGACGAGTAACGCACCACTTGACGAAGGGTGCTGTTCGAGTGCTCAGTGGCCGGTGAAGGTCGGCGTCTGCTTGGCGACGAACGCGGCGACTGCCGCCCGGTGATCGGCCGTGGCACCGGCGCGTTCCTGCAGCTCGGCCTCCTTGGCGAGCGCATCATCCAGCATGGACGTTGCCGCGAACGCGATGGCCTCCTTTATGGCCGCGTAGGCAGCGGTCGGCCCCGCCGCTAACCGCGCGGCGAGCTCGTGCGCCGCCGGCAGTACCCGATCGGGCTCCACGACGGCGTTCACCAAGCCCATTTCGAGGGCCGCCTCGGCGGTGATCTGATCGCCGAGCAGCGACAAGGCGGTGGCCCGGGCCGAACCGATCAGCCGCGGCAGCGTCCACGACACACCACTGTCGAGACTGAGCCCAACCCCCGCGAACGCGACCAGGAACGAGGCCTTGCTGCTCGCGATGCGGAAGTCACAGGCGAAGCTGAAGCCCGCCCCGGCGCCGGCCGCCACCCCGTTGACTGCGGCGATCACCGGTTTGGGCATTCTCGCGAGCCCCGACGTGATCGGGTTGTAGTGATCCACCACCGTGTGCAGGGGATGCGGATCGCCCGAGGCAAGCATGGCCTCGTGTTCCCGCAAGTCTTGGCCGACGCAGAACGCGCGGCCCGCGCCGGTCAGGACGACCGCCCGGACCCGGTCATCGGCGGCGACGTCGCGGACGGCCCCGACCAACGCATCCTTCAGTTCGATGGAGAGCGAGTTCATCGAATCGGGGCGGTTCAGCGTCATCGTCGCGACGCCGTCAGTGTGGTCGACCAGCAGCGCATCCGTCATGAGGCAAACGCTATCGCCCGGGCCGACGCGGCGACACGCTACGCCCGTCCGGGCATGATCACGACCCTGGGCTTTTGGTCCTGGGTGATCGTGCGGGAGAATATCGACAGCTCCGCGGCCGAGTATCCGGTTCGGCGCTGCGTTTTCCGTTTCGGACGAACGTTTTGGCGTTCATCGAGGAGGCACGAATGGCGGCCATGAAGCCGCGAACGGGCGATGGCCCGCTCGAGGTGACAAAAGAGGGACGCGGAATTGTCATGCGCGTACCTCTCGAAGGTGGCGGACGTCTTGTGGTCGAGATGTCAGCTGACGAGGCGGCTGCCCTCGGCGATGCTTTGAAGTCTGCGGTCGGCTGATCTGGACCAAGCATGACCCACCGGCCCCGGTGCCCGTACGCGGGTGTCCGGGGCCGAGTTCTGTGTCGCGCGCGGACGATGCGCCCGGCTGTGCGTGATGCAACGCTGGCACCAAGCTGTGCACACGGGAGCGTCGCCGGCTGGGCGGCGATTTCACAAACGCGCCGAAGGAGCCTTCGCTTATGACCGACATACGCATAGCTCGTGATGAGCAGCCACCCGAGCTGCTCGCGGTCGGCCTCGGGACCTTCGGGCTCGTCCTCGACGGCGTCGCGGCCTGGGTGCTTCCGCCCGCTGTCCGTGCCCCGCTCGAGACGTTAGTCGCGCAGAACGAGCCCTCGGCGAAGCCGGGCGACATCGCGGCGCTGCCGCTGCCGGGCGAGCGGCCGAATCGAATACTGATAGCCGGCGTCGGCGACGGTCGGGCAGCGGACCTGCGCCTGGCCGGCGCGGCCATTGCTCGATCGGCCCGGGGCTCCTCCGACGTGACCGTGACCGTTGCCATTCCGACCGTCTGGGCCGAGGCCTTGGCCGACGGCCTCGTGCTCGGCGGATACCGCTTCGACGCCCGGCCGGCCCCGCGACCTGTCGTCCATGCTCGCCTCGTCGGGGTCGACGACTCCGCTGCCGTCGCGCGCGGCGTCGCTTACGGCCAGGGCGCGACCTGGGCTCGAGAGCTCGCGAACACCCGTACCTCCGTGAAGACTCCTATCTGGACGGCCGACCAAGCGGCCGCCGAGCTTGGCCCGCTGGGAGTGCGGGTTGTGACTCGTGATGCGGCGTGGCTGGCCGAACACCATTTCGGCGGCGTGCTCGCGGTCGGCCGCGGCTCGTCGTCCCCGCCTTGCCTGATCGAGGCGTCGTGGCGTCCGCGCGGCGCGTCCGTCCACCTCGTTCTCGTCGGCAAGGGCGTCACGTTCGACACGGGCGGCTACAACCTCAAGCCGGGCGCGAGCATGAAGACGATGTACACCGACATGGCCGGCGGCGCCGCGAGTCTGGGAGCGCTGCGGACGATCGCCGTGCTTCGGGTGCCGGTTCGTGTGACCGTGCTCGTGCCGCTTGCCGAAAACTCCGTGTCCGGGTCGGCGATGCGACCGGGCGACGTCATCCGCCACTACGGCGGACGTACCAGTGAGGTCGTCAACACCGACGCCGAGGGCCGGCTCATCGTCGCCGATGCGCTCGCCTACGGCGCCGTGCGGCTGCGTCCGCACGCGATCGTCGACATCGCCACGCTCACGGGCGGTATCAAGGTGGCCCTCGGCTTGCACACGGCCGGGTTGTTCACGCCGTCGGATGATCTGGCGACGTCCTTGCTCGCGGCCGGCGAGGCCATCGGCGAGCCGCTGTGGCGCATGCCGCTGCTCGACGAGTACCTCGACCTGCTCGACTCGGACATCGCCGATGCCCTCAACTCACCCGGCAGCCCGCAGGCAACAACCGCCGCGATGTTCCTGCGACCGTTCGCCGGCGATGTGCCGTGGGCGCACCTCGACATCGCCGGTACCGCGCGAGCGAGCGCCGATGGCGGGCTGCTCAGTACCGGCGCGACGGGCTTCGGTGCGCGGCTGCTCGCCCGCTGGGTCGAGGGGTACGCCGTTGGCTGAGCTGGTCCTGCCGTTCGTGGTGCGCATCGAGCGCGCGGCGCCGCCTACCCGGACCGATGCACTCGAAGCGGCGGCTCGCGGCGTATTGCTGATCCTCACCGACGCGCGGCCGGAATGGCACGAGGCCATCGCGGCCTGGGACGCCCAGCGCATCCGTAAGGTCGTCCGCCGGGCTCGCGGGGCCGAGTGGCAGCGGGCCCTGGCACTCGACGGGCTGACCGTGACGCAGGGCAGTGCCGAGGTGCGGGTGTTCCCGCCTATTCCGATGGACGCCTGGCCGCGCGATCTGGCCCGGCTGCAGGTCGGCGGCACCGACCTGGATGATCCGCCCCCGCCTCTCGTCGCGCCGGGCGCGCCGTTGGTGCTCCTGTCGCCAGGCTACGAAATGACGGCGGGAAAGGCGATGGCACAGGCCGCGCATGCCGCCCAGCTCGGCTGGCGGGCGTCGGCGGCCGCTGATCGTTCGGCCTGGCGCGACCGGGGGTTCCCGCTGGCGGTGCGGACGGCGGCGCCGGCGCAGTGGGCCGACGCCGTGCGCGGCGGTGCGCCCGTCGTCCAAGATGCGGGCTTCACCGAGGTCGAACCCGGCGCCCAGACGGCGCTGGCCTTGCTGCCTTGGCTTTGACGGTGCTAGAGCACCGAGTCGTACAACTCGACTGTACGGTGCGCGATCGTCTCCCAGCTGAACTCTCGCTCGGCGCGCTCCCGCCCGGCTCGGCCCATCGCCGCGGCGCGCTCAGGATGAGCGGCCAGCTCGTTTACTGCCGCGGCGAGACCAGCCTCGAACTCCTCGGGCTCGACCGCGATGCACGGCACCAGCAGCCCGGTGACGCCATCGGCGACGACCTCGGGGATGCCACCCACGGCGCTGGCCACCACCGCCGTTTCGCATGCCATCGCCTCCAAGTTGACGATGCCGAGCGGCTCGTACACCGACGGGCAGACGAACACGGTTGCGTGAGTGAACAGCTGCGTAAGGTCGGTGCGGGGCAGCATCTCCCGAATCCAGACGACACCCGTGCGGGTCGCTGACAGTGACGCGACCGCGGCCTCCGTCTCGGCAGCGATCTCAGGAGTGTCGGGGGCGCCCGCGCACAGCACGAGTTGCACCTCCGGGTCGAACGCACGTGCGGCGGCGAGCAGATGCGACAGGCCCTTCTGCCGGGTGATCCGCCCGACGAACAACGCGGACGGGCGATCGCGGGCAATACCCCAACGGCTGAGCACTTCGGACGAGGACGACGGGGCGTACAGCGTCGTATCGATGCCGTTGTGAATGACGTGGACCCGAGCCGGATCGACGAACCGGTATACATCGAGCACGTCGGCGCGCATTCCGTAGCTGACCGCGACGATCGCCGCGGCGGTCTCGTACGCCTGGCGTTCGACCCACGACGAGACGCCGTAGCCGCCCCCCAGCTGCTCGGCTTTCCACGGACGCTGCGGCTCGAGGGAATGAGCGGTCAACACGTGGGGCACTCCATGCAGCATGGAGCCCAGCACACCGGCGAGGTTCGCGTACCACGTGTGCGAATGGAGCACGTCCAGGCCGGCTACGGCATCGGCGATCTCGAGGTCGACGCCGATCGTGCGAAGCGCCGGGTTCGCGCCGGTCAGCCCGGCCGGCGGGGTGTAGGCAAGCACGCCCGCCTCGTCGCGCGGCGACCCGAAGCAGTGCACCTGGACGTCGACCAGCTTGCGGAGTTCGTGAGTCAGGAACTCCACGTGTACGCCTCCGCCCCCATATACCTCAGGGGGGTACTCGCGAGTGAGCATTCCGACGCGCATGGGCCAGACCTTACTGCGATCTCGCGGGCTCGCCCGAGGCGCTCGGCCCCGGATAGGGTGGGCCCATGGCCAGGGAGCCGAGAGTCCTGGGGATGGTCCTCGCTGGGGGCGAGGGAAAGCGCCTCTTCCCGCTGACGGCCGACCGGGCCAAGCCCGCCGTGCCGTTCGGCGGCAACTACCGGCTCATCGACTTCGTCCTGTCGAACCTCGTCAACGCCGGCTACCTGCGCATCTGCGTGCTCACCCAGTACAAGTCGCACTCGCTGGACCGCCACATTACCCAGACCTGGCGCATGTCCAGCGTCCTCGGCAATTACGTCACGCCGGTGCCGGCGCAGCAGCGCCTCGGCCCGAGGTGGTACACCGGCAGCGCCGATGCGATCTTGCAGTCGTCCAACCTGATCTACGACGACAAGCCGGACTACATCGTCGTGTTCGGCGCGGACCACGTCTATCGCATGGATCCGCGGCAGCTGGTCGCGCAGCACATCGAGACCGGAGCCGGGGTGACGATCGCGGCGATCCGGGTGCCTCGGTCCGAGGCGAGCGCGTTCGGCATCGTCGATGCCAGCCGGGACGGAAACGTCGTCGACTTCGTCGAGAAGCCCAGGGATCCGCCTGGCCTGCCGGACAGTCCGGAGGAGAGCTTCGCCTCGATGGGCAACTA
>JBKPQM010000153.1:0-11422 GCA_046734095.1 Actinomycetota bacterium | reverse complement strand
GTCCTACTGGGTCCGAGTCAGCAACGACGTCGGCAGCGCCGACAGTGACACGGCGACCGTCACGGTCGGCGCCGCGGCCTGTGAGGGCCCGGTCACCCCGGTCGGCACGGTGCAGGGCACCGCGCGCGTCGGCACTCGACGGGCAGACGGTGACCGTACGCGGGGTCGTGGTCGGCGACTACGAGGGGGCAGCACCGGCGCTGGGCGGCTTCTACGTCCAAGACGGCGGCGACGGCGACCCGGCCACCAGCGACGGGATCTTTGTGTTCGATCGCGGCGTCGCCGGCGCCGGCGTGGCCGACGGGCAGCTGGTCGAGGTCACCGGAAAGGTCGCCGAGTTCCAGGACCAGACGGAGCTCGACCCGCCGAGTGGCCCCACCGTCTGCGGCACCGGCGACGCGACACCCACGGACGTTTCGCTGCCCATGGCATCGCCGGACGAATTCGAGCGCTACGAAGGCATGCTCGTCCGGTTCCACCAGACGCTCAGCGTCACCGAGCACTTCCAGCTCGAGCGCTTCGGTGAGGTTGTCGTCTCCTCGGGCGGCCGGCTGCGCCAACCGACCGCGATCGTCGCGCCGGGCGCGCCGGCCGCCGCGATGCAGGCGGTGAACGACCTCGACCAGATCAAGATCGACGACGAGCAGAACGACCAGGACCCGGACCCGATCGAGTTCGGGCGCAAGGGTAATCCGCTCAGCGCGAGCAACACGCTGCGCGGCGGCGACACGATCACCGACGCGGCCGGCGTGATGACCTACGGTTGGGCGGGCAACTCGGCCAGCCCGAACACCTGGCGGCTGCGGCCCATCGACGCGCTGCACGGGTCGGCGTACTTCGAGGCGAGCAACCCGCGGCCGACCGGCCCGCCTGAGGTCGGCGGCGGCATCAAAGTCGGTGGTGCCAATCTGCTCAACTTCTTCAACGATTTCACCGGCTGCACGTTCGGCGTCGGCGGTGCCCCAACCGACTGCCGCGGAGCGGAGAACAGCACCGAGTACCAGCGGCAGGTGGCGAAAGAAGTCGCGGCGCTGACTCACCTCGACGTCGACGTGCTGGCCGTGATGGAGATGGAGAACAACGGCTACGGCGCGCACAGCGCGATCCAGGCGCTGGTCGACGCGCTCAACGCCGCCACCGCGCCAGGCCGCTGGGCATTCATCAACCCGGACGCCGCTCTCGGCATCACCAACGCCGCGGGCACCGATGCGATCAAGGCGGCGATCCTGTACCGCACCGACCGCGTCACACCGACTCACAACACCTTCGTCGACACCGGCAGCAGCCTGTGGGAGCGCCGACCCGTCGCGCAGGAGTTCAAGACGCCGTACGGCCGGGTCACGGTCGTCGCCAATCACTTCAAGTCGAAGGGCAGTTGCCCGGCCAGCGGGCCGGACGCCGATCAGGGCGACGGGCAGAGCTGCTGGAATGCCCACCGCACCGACGAGGCCAACGAACTGCTGTCCTTCGTCAACAACACAGTGATCCCCGGAACCGGTGACCCGGACGTCCTCATGCTCGGCGACTTCAACTCCTACGCCAAAGAGGATCCGGTCGGGGCACTCGAGGCCGGTGGGTACACCAACTTGGTGGGCCACCTGCACGGCGAGAATGCGTATTCCTACGTCTTCGACGCCCAGTGGGGCTACCTCGACTACGCGTTTGCGTCGCCGTCACTGCTTGCCGAGGTGACCGGCGCGAACGACTATCACATCAACGCCGACGAGCCGTCCGCGCTCGACTACAACACCGACTTCAAGACGCCCGATCAGATCGCCGGCCTGTACGCGCCCGACGATTCCGGACCAGCGACCATGATTCGGTGCGGGTCGGCCTCGACCTCACCGACTCGACCCCGCCAGGCGTGACGCCGATCGTGGTCGGCCAGGCAGGCAACGCCGGTTGGTACGTCGGCGATGTCGCGGTCAGCTGGACCGTCAGCGACCCGGACTCATATGTGAGCGCATCCGGCTGCGACGATGCGCTCGTCACCTCCGATACCACCGGAACGACGTTCACGTGCACCGCGACCAGCGCGGGTGGCGCCACATCCCGGTCGGTGACGATCAAGCGTGACGCCACACCGCCGGACATCGCCTGGCACGGCGGCATCAGCGACGGAGCACACTTCGTCTTCGGCACCGTGCCGGCCACCCCGACGTGTGAGGCGTTCGATCCGTTGTCCGGCCCGGGCGGCTGCACGGTGACCGGCTACGCGTCCACCGTGGGCACACACACGTTGACGGCGACCGCGCACGACCTCGCCGGCAACACCCGCGTCGAGACGCGCAGCTACAGCGTGGACCCGTACACGCTGCGCGGTTTCTACAGCTCGATCGAGATGGGCGGCGCCCTGAACGTCGTCAACGGGGGCTCCACCGTGCCGTTGCAGTTCGAGGTGTTTGCCGGCAGCACGGAGCTCTCCTCCACATCGGTGGTCACCAGCCTGACGACCACGCCGATCAACTGCACTACGCACGCGGCGACCGGCCCGGCGACCGTCGTCAACGCTCCGCTGCGCTACGACACCCGGCTCGGCTGGTTCGCCTACAACTGGAAGACACCGAAGCAGACCGGCTGCCTGAATGCGACGGTCACGACCGACGACTCGTCGACACTGTCCGCGTTCTTCCAGCTCAAGTAGGGAGAACCGGGACCTGTTCGCTGCCGGGCGGGTAGGGGAAGCACGGCCACAGCAGTCGACGGCTCTTATGCGCGGGCCGATGTCGCGGGATCCATGACCTCCGCCGGCAAGCAGATCGACGGCTGACGCGCGCGCCTGTGACTCGTGCGCGTCGGGGATAGATCGGCGGGCTCGCGCTACTGTCGCCGGATGGGATCGGACGCGGCCCGGGTTGCTGTGGTGACCGACTCGACGGCGTACCTACCACCCGGTGTCGCGGAAGAGTTCGGGCTTCAGGTCGTGCCGCTGCGGGTCACCATCGGCACTCGTACCGGTGCTGACGGCATCGATGTGACGTCGGCCGACGTGACGCGTGCCCTGCGTGACCGAATTCCAGTCGCGACATCCCGGCCGTCCCCCGCGGAGTTCGCGGCCGTCTATCAACGGGCGCTTGCCTCCGGCGCGAGCAACGTCGTCTCGGTGCATATCTCGGCGGCACTATCCGGTACCTGGGAGTCGGCCGTGCTGGCCGCACAGGACTTCGGCTATGGCGTCGTCCGCGTCGTGGACTCGCGATCGACTGTGATGGCGCTCGGCTTCGCGGTGCTCGCCGCCGCCCGCGCCGCGCGGTCCGGCGCCTCGGCCGCGAGCGTGCAGGACGCGGCTGTGTCCACAGTGGACAGTACGCGGACGTTCTTCTACGTTGACACGCTCGACCATCTGCGACGCGGCGGGCGTATGGGCACGGCGGCCGCGCTGCTGGCGACATCGCTGTCGGTCAAGCCCTTGCTGCACGTGCTGGACGGGCACATCGTCCCCTTGGAAAAGGTGCGGACGTCGGCGAAAGCGATCGCGCGACTCATCCAGCTGACAGTCGCCGCTGCCGGCAGCCAGCCGGCCGATCTTGCGGTGCACCATCTCGCCGCGCCGGACCGGGCGGCCGAGGTCGCCGCGCGCCTGCGCGCCGAGGTGCCTGCACTGGGTGAGTTGCACACCTCTGAGGTCGGAGCCGTTATCGGCGCGCACATCGGCCCGGGAGTGCTCGGCACCGTGGTAGTCCGCCGCTAGCTACGTAGGAACAGCCCTGATTCGCAGGGGGTGGACCGCGCCCGGCTGACAAGGGCGCGATGGTAGCGGCGACTCTGACGAACACGCTGTGCCTCATCCACAGGGTTCGGGTTCATCCACAACCTCACGCAAGCCCGTCCTCTGGCGCCGAATCGTCCCTACCTTCGTGTCCGTGCGCGAAGGTCGACGGCCCGGACGAGGTGAGCGCGCACGGGTAGCTCGGCGGGTGCGCGCGCTGTTGGCCGAGCAAGGCGCGTCCGAATCAGCGACGGTTGCGACCCGCTCGCCGGGGAGGGAAGACGATGCCATGCCGAGCAGCGGGCGGGAAACCGTTGAGGGGCAGACTCCGTTGGCGGGCGGCTGGCCGTCGGCGGGTGAGGGGCCTTCGCCAGGCGGCTGGCCTCCGGTAGGCGGCTGGTTCGAGCGACACCCTCCTGATCCGGTCATCGCGGCACCCGTGGCTCCTGAGCGTCAGGATCAGGTGGGCCAGCCTGATCCGTCGCCGACCCGGACGGCGTCCACGCCAGGCCCGCCGTCCCTGGGCGGCGGCTTCGGGGGGAGTGCCAAACACGCGATCACGTCCGACGGCGGCTTGTTCGGGTGGCTGCAGCGACGGGGTATCCGGATAGACCCCGGCCATCGGGCCGGACTCGCCATGGGCCTGGCAGCGGCCGTGGCAGCGCTGATCGCCGGCTGGTGGGTCTTCTCGAGTCGGCCGCACACCGTCGCGGTCGCGAGCTCAGCCGGTCCGAGTTCGACGGCGACGAGATTGAGCGCGCACTCGTCCGCTGGCTCGGCTCGGCTGGTGGTCGATGTCGTGGGTAAGGTCCGCCGTCCGGGCGTCTATCACCTGCCGGACGGCGCGCGAGTCGACGACGCTCTACACGCCGCGGGCGGCCCACTGCGCGGCGTCGACTTGAGCTCGCTGAACCTCGCCCGCCGACTGATCGACGGCGAACAGATCGCGGTCGGCGTCGCAGGTGCCGCTCCGCCAACGGCGGCTGCTGGAACCGGCTCGGCATCGGGCCCGGCATCAGGGCCGGTCAACCTGAACACGGCCGGTCTCGCTCAGCTTGAGGGGCTGCCGGGCGTAGGTCCGGTGCTCGCCCAGCGCATCCTCGACTGGCGCACGGCGCACGGTCGCTTTGCCTCGGTCGATCAGCTGCGCGAGGTCACCGGAATCGGTGAGAGTCGTTTCGCGGATCTCAAGCCACTGGTGACCGTGTGATCGCGACTGCGGCCCAGCTCGGCGAGCAGATCACCCACGAGCGGGAAGTCGACCTACGGCTGGCGGCCGGTGCGGCGACGGCTTGGCTCGCCGTGATCGTCGGGCTCGGCCGGTCACCGTCCGCGGTCGCAACTTTGGGCCTGTCGGCCGCGACCGTCGGTGCCGGGCTGCTGGTGCTGTCCCGCCGAGGCATAGCCGGGGCCGCGGCGCTCGCACTCGTCGGGTTCTGCATCGCGCTCGTCCTGCTTCCGCTGGCCGCCCGGCTCGCGCGAGCGCGCGATTCGCCGTTGGCCGTCCTGGCGCGTGACCGCGTGCCCGTCACGGCCGAAATCGTGGTCAGTTCGGATCCGCATCCGTTGGCGGCTACCGGACCGGCCGGCAGCCCCCGAATAGCGGTCGACGCGCGGGTTGTGTCAGTGATCGTCGGCGGCCGCGAGACGCCCGTGGGTGGCCAGGTGTTGGTGCTCGGGCCGGCTGGCGGCTGGCGGGACATATTGCCCGGCCAGCGTGTGCGCCTGGATGCCCGGCTGCAGCCGCCACTGGCCGGCGATCTGCTCACTGCCGTCCTCGAGGAGCAGTCAGACCCGGTGTTGCTCGGCCAGCCGCCCTGGTGGCAGCAGGCGGCTGGCGCAGTGCGCTCGTCCCTGCGCACTGCGTCCCAGGGTCTGCCGCAGCAGGAGCGAGGGCTGTTGCCCGGGCTGATCGACGGCGACACCAGCGGCCTTGATCCGGTGCTGGCGGAACGGTTCCGCATCGCCGGACTCACGCACCTGGTCGCGGTCAGCGGTACCAACTGCGTGATCATCGTCGGTGCGGCGTTGCTGTTGCTGCGGCGCGTGGGTGCCGGCCCGGTGCTGTGTGCCGTGGTTGGCCTGGTCGTGTTGATCGCGTTCGTGGTCGTGGCCCGCCCGTCGCCGAGTGTTTTGCGCGCGGCGGTCATGGCGGCGATCGCGCTTGTCGCGCTCGCGATTGGCCGCCAGCGCGATGGCGTGCCGATGGTGTCGGCGGCGGTGCTTGGGCTGCTCGTGTGGCGGCCCCAGCTGGCTGTGGATGCCGGCTTTGCAATGTCGGTGCTGGCTACTGGTGCGTTGCTGCTGATCGCACCGGCCTGGGCGGCTGCGTTGCGTCGGCGTCGCGTGCCGCCTTTCGTCGCCGAGTCGGCCGCGGTCGCGGCGGCGGCGCACGTCTTGACCGCGCCGGTGATCGCGGCGCTCTCGGGACGGGTGAGCCTCGTCGCGATTCCCGCGAACGTGCTGGCTGAACCGGTGGTGGCACCGGCGACCGTGTTGGGGTTCGCCGCGGCGATCACGGCGCCGTGGTGCCTGCCGCTCGGCGCCGCACTCGCGCAGCTGGCGGGCTGGCCGTGCCGCTGGCTGGTTGGCGTAGCGGAGTTCTTCGGCAGCCGGCACGGCGCGACCGTGCCGTGGCCACGCGGCATCGTCGGCGGCTTGGCGTTGTTCGCGGTGTCGGTTGCGCTGCTGCAGCTGGGCCGGCGCGCCGGTGCTCGGCGCCTGGTGGTGTCCGCCGCGCTGATCGCGGTGATTGTGCAGCTGCCGGTGCGGGGTCTGGTTTCCGGGTGGCCCCCGCCCGGATGGCTGCTGGTGGCGTGTGATGTCGGGCAGGGGGATTCGATCGTGTTGCCGGCGGGCGCGGGCAGTGCAGTTGTGGTGGACGCGGGACCTGATCCGGTGGCCGTCGACCGCTGCCTGGCCGATCTGCATGTGCACGAGGTCGCCATGTTGCTGGTGAGCCACTACCACGTGGATCACGTCGGTGGCATCGCCGGCGTCTTTCATGACCGGCGCGTGGCGCGCGTGATCACCGGGCCGCTCGCCGAGCCTGCGTCCGGTGTCGAGATCGTTCGCAACGTCCTGGCCGACCGCGGGTTGCCCGTCGCGCCGGCGGCGGTGGGCACGACCGTCGATGTCGGCCACGTGCATCTGGAAGTCCTGGCGCCCGTGGCCGCGATGCACGGCACGCGATCCGATCCCAACAACTCGTCGCTGATCGTGCGGGCCACCGTTCGCGGCGTGCGCATACTGTTGCCGGGCGATGCCGAGGTTGAGGAACAGCAGTCCGTGATCGACTCGGGCACGGACGTCAGCGCGGACGTGCTGAAGGTGCCGCATCACGGAAGCGCGTACTCCGACGAGCGATTCCTGCAAGCCGTGCACGCGAAGGTCGCGGTCATCTTAGTCGGGTTGCACAACGACTACGGTCATCCGTCACCGCTGCTGCTAGCGGAACTCGGCAAGCTCGGCGTCCCCACGCGTCGTACCGATCACGACGGCGACGTCGCCGTGGCGGAGGACGCGGGCCATGGGCTGGAGGCGATCGTGCGGGGCACCCGGGCGAGCACAGTCGGACTGGGCACCGCCGCTGGGCCGGGCGCGAGCACGGCGACGACGGCGATCGGCCCGGCCCGCACATACTTGCCTTGCGTGGGGGCGTCCCACGCCGGCGTGTCCGACGCGGCCAGGTCTGCGGGCCAAGCGTCGGATCGGCATGCCACGATGAGCCAATGCCCCCGAGTGCACTCGACGACATCGACTTCGGCGATGTCCTTCCGTCCGTCGTGTTGCTGCTCGGCGAGGACGAGTTCCTCGCGGCCCGCGCCGTCGAGCAGGTCGCCGCCGCCGCGCGTCAGATCGATCCGGACATCGACCTGCACGAGCGGGCCGGAGCCGAGGTGGGAGAGAGCGAACTGGGCGAGATGCTTAGCCCTTCTCTGTTCGGGGGTCGGCGCCTAGTCACCATCACCTCTGCGCAGGACCTGAAGGCCGCGGTGCTCGATTCGGTGGTCGCGCTTATGCGCGTGCCCACGGACGACGTCTGCCTGGTGTTGCAGCACGCGGGTGGCGCTAAGGGCAAAGCGCTCGTGACGGCGGCTCGCGGCGTCGACGCGTTCGAGATCTCGTGTGCGCGGCTCACCCGGGCCGAGGAGCGATTGGCCTTTGTGCGTGGCGAGGTGCGGCGTGCCGGCGGCACGATCGCTCCGGAAGCGGCGGGACTCGTCCTCGACACCGTGGGAAGCGACCTGCGCGAACTGTCGACCGTCGCGGCTCAGTTGGTCGGCGACTCCGGGGGGCATGTGGACGCCCGGATCGTGGCCGAGTACCACCGCGGACGTGCCGAAGTCTCCGGGTTCGCCGTCGCTGATCGCGCTGTGCTCGGCGACATCGCCGGCGCGTTGGAGACACTGCGCTGGGCGCTGGCCATCGGCGTGCCGCACGTGGTCATAGCCGACGCCCTGGCCGACGGGGTGCGAACGATTGCCCGCGTGACGGCGGCCGGACGGGGCAATCCATACCAGCTCGCTCAGCAACTCGGCATACCGCACTGGAAGGTCAAGCGAGCAATGAGCCAGGCCCGCGGTTGGAGTGAGCCTGGGCTTCGGCGTGCACTCGGCGTGGTGGCCGAGCTCAACGCCGACGTGAAGGGCGTCGCCGTGGATCCCGGCTATGCGCTCGAGCGGGCGATTGGCCGACTGCGCGCGGCGCGGGTCGCGTGAGCCGACGCGTCCACCCCGCTTGAAGAGACCCTCGAAGCTCTGTCGGATCGAGCCGCCGTCAGCCGCGAAATGGGTTGGGCTACAGGCTGTTGGCGCGCTGCGCCATTGCGGACTTCTTGTTCGCCGCCTGATTCGAGTGGATGACGCCGTTGCCGACGGCTTTATCCAGCTGCCGGGCGGCGCTACGCATCGCGGCGGTCGCCGCCTCGCGGTCCCCGGTGTCGGCTGCCTCACGGAAACGGCGGATCGCCGTCTTGAGCGACGACTTGACGCTCTTGTTGCGCAGGCGCGCCTTCTCGTTGGTGCGGATCCGCTTGATCTGGGACTTGATGTTCGCCACGAAGGAAGCCTCGGATTGGTCAGGTACAGGATCGGAGCCGTCCGTGCGCCGCCGAACGGCAGTGCGTATGCCGTAGCATCCGGACAACCTCGCCAGGTTACCAGGGCCGGACGATCGCTCCCAAACAGCCACTCGCCACAGCCGGAACGTCGGTCGGACGTTGGGCCGCCGACACGGTCAGCGCGGGCGCGGGCCCCGGATCGGGGCCCAGCCCGATGAGCCAGGGCCGGCCCACCGCCCCACCGCGCGCGTCGTCGCATTGCGCGCCGCTCCGGAACCACCTGCAGCCAGCGGCTCTGCGCGGCGACCATGCTTACGCGCGGCTCGTCGGCCCACTTGCAGCGGGGCGCTCAGAGCGGGTGCGCCGCAAGCGCGACTCCCCGTCGCGACGCCGTCGCACAGGCCGCGCAACTTCGACAGGTGCTCCATCCGGGGACCTATGCGGTGGTCGCCGGTAGTTTCCCCCGGACAGTGACGAGTTCGAATTTCGTGTACAGATAGGTCCGCACGCCGTCCTCCCTACTCGTCACCTCGGCGATGGGGAGGTCGTCGCCGCCGTCGGTCGAGACGGCGACTGCTTGCCCTTCGGCGAAGTACACGTTGGAGTCGACTGGCGCGATATCGGTCAGTTGCACCACGACGTAGCGCCCGGCAAGCGACTTCACCAGTGTCCGCACGTCGGTCGGCGCGTCGTGCAGGGTGGACGGGGACGCGTAGACGGCTAGTACCTGCTGCCAGTCGTCGTCGCCTCCCGGCGACGTGTTGACGAGGTCGCCGACACGAAGGTCCGCTGCGGGAACTCGATACTCGGCGATTGCTCGCTGATCGGTCATGCCCGAGCTCCCTTCCGGCTGGGCACCAGCGCGGGCCCGACAGGTGCATCGATTCGCTCGCTCATTCCGCCATCTTCTCGGACGGGACGGGCGGGGTCACGTCCGGCTCGCCGTCCAGTCGGCTTCAAGGCAGCAGGGCTACGCCGAGAACTACGGCAACCGCGGCCAATTCGCCCGCTGCCGAAACGCAGCGTCCGAGCGCGAAGGTGGCAGATCGCACCAGCACATCCGACGAGTCAGGTCGCCAGGTTCGCGACCGTAAAGCGTTGCCGGCGGTGTTGCGGGTTCTCGATCTCGTCGACCAGCGCGACGGCGTAGTCGGCGATCGTGATGCACGCGCCGGCCGGCTCATCGATCGCCACGAGGTACTTGCCGGTGCGCTCGCCTGGACCCATCTCAGGTGCGGGTGACAAGTAGGTCCAATCCAGACTCGGATCGGCAGCGCGGAGCACCGCGAATCCCCGTGCCGACGCGAGCGCCTCTGGCTTGTACGCCTCCGGGAACTCGGGCGTGTCGACGAGGCGGAGGCCAGGCTCGGCCTGCAGGCTACCCGCACCGCCCACGACGATCAGCCGCGTCGAGCCGACCGATCCCGCGATCGCGGCGATGACGTCGGCGAACGTGTCCGGATCGCCGTTCGGGTCGCGAGTCGGCCCCAGGGCCGACACCACGACGTCGTGCGTCTCGGCAATCGTGCGTGTCGTGTCCGGGTCGGCGGCGTCGCCGATCGCGAACGTCGCGCCGTCGGCGACCGGCTTTTCATTCCGGGCCAGCGTGGTGACCTGGTGGCCCCGTCTGACCGCTTCGGCGACGACCTGCGAGCCGACGCTGCCCGTCCCGCCGTAGATTGCGATTCTCATCGTTCGACGGTAACTACAGGTAACTCAGTACTTCAACGTGCTATGGTTACTTAGTGGTGACTATGAGAGGCGACACGTTCGATCCGAACTGCCCGTCGCGCGTCGTGCTCGACCGGATCGCTGAGAAGTGGACAGGTCTGGTCGTCCTGGCGCTAGGCGATGGGACCTTACGGTTCACCCAGCTACGCGACCGTATCGGCGGTGTGGCGCCAAAGGTGCTGACCGACACACTTCGCTCGCTCGAACGGGACGGACTGGTTCGGCGGCGCGTGTATGCCGAAGTACCTCCGCGCGTGGAGTACTCGCTGACCCGGCTGGGCCGCTCCCTTCGTGAACCGCTCGGCGCGGTGCAGGACTGGGCCGAGCAGCATGTCGGCGCGGTGATGGCCGCGCGCGAGCGCGCCGGGCGCAGCGCCTGACCGCCGCGACCTTGCCCATTGCCGAACCGCCAGGGCAGCCCGGTGATTGCTGCCCGGTACTGCCCACGCGAGGCCGCGAGTGCGCGGGACCCCAGCTGCCCGTGGGACGATGGGTGGTGCCCCATCCTGACGAGTGAAAGCCGCCCGTGACCCAGACGATCGCCGGCCGGACCGACCCGGCACGTATCCGCAACTTCTGCATCATCGCGCATATCGACCACGGCAAGTCCACGCTGGCCGACCGCATGCTGCAGCTGACCGGAGTGGTCGAGGCCCGGCAGATGCGTGCGCAGTATCTCGATCGGATGGATATCGAGCGCGAGCGCGGTATCACGATCAAGGCGCAGAACGTGCGCATGCCGTGGCGCGACTATGTGCTGCACATGATCGACACGCCCGGGCACGTGGACTTCACGTACGAGGTGAGTAGGTCACTGGCCGCCTGCGAGGGCGCTGTCCTGCTCGTCGATGCCGCCCAAGGCATCGAGGCGCAGACCCTCGCCAACCTGTACCTCGCGCTCGAGAACGATCTGCACATCA
>JBKPQM010000152.1:0-19588 GCA_046734095.1 Actinomycetota bacterium | reverse complement strand
AGCCCTGACGCCGGCCGCGGAGGGGGCCGGATCGCTGCAGTGAGATTCTTCCGCCAGACGCTACGCATCCGCATGGCGTTGCTATACGGCGGATTAGTTCTGCTCGTCGGCGTGGCGTTGCTGTTCACGACAATGGTGCTGCTGGACCGATCGATCGCCCGGATACCTTTCTTCAACACCAAGGGCGAGGTCATCTTCACGGATTCCACCGGGTCGACGCCGCCTGTCGAACCGAGCGCGCTCGGCGCCCAGGCTCGGCACGACTCGCGCGACTACCTGCTGCATACCGGGTTGATCTACTTCGGCATTATCGTGGTCATCGGCGCGGCCGGGGGTTACCTGCTCGCGCGACAGGCGCTGCGCCCGATCGCCCAAGTCACCCGAACTGCCCGGCAGCTTTCGACCGAGACGCTGGACCAGCGCATCGACCTCGGCGGCCCGGACGACGAGCTGCGCGAGCTCGCCGACACCTTCGACGAGATGCTCGCCCGGCTCGACGCCGCGTTCGATGGGCAGCGGCGGTTCGTGGCGAACGCGAGTCACGAGCTGCGCACGCCGCTGTCCGTGATCCGGACCGAGCTCGACGTTACGCTGTCCGACCCGAATGCCTCCCAGGAGGAGCTGCGCCGGATGGGTGAGGTGGCGCTCGCCGCCACCGAGCGGGCCCAGCGGCTGGTCGGCTCGCTGCTGATCCTCGCCCGCCTGCAGTCGGGTCACCGCACCGAACTCGAGGTGCGTGAGCCGGTCGACCTCTCGACACTGGTCAGGCCGGTGGTGGGCAGCGTGGCCGCCGAGGCAGCCGCCCGTTCGATCTCGATCGACACTGAGACCTCCCCCGCGCGCACGCTGGGTGACCCGCGGCTGCTCGAGCGGCTCATCGGCAACCTGGTCGAAAACGCCGTCCGGCACAACGTCGACGGCGGCTGGCTTCGGGTCAGCTGCGGTGAAGGCCCCGAGCGAGCGTGGCTGCACGTCGCGAACGGCGGGCAAATCATCGCCGCAACCGACGTCGACGGGCTGTTCGAGCCGTTCCGGCGCGGCGGCAGCAAGGCCCGCACCGCGACCCGCGGTTCGGGACTGGGTCTGTCGATCGTCCGCTTGATCGTCGAGGCGCACCACGGCCGGCTGCAGGCGGCGGCCCCGCCGTTCGGTGGGTTGGCCGTCCGCATCGAACTGCCCCTCGCCGGCCCGGGTGATGCCATGGCAGTGCCTGAGCTACTCGCCGCGCAGCGCGTCCGCCAGCGCGGCGCTGGTCAGGTCGACCTGCCACGGTCGCGCGCCTAGTTTGCCCAGCGCAGCGCGCACCGTCTCCTCGGTCACCGGTAGCGGTGGCTGCCAGGCGAGAGCACGCAGCATGTCCGAGGCGAGCAAGTTCTGGGGCAGGACGTGATGCCGCTCGGCGAGGCGGGTCACCGCCCCGCGGCAGCGAATCAGCCGGGCAGCCGCCTCGGGGTCACGATCGCGCCAACGCGAAGCGGGCGGCACCGGGTCGGCGCCCCCCGTGATCGACGGCAGCTGGTCGTCGGGCAGCGCCCGTGCTTCGGCCAGCGCGGCGAACCAGCGGCCGGCCTGCCGCCGCTGGCGTGGGCCACCGAACACGGGCAGCTGGACCAGGTCAGCCGGGCGGCGCGGATTGGCCCGGGCCGCGGCGACGATCGCCGAGTCGGGCAGCACCCGTCCCGGCGCGACATCACGCTCGGCGGCGTACCGGTCGCGGGCGTACCACAGCGCCCGGACGGCAGCCAGCTGGCGTCGGCTGTGGATCACGTGGATGCCTGACGTACGCCGCCACGGCTCCTCGCGGGGCGTCGGCGGGGGTGCGGTGCGCACCGCCTCGAACTCCTGCGCCGCCCACTCCGATTTGCCGGCACTGGCGAGCTCCGCGGCCAACGCCTGGCGCAGCGCCGCGAGAAGCTCGACGTCCAGCGCGGCGTACACCAACCAGTCGTGCGGCAGCGGCCGGGTGCTCCAGTCAGCGGCCGAATAGCCCTTCTCCAGGCGCACGCCGAGGTGGCGCTCGACCATCGTCCCCAGCGCGACCCGATCGTCGCCGAGCAGCCGCCCGGCAAGCTCGGTGTCGAACAGCCGCGGCGGGTTGAGGCCGACATCGGCGAGGCAGGCGAGATCTTGGTTCGCGGCGTGCAGAATCCATTCGGCGTCGCCCAGCGCCTCGCCCAGGGTGCTCAGATCGGGCAGCTCAACCGGGTCGATGAGCGCAGTGCCGGCGCCGGTCCGTCGCAATTGCACCAGGTAGGCCCGTTGGCTGTACCGGTAGCCCGACGCGCGTTCGGCGTCGATCGCGACCGGCCCGGTGCCGCGGCCGAACGCCTCGATCGTGTGCGTGAGCTGCGCCGCCGTGGTGATCGGCTCAGGCACGCCGTCGCGCGGTTCGCGGAGCACCGGGATATCGCTGTCGTCGCGGGCTGGCTGCTCCGCGTGTTCTGACATGCTCAGAGGCTTACCAGATGTCCTACTCGTACGGGCTGTTAAGCGCCGTAACGCCCTCGGGTGGCACGCCGGCTGCCGTGCACAGCAGATCGACGAATGCGAGCAGATGCGGGCCGAGCTCCGGAGTGCGGGCCGTCCACGAGCCGCGCAGTTCCAGCGCCACTGATCGACGCGGGCCATGCAGGTCGCCGAATCGGGTGGACGTCGTTTGGGTGACTGTGCCGCCGGCCGCATGGTAGGCGGCACGCCGATCGGCAAGCGCCTCGGTGAGCCAGCTCCACCCGACCTCGGGAAGCAGCGGATCGGCGGCGATGTCCGGCTCGGGCTCGGCCGAGGCGAAGGCGACCAGCCGCAACACGCCGTCCCAGGCCTCCGCGCCGTCCGGGTCGTAGAGCAACACCAGCCGGCCGCTCGCCAACTCGGTCCCGTCCGCGCCGCGCACCTCGGCCGCCAGCGCGTAGCTCCACGGGGCGAGGCGCTGCGGCGGCCGGATCGCCTCGACCCTGACCTCGGCGCGCGGCGTCACGCGTTGCAGGCTGTCTACCGCCGCACGGAATTCCGCGGGAGCCGGGCCGAGATCACGTTCCCGTGGCGGCGGCTCGTCGGTCATGTCGATGGGGTGGACGGGACTCATGTGGCTCACGTGGCTGGCATTTCTGGCTCAGGCGGCGTGCCGCAGACGTTCGCGGCGGACCGGCCGAAGCGGCGGCAGTGGTGGGTCGACGACGAGTGCGGCGCCGCATACGACGCAGGCCCGGTCGGGGCAGCCGCCGCGGTGGCCGTCGACGCAGGGGGGAATCTCGGCCTCACGTCGCTGGCCGCACGTCGGGCAGTCGAGATACAGCATCATGCGGGCCTCCGCCCAGGCGAGTCACGTACGTCCTGACGCTTGCACGGGTCACCGACAAAATCGGGTAGGCGCGCCGGGCCCCACCGGCATGGCCTGACCGTCGCTCGGTGCCGCCTCAACCACTTTGCCCCTGGAGTGCATGCTGGTGCGGCTGTGGGAGATGCTGTCGAGGGGCAAAGTTGGCGGGGTGTGCGCCTCGGGCCTGCGGCCCCTGCGATGCTCCTCGCTCATCGGTCAGCTCGCTCATGGGACGATGAAAACGATGCTCGCCGACTCATTACTCGTTCGAACTGCCCGGGGTTGTCCGGGCCGGCACCCACCCGTCTGGTTCATGCGTCAAGCCGGGCGGTCGCTGCCCGAGTACCGGGCGCTGCGCGTGGGCCACTCCATGCTTGAGGCGTGCCGAACCCCGGAGTTGATCACCGAGATCACCCTGCAGCCGGTGCGCCGGCATGGTGTTGATGCCGCGATCCTGTTTTCCGACATCGTGGTACCCCTGGTGGCGATCGGCGTGGGGATCGACATCGTCGGTGGCGTGGGCCCAGTGGTGGACAAGCCGATCCGGGCGGCCTCCGACCTCGATCAGCTGCGTGACCTGCAGCCCGACGACGTGCCGTTTGTGAGCGATGCGGTGCGGGCGCTGGTCAGCGAGCTCGGCGACACGCCGCTGATCGGGTTCGCCGGTGCGCCGTTCACGCTGGCCAGCTACCTGGTAGAGGGCGCGCCGTCGCGCGACCACGCTCGTACCAAAGCGCTCATGCACAGCGACCCCCAGCTGTGGCACGCCCTGCTCGCCCGGCTGGCCGCGATCACCTCGGCGTTCCTGCGCGTCCAGATCGAGGCCGGCGTGTCGGTGGTCCAACTGTTCGACTCGTGGGCCGGCGCGCTCTCCGCCGCCGACTACGCCACGTACGTGCTGCCACACAGCCAGGCTGTACTTATGTCGCTGCCCGACGTGCCCCGGATTCACTTCGGAGTGGGCACCGGGGAACTGCTCGCGCTGATGCGCCGGGCCGGTGCGGACGTGGTGGGCGTCGACTGGCGGGTGCCGCTGGATGAGGCGGCTCGGCGCCTGGGCCCGGGCGCGGTGGCGCAGGGCAATCTCGACCCTGCGCTACTGCTGGCCGACTGGCCGGTGATCGACCGTGAGGTACGCCGCATCGTCGCCGAGGGACGAGCGGCGACCGGTCACATCTTCAACCTCGGCCACGGGGTGCTGCCCGACACGGATCCGGACGTCCTGACCCGGGTGGTCGACCTCGTTCACACGCTGTGACGGATATCCCGCGGATCGGTGGCAGGTCGGCGCGACTGTGGACCATGAACGCATGCGCGTCGTCGTCATAGGGGCCGGCATCTCGGGACTCGCGGCTGCCTGGCACATCAGCCAGCAGGACCCGTCGATCCAGGTCGAGGTTCTGGAAGCGGCGCCCGTGCCCGGCGGCACGCTGCGCGTCGCCTCCGTGGCCGGGCTCGCCGTGGACGTCGGCGCCGAGGCGATGCTGGCCCGCCGCCCGGAAGGCGTCGAGTTGGCCCGCGCGGCCGGGTTGGGCGAGTTAGTGATTACGCCGCTGACCACGTCGGCGTCGGTCTACGCCGGTGGGGCCGCTCATCCCCTCCCGGCCGGTACGCTGCTCGGCATTCCGTCCGACGTCATCGCGCTGCGGCGCTCGGGCGTGCTCGACGACGACGCTCTCGCCACGGTGGAGGGTGAACCGAGGCGTCCGCCGCTCGATCCGCTGACCGACGACGTCGCGGTGGGCGCGTTGGTGCGCCCGCGACTGGGGGACGAGGTTGTCGATCGGCTCGTCGAGCCCCTGCTCGGCGGCGTGTACGCGGGTCGCGCCGACGAGCTGTCGTTGCGGGCGACAATGCCGGCGCTAGCGACGCGGCTGCGTCAAGGTGGTTCGCTGCTGCAGGCGGCGCGGGCGGTGACCGACGCGGCGGCGAACAGCTCGTCCTCCGGGCCGGTGTTCGCTTCGCTCGTCGGTGGGCTCGGCCGGCTGCCGACGGCACTCGCGGCGTCCGGCAAGTTCCGGGTGCGTACTGGCGTGACGGTGCGCGCGATTCGCCGGACCACCGCACGCTTCGCTCTGGACTGCGGACCGGTTCCCTCGCCCGAGCGGGTCGAGGCCGACGGGGTCATCGTCGCGACGCCGGCCGCCAAGGCGGCCCGGCTGCTCGGCGACGTGGCGCCTGCGGCCGCCGGGGAGCTGTCCACTGTCGACGCCGCCAGCATGGCTATCGTCACGCTGGCGTTCGAGGGCGTGACGCCGCCGTCCGGGAGCGGCCTGCTGGTCGGTCGCCGGGAAGCGCGGCACGTCAAAGCGATCACCCTCTCGTCCCAAAAATGGCCGGGTACGCCGGCCGGCCTGACCGTGCTACGGGCGTCGGTCGGGAGAGCGGGCGAGACGACCGATCTGCAGCGCGACGACTCCGAGCTGACCGAAGTCGTGCTGAGCGAGCTGCCCGCACTGATCGGCGTCGATGCCCGGCCGATCGACTCGCTCGTCACCCGCTGGGGCGGCGGGCTGCCGCAGTACGCAGTGGGCCACGTCGAGAAGGTGGCCCGCATCCGGGACGCGGTCGCGGCTGTGCCCGGTTTGGCGGTGTGCGGCGCGACCTTCGACGGGGTCGGCATTCCGGCGTGTATCGCGTCGGCTCGGCGGGCCGCCGACCGCGTTCTGAGCCGCGAGCGACAATGAGGGGCATGGTCGACGGCAAGAAGGCACGAGAACTCAACGACGTCATCCGGTACACCGCGTGGTCGGTATTCCGAGTCGCCACACCCGTCGGCGAGGCTGACCGGGCTGCTCTGAGCGCCGAGGTCAGCGAGCTGTTCGACCAGCTTCCCGCGAAGGACGTCATCATCCGTGGCACCTACGACGTGAGCGCGCTGCGGGCCGACGCCGATGTGATGATCTGGTGGCACGCGCCCTCGGCCGACGCCTTGCAGGAGGCCTACAGCCGCCTGCGCCGAACCCGTCTCGGAACTCATCTCGACCCGGTGTGGTCCGCCATGGCGCTGCATCGTCCGGCCGAGTTCAACAAGAGCCACATTCCGGCTTTTCTTGCCGACGAGACGCCCCGCGCCTACCTGTGCGTCTACCCGTTCGTCCGCTCGTACGAGTGGTACCTGTTGCCCGATGCCGAGCGCCGCGCCCTGCTCGCCGAGCACGGCCGGATGGCTCGGGAGTACCCCGACGTCCGGGCCAACACCGTCGCCTCGTTCGCGCTGGGCGATTACGAGTGGATGCTGGCCTTCGAGGCGGACGAGCTGCATCGCATCGTCGACCTGATGCGGCACCTGCGCGGCTCTGAGACGCGCCGGCACGTGCGCGAGGAAGTGCCGTTCTTCACCGGCCGCCGGCGCACCATCGGCGAACTGGTCGCCTCGCTGCCGTAGCGGCGTGGCTGGCCGAGCAGCAGATCAGGGCTGTTCTTCGAACGTGAGCGAGATCGAGTTGATGCAGTAACGCAGGTCGGTCGGCGTGCCGTAGCCCTCGCCGGAGAAGACGTGCCCGAGATGGCTGTGGCAGTTGGCGCACAGGACCTCGGTGCGCACCGTACCCATGCTGCTGTCGCGGCGTTCGATGACGCGGTCGCCGGCCAGCGGTGTGAAGAAGCTGGGCCAGCCGCAGTGCGAGTCGAACTTCGTGTCGCTGCGGAACAGCTCGCTGCCGCAGGCCCGGCACCGGTAGACCCCGATGCGCTTGTTGTCGGTGTACTCGCCGGTGAACGGACGCTCGGTCGCCGCCTGCCGCAGCACGGCGTACTCCTGCGGCGTCAGCTCTGCGCGCCACTCATCATCGGACTTGACAACCTTCGGGGCCTGCGTGCCGGTCATGGTGTCCACATTACGGCCGAGGCCGGGCCATCCGCTGACGGGCTCACAGCAGGCCGGCGATACCGAAGATGCCCAAGAGGGCAGCCAGGCCGAAGCCGAGCAGGATCAACCAGACGACGAACGCTACCGCCAGCCGCCGACGGCCGGTAAGCCGGCTCAGCCCGGCACCGAACGCGGCCAGGTTCTGTAGCTCGCCGTCTACTGAGTTGGGGTTGGCTGTACGGCCCCAGGCGAAGTCGGGCGGTTCGCGGCGCGGCTCCTCCGGCTCTTCGTCCCACCGGGTCTCGGTGTCCATCGATCCAGGATGCCTGACAATCCATCGGCATTCCGATGTGATCTCAAACGATCTATCAGGGCGCGGTCTCCGGGCATCCCAGAGCACCACGGGCCGCGAGGATCAGATGGCGACGACTGAGGCCGGAGCCCGCTCCGCCCGGGCGAACGCTCGCAGCAAGGCGGCCTGCCCGTGCCGGCGCACCGCGAGACCCGACAGCAACGCGAGGACTGGGTCGAGTACCGCGCCGGGAAGCGTCGGCGTGTCCAGCCCGGCGCTCACCGCGAGGTCGTCGCCATGGACGGCGATTTCCATCATCCGGGTGGTCAGGAAGTCATCGAGGGTGAGCGACCAGCCGACCCATGGCAGGTGCACGATGCGCTCCGGCGGCTGCGCAGTCAGCTCCGTGCGCAGCAGCTCGGCGACCGCGGCCACGGCGTCGGCCACTGCCGTCGGGCCGTCCGCGGCGAGGCGATCGCCGGTACGCCGGATGCCCGCGTTGACGTTGCCATCGAGGTCGGCGTGCACCCACGGCGCGCGCGCGTAGTGCTCGAACAACCCGATCGGTGCCGCGTCGGGGACGGGGCCGGCCAGCACATCGCGGACGCTTCGCACCTGCTGGGAGAGGTGCCCGGCCAGGCCGCTGACTCGCCAGCGCGGCAGCGCGCTGGCCTGTTGCCAGGCCGTTGCGACGGCGCGGTCGCGCAGCAGCCCGAGCGCCCAGTCCGTTGCGTCTAGGTACGCCGCGCTCAGGTTGCTGGCGCTGACGTCCGCCGCGCCGTCTCGTTCTCCCGGGCTGATCGCTGCCATCCGCCGTCCTCTCGCCGGTCCGACGTGCTCCACGGGTGCGTCCGACTGTTCCGGCTGCACACGGAAGAGCATTAGGAGGCCGTCGCCGATATGACTTACCGTCCACGCTATGGCATCGCCGTACACGGAGCTCGAGGTCGGGACCCGAACCGTGCGCATCTCGAACCCGGACCGGGTGTACTTCCCGGCCCGAGGCGAGACGAAGCTCGACCTCGCCAACTACTACATCTCGGTTGGTGACGGCATCGTGCGGGCGCTGCGCGACCGGCCGTGCATGCTGCACCGCTATCCCGACGGTGTGACCGGGCAGAAGATCTACCAGAAGCGGCTGCCCAAAGGTGCACCGGAATGGGTCGAGACGGTCGAGGTGCGATTTCCGTCCGGGCGCGGCGCCGACGAGCTGTGCGTCACCGAGCTGGCCAGCGTGGTCTGGGCGGTGCAGATGTCCACCGTCGAGTTCCACCCATGGCACTCGCGCCGCGCCGACACCGAGCGGCCGGACGAGTTGCGGATCGACCTCGACCCCCAGCCGGGTACGGGGTTCGCCGAGGCCAAGCAGGTGGCCGGCACCGTGCGCGAGGTGCTCGACGAGCTCGGCGCCGTCGGCTGGCCCAAGACGTCCGGCTCGAAGGGTCTGCACGTCTACGTCCGCATCGAGCCGGCGTTCGGCTTTCGCGAGGTCCGCCGCGCCGCGCTGGCATTCGCTCGGGAGGTCGAGCGGCGAATCCCGTACCTCGTCACAACGGCCTGGTGGAAGGAGGAGCGGGGCGCGCAGATCTTCGTCGACTACAACCAGAACGCCCGCGATCGCACCATCGCGAGCGCGTACTCGGTGCGCGGCCTGCCGCACGGACCCGTGTCCGCACCCGTGACGTGGGAGGAGCTGCCCGACGTCGAGATGGCGGACTTCACGATCGCCACGATGCCCGCCCGCTTCGCCGCACTCGGCGACGTGCACGAGGGCATCGATGACGCAGTGTGGTCGATCGAGCCGTTGCTCGAGTGGGCTGATCGTGACGAGCAAGATCACGGCCTGGGCGACATGCCCTACCCTCCGAACTACCCGAAGCAGGAGGGCGAGCCGCCTCGCGTACAGCCGTCCCGGATGAATCCGGCCAACTGGACCGCCGACGGGCAGGCGATACAGCCACACGATCTCGGGTGAGCAGCGACGCTCAGTAGGTGATCAACACGATCGACGCGGCGGCCAAGGCCAGGCCCACGCGTTGCCACCGCGCGATGTGCTCGTGCAGGAGGACGACCGCCAGCAGCACGGTCATGGCCGGGTACAGCGACGTGATCACGCTGGCCAGCGACAGCAAACCATGCCGGGACGCCAACAGGAAGAACAGATTGGCGCTCGCATCGAGCACGCCGCACAGCACTGCCAGGCCGAGCACCCGGCCCGGCAGCGGTTCGGCCACCCGGCGGGCCAGGGCCAGCGGCACGATCAGCGCGGCGGACGTGAGCCGGGCAATGACCAGCGGCCACAGCCCGGAATCGTGGTCGGCCCGGGCCAGGCAGATGAAGTAGACGCCGAACCCGATGCCGGACACGCAGGCGAGGGCGAGCAGGCGGGCACCTACCCGCCCGTGCGGGTGATCGTCGGGCGTACGGCTGACCAACACCACGGCCGCCAGACCGAGGGCGATGCCGAGCCACGCCGAGATGTGCGGACGCTCGCCGACGATCACGCCGAACGTGACCGGGACGACCGCGGCCAGCACCGCGGTCACCGGCGAGATGATGTTCATCGGCGCCCGGGCCATCAAGCTGTACATGACGATCACGCCGACCATGCCGCCGATGCCGCCGCCGACGCCCAGCAGCGCCGTCCGAGGGTCGAGTGGGCCGTAAAAGGCGGGCAGCAGCGCGAGCATCAAGGCCGCGCCCACCGGATAGGCGTAGAGCAGGACGGTTATCGCCGAGCGATAGCGCGACGCGAACCCGCCGACGAAGTCACCGGCCCCGTACACCACGGCGGCGAGCAGCGCGAACGCAACGACCACGGTTCACGCTAACCGGCCGCCCGGACCGGTTTATTGCGTCTCGACGTAGAGACAGAACGGGTGACCGACCGGATCGAGCATCACCCGCACGTCCTCCTGCGGCTGATGGTCGGCCAGCCGCGCACCCCTCGCGATCGCGTCGGCGACGGCCGCGTCGCGATCGGCGACCTCGACGTCCAGGTGCATCATCATCTGCTGCTGGCCCCGAGCTGGAGGCCATACCGGCGGCACGTATTCCGGCGAGCGCTGGATCGCGAGATACGCGACCCCGCTCGGCGGCGCGATGGTCACGAAGTCGCCGTCGTCGTCCCGATCGATCCGCCAGCCCATCAGCCGGACATAGAAGTCGGCCAGCGCCCGCGCGTCCGGCGCCTCGATCACCACGCCCCAGTAGTGCTCGTCCGAGCGACTGCGTACTGCCATGCGGGACATCGTGCCTGCGCCCAACGACAACGCCGTGATCCTTTCTGCTCGAGCCGGAACAGTTCCCAGCTTCGGCCGAGATCGGGGCCCGGTGGCTAGGTGGCTGGCTTCACAAGGGTCATCTGATTGACGTCGAGGTATCCGGTGCGGAAGCCCGCCTCGGAGTAGGCGAGGTAGAGCGACCACATGCGCCGGAAGGTTTCGTCGAAGCCGAGCCGGGCGATCTCGGTCACGCGCGCCTCGAACCGGGCCCGCCAGCGGCGCAGCGTCTCGGCATAGTGGCGGCCGAAGCTGAGCCGGTCGGTGAGGCGCAGCGACGTGTGCCGCCGGACGATCTGCTCGATCGACTCGACGGACGAGAGCTGCCCGCCGGGAAAGATGTACTTACGAATCCAGGTATATGTCTCGCCGACGCGGCGCAGGCTGGCGTCGTCCTGCATGATCGCCTGCAGCCCGAACCGGCCACCCGGTACGAGTGCGCGGTCCACGGTGCGGAAGTAGTCGGGCCAATGCTTGGTGCCGACAGCCTCGATCATCTCGACGCTGACCACGGCGTCGTATCGCCCAGTGGTTGCGCGGTAATCCTCCAGCAACACGGAGACCCGATCCGCGAGCCCGGCCTCGGCGATGCGGGCCCGGGCCAGGTCGGCCTGCTCGTCGGAGATCGTCAGTGAGGTCACCTGCGCGCCCCGGCGGGCGGCTCGAATCGCCAGCTCGCCCCAGCCCGTCCCGATCTCGAGCACCCGGGAGCCCGCGCCGACGGCGGCACAGTCGAGCAGCCGATCGATCTTGCGCCGCTGTGCCATGGCCAAAGCCTCGTCCGAGCTCGCCGGGTCGCCGTTGTAGAGCGCCGAGGAGTACGTCATCGACTCGTCGAGAAACAGCGCGAACATGTCGTTCGACAGGTCGTAGTGGCGCTCGATGTTGCGCTTCGCGCCTTGGACGGTGTTGTCCTCATGGGCGGGCTGTCGGCGCAGTGCCATGCCGCGCAGCCGTTGCAGTGCGGCGGGAACCAGCTCCCGCACGTGAGCGGCGAAGGCCGTCAGGACACCGGCGAGGTCGTCGGTGGTCCAGTCGCCGGCCATGTAGGCCTCGCCGAAGCCGATCGTGCCGGCGGCCCCGACCCGGTGGAAGAACGACGTCGGGCGCACCAGGCGCATGAGCGGATCAGCGCTGCTGCCGCCGCCGTAGCTGCGTCCGTCGTTCTCGACGACCCGCAGCGGCAGTGCGCCGGCGGCGTGCCGGAAGATGCGCCGGGCCACGGCGGCCCGTAGCGGCGAATGGGGCACCGTGGCCACGTCGGGCCACCGTCCGGGGTCGATCCCCGGTTCCGGTCCAGCCTCGGTGACCGTCATGTGCAGCCCTCCCTTCGGTCGGCTGGACTCATCAGACGACGAGCGCCGTCTTCCCGCAAGTGACAGGCTGAACGAGATTGATCACGTCACGCCTCCTAGCCCTCAGCGGGGGCAGGTCGTGTGCGGTGCCGGTATCGCCCCGTGGATGAGGTAGGTGTTGACCTTCGCGTCGATGCACGTGCTCTGCCCATAAGACGTGTGCCCCTCACCGTCCCACGTAAGGAGCACGCCGGTGCTTAACGTCGCCGCGAGGTGCACCGCGCCGGGGTACGGGGTGGCCGGGTCGTGCAGGTTGCCGATCACCAGGATCGGCGCGGAGCCGCTGGCGGTCTCGGGCGGTACCGGGTGCCGAGTCTTCGGCCAGGCCTGACATTGGAGCAACGACGATGCCGACCACAAGCCGAACAACGGGTACTGCTTGGCCCATCGGGTCGCCGACGCCTTCACGACGGTGTCGCTCGGGTCGCTTCGCTGGTCGTTGCAGCTGACCACTTGGAAGACGTCGAGCAGGTTGGAGTAGTGGCCGTCGTCGCTGCGCTCGCTGTAGCGGTCGTTGAGGTCGAACACCCCCCGCGCGTCGCCGTGGTCGGCCTCGATCAGGGCGGTGCCGAGTTCGGGCCACAGCTCCTGGCTGTAGAGCGCAGAGACGACGGCATAGAGCACGTTGCCGCCGGTGGCCCGGCGGGTATCGCCAGGCGCGGACGTTGGGATCGGCTCGGCACTGGCCTTTTCCTCCAGCGCCGCGACGGCCTGGCGTGGATCACCGAGCGGCTTGCACGACGTTCGCTCGCGGCAGTCGGCGGCGAACTGGTCGAATGCCGCCTCGAACCCGGCGAGCTGCTGTTCGTTGGACGTGACCGCGTTGCCCGTCGTCGCCGGGTCGACCGCGCCGTCGAGCACGGCCACACGGATCCGCTTCGGGAACAGGTGGGCGTATACGGCACCGAGCTCGGTGCCGTAGGAGAAGCCCAGGTAGTTCAGCTTCTCGTCACCCACCCCGGCGCGGATGCGGTCCATGTCCCGTGCGGTCTCGACGGTGTTGTAGTGCGCGAGGCTGTTGCCGTACTTCGTGACGCAGCTGTGCGCGAAGGTCGCGGCCTGCTTCTTGGCCGCTTGCAGCCCCGCAGCGGTCCGCACGTCGGCGTCGAGGGCGAGCGCGCTGGTCTCCTCGGCGTCGGTCTGGCACTTGATCGGCGCCGACAGGCCGACCCCTCGCGGGTCGAATCCGATGATGTCGAATCGCTGCAGGACCTCCTCGGACAGCGACGCGGACAGGCTGATCGCAAGGAACACTCCCGAGGCGCCCGGCCCTCCCGGGTTGACGAGCAAGGAGCCCACCCGCTGCGACTGGTCGCGGTGGTGCACGCGGATGATCTGCAGGTTGAGCTGGGCGCCGCGCGGATGGCTGTAATCCAGTGGCACCGGCAGTTGCCCGCAACCGAATTGCAGTTTCTGCCGCCGATCCTCGGGAATGCCTGCGGCGGAGAGGTTGAGCAGCCGCGAGCAGTCGCTGAAGGCGATCGTGGTCAGCGGTGAGTGGCCGGGTGTCTCGCTGGTCGCCGAGGTCGTCGCAGAACGCGCCTGGCTGCCGACGCCGCGAGTGCTTCCGGTGCAGCCGGCCAGCACGCCCAGGGCAACCACGACGGCGAGAGCGGCGATCAGGCGGCGGCGCGTCGGCGGGGGCACGGCAAGCACGCTACCCAGGCGTGCTGTGGTCGCCCGGCCCGAGTGTCGGCCCACTTCGCGGGACGGGCCTCGGCCGGCTGGAGAACGTTCTTGCCACGACAGTCAGAATGAGCCGATGAAGCTGCCCGTCATGCCGCCGGTCGCCCCCATGCTCGCGAAGTCGGTGCCGAACATCCCGGCCGGCATGTCGTACGAGCCGAAGTGGGATGGCTTCCGGTCCATATGTTTCCGCGACGCCGACGAGGTCGAGTTGGGTAGCCGCAACGAGCGGCCGATGACGCGGTACTTTCCGGAACTGGTTGCTGCCGTGCAGGCCGAGCTACCGCAGCGCTGCGTGATCGACGGTGAGATCGTCATCGCCACGGAGAACGGTCTGGACTTCGACGCCCTGCAGCAGCGCATCCACCCGGCGGCATCGCGAGTCAACATGCTCGCCGAGAAGACACCGGCCTCGTTCATCGCGTTCGACCTGCTTGCGGTCGACGACGACGACCTGTCGAGTCGACCGTTTGCGCAGCGGCGCGCCGCCTTGGTCGCCGCGCTCGCCGGCGCCGGTCCGTCGGTGCATCTCACCCCCGCGACGACGGACCTCGATCTCGCCCAGCAGTGGTTCACCGAGTTCGAAGGCGCCGGCCTGGACGGCGTCGTCGCCAAGCGGCTCGACGGGCCGTACGAGCCGGACAAGCGCGCCATGTTCAAGATCAAACACGAACGCACCGCCGATTGCGTCCTGGCCGGGTTCCGCTGGCACAAGACATCCACCGAGGCCCAGCCGCTCCTCGGCTCGATGCTCCTTGGCCTCTACGACGCTGGACACCTGCAACACGTCGGGGTCATCGGTGCGTTTCCAGCGGCTCGCCGGGCTGCTCTGGTCGAGGAGCTGCAACCACTTCTGCTGAAGGACGGCGAAGACCACCCGTGGCGGGAGTGGTCCAACGCCGAAGCACATGCGAGCGGACGCCGGCTACCCGGCGCCGTGAGCCGATGGAACGCCACCAAGGATCTGTCCTTCGTGCCCCTGCGGCCCGAGCGCGTCGTCGAGGTCAAATACGAACATATGGAGGGCAATCGGTTCCGCCATCTGGCGCACTTCGTCCGCTGGCGACCCGACCGGGACCCGCTGTCATGCACGTACGAGCAGCTGGAGCGGCCCGTCAGCTTCCAGCTGCAGGAGATCGTGCCCGGACTCGGGTCGACGCGGTGACGGCCGGGCCTGGCCGGCCCTCGTCCACGGGTCAGCGCCGCAACAGGTAGCGGCAGAAGAGCCCGCCGTCCTCTTCGAGGAGACCTTCCAGGATCAGCGAGTGGCGACCGGCCATGTCCAGTGGCCAGGTGGCGCCGGAGGTGATGCGTCCTGCGCCGGGCCCGGCCAGCAGCGGGGCGAGGGTGAGGCACAGCTCGTCGACGAGTCCGGCCTGCGCCAAGTCCGCGAAGAGGGTCGGGCCGCCTTCACACACGATCCTGGTTAGGCCCCGATCAGCCAGCGCCGAGCGGGCCGCTCCAAGGTCGACGACCTCGCCGCCGCAGGCCACGACGTCAGCCCGCTTCTGCAACTGCGCCCGCATGTCGGGGTCGGCGGCCTCGACGGTGAGCACGATCGTGCGCGGGCCCTCGGCGAACAGCTCGCTCGTCGGGTCCAGCTGCAGCGAGTTGCTCACCACGGCAGTAGGCAGCTCCTCGGCCAGGCCGAACGAGCGGCGGAGGGCGCGTCGCTGCGCATTGAGGTTGACGACGCGGTAGCCCTCCAGGCGGGCGGTCCCGGCCCCGACCAGGACGACGTCAGCGAGGTCGCGCAGGGTAGCGAACACCCGATTGTCGCCGGGCGTCTGCAGGCCCCGGGACAGTCCCTCGATGGAGACCGCGCCGTCGACGCTGCTGATGAAGTTAGTGCGCAGGCCACCTCGTTCGAGCCAATGCCGGGCATAGTGCTCGTGGACGTCGGCGTCGGCGGCCGGCCGCGGAAGCAGCGCGCGCATGCCGCACATCTCAGCACGTACCCTCGCGGTTATGTCTGCTGAGGGCCGGAAGCCGAGCCGGCCGGTACCGCTCCCGGGCTACGTCGAGGGAATGCTCGACGCCGCCCTCGACAAGGCGCTGCGCGTGCAACGTCCCGTGATCAGTGCCTACCTGAACCGGGTGCGGGAGCGCCGTCCGGAAGCGAAGCCGGCTGAGGTCGTCCGTAGCCTGGAGCGCCGCTACCTGGCCGCCGTGACCGCGATCGGCGTGGCGTCCGGTGGCGTCGCTGCGGTACCTGGAGCGGGCACCGGGGCATCCCTGGCCACGGTCGCGCTGGAGGTCTCGGCGTTCGTCGAGGCGACGGCGCTCTTCGCGCTGGCGATGGCCGAGGTGCACGACCTGCGCATCGACGACCCGGATATCCGGCGCGCATTCGTCCAGGCGATCCTGCTCGGCGAGGCCGGCACCGAGGCGGCCGAGATCGCCGCGGCCCACGCGGGATCGCGCTGGGGGCAGATCCTGGCCCGACGTTCGCCTGACGAGTCGATCAAGCGGATCAACCACACGCTCACGCGCCACCTCCTCACCCGTTTCGGCACGAAGCACGGCGCGCTGGCGCTCGGCCGCGCGCTGCCGCTGGGCATCGGGGCCGGTATCGGAGCGGCCGGCAACGCCGCCCTGGGGCGCGGCGCGATCTCGACCGCCCGTCGGATGTTCGGTCCGCCGCCGGACCGGCTGCCGCCCCGGATCATCGACGCCAACGCCGTCGAGCCGCAGGTCGATGATGAGCTGCCCACTCTGGAGGTCCGACGCTGGCCCGGCCCGACTGTGGTCGTCACGAAGCGGTCACGCGCACGATCACCGCGGTCTCCGCGCCGAGCCTGATTCCAGATGCGGTGACCTCGGCCGGCTCGGTGGCCAGTACCACCTCGCCGGCGACATCCAGCGTCTGAGCGTGGGCGGCGAGGTTGGCGAGGACGCGGAACCCGCCGCGGTGCACGACCAGCCAGCGCGCCTGCTCGTCGGAGTCGACGCGCACCCGGTCCAGCCGTGAGTCGCGCAGGCCGGGCTCGGCCGACCGCAACGCGATCAACCGGCGGTACAAGTCGAGCACGTCGTGATGCCTGTGGGTGTCCACCTCGTCCCAATTCAGAATCGCCGAGCGGTACGCGCGGGGGTCCTGCGGATCGACCATGCCCGAAACGTCCCACCCGTGCCGGCGAAACTCCTCAATCCGACCAGGTCCGGTCACGGCAGCCAGCTCGGGCTCGGGGTGGGAGGTAAAGAACGGCCAGGGCGTGGACGCTGCCCACTCCTCGCCCATCCACACCATCGGCGTGAACGGTGACGTGAAGAGCAGGACAGCTCCAACCCGCAGCAGGCCGGCCGAGGCGATCTTCGAGAGCCGGTCGCCGGCCGCGCGGTTGCCGACCTGGTCGTGATTCTGCAGGCAGCCGACGAATCGATACCCCGGCGTATGGCTCCGGTCGACGGGTCGACCGTGCACCCGCCCGCGGAACGTGGAGTACGTCCCGTCGTGCAGAAACGCCGACGTCCACACCTTGGTGAACACCTCGAGCGACCCGAAGTCGACGTAGTAGCCCTGTCGCTCGCCCGTCAGCATCGCATGCAGCGCGTGGTGGATGTCGTCGTCCCACTGGGCATCCATGCCGAGACCGTGGGCCGCCAGCGGAGTGATCATCACGGGGTCGTTGAGGTCCGACTCGGCGATCAGCGACAGCGGCCGGCCGAGCCGTCGCGACAGAGCGGACACCGCCGATGACAGCTCAGCAAGCAGGTGGGGCGTCGATGTGTCCACGAGGGCGTGCACGGCGTCCAGGCGCAGCCCGTCGACGTGATACTCGCGCAGCCACATCAGCGCGTTGTCGATGATGAACCGGCGCACGGGCATCGCCTCGAGGTTCACCAGGTCGCCCCACGTGCTCCGACCGGACTTCAGGTACGGGCCGAACCGCGGGAGGTAGTTGCCGCTCGGCCCGAGGTGGTTGTAGACGACATCGAGGACGACCGCGAGGCCGCGCGAGTGGCAGGCGTCGACGAAGCGCTTCAGGCCGTCCGGGCCGCCGTACGCCTGGTGCACCGCGTACCACCCGACGCCGTCGTAGCCCCAGTTCCACACGCCGTTGAAGGCGTTGACCGGCAGAACCTCGACGTGCGTGATCCCCAGCTCGACGAGGTGGTCGAGCCGGGGGATCGCGGAATCGAACGTTGCCCCGGTCGTGAATGTGCCGATGTGCAGCTCGTAGATCACCGCGCCGAGCAGGTCGCGGCCACGCCATCCGTCGTCCGTCCAGGCGAAGGCGCGATCGTCGTGGACACGGCTGGCCCCGTGCACGCCGAACGGCTGCCAGCGCGATCGTGGGTCGGGCAGCGGGGTGTCCGTGTCGTCGAGTAGGAAGGCGTAATCCGTACCGGACGGCGCCTGGGCATCCACGTGCCACCAGCCGTCGGATTCGGACTTCATGTCGATTCGGGTCTCGCCGACCTGCAGCCGCACCCCGTGCGCGTTCGGCGCCCAGAGGTCGAATGACGTCACCCGTCCCACCCTGCCCCGCTACCGCATCCGGCAAACGACTTCCCCGCGCGAGACTAGGGCGTCCGGCGCCGCTCTTGCTGGGCGCCGAGCAAACGGGAGATCCACTGCACACGGCCTCCAGCGGGACCCCGAGCCGGCCCTGGCAAACTGGGCGGATGTTACAGCTGTGCGCCAACGGGGTGCGCACCCGCGACGATCATCCAGCGGTGCCGGTCACTCCGCCCGCAGTCGCCGCCGACGCCGTCGCCGCTGCGGCGCTCGGAGTCGCCGACCTCCACGTTCATCCCAAGGACGATTCGGGCGCGGACACCGTTTCGCCGCACCGGGTGGCGGCCTTTGTCCTAGCGGTACGTGATGCGGTTCCTAGTCTTCCGGTGGGCGTCACCACCGGCGCGTGGATAACCGCGGACCCGGCCGCGCGCGCCGCCGCGATCGAGCGGTGGGACACCAGGCCTGACCACGCCTCGGTCAACTGGCACGAGACGGGCGCGGAGGTCGTGGCGGCGGCCCTCCTCGAGCACGGAGTAGCCGTACACGCCGGCCTTTTCACCGGAACCGAGGCAGTAGAGGCTTTCCTGGCATCGCCGGTCAGATCGCGGGTCGCGCGTGTGCTGGTCGAGGTGTCCGAACCCGACCCGGACGTGGGCCTGCGGTCGGCCGAGGCAGTGCTGGCCCGGTTGGCCGGCCTGGAAGTTCGGATCCTCCTGCACGGGCTCGATGCCACCTGCTGGCCGACGTTCAGCCGAGCTGTACAGCTTGGCCTGGATACCCGTATCGGTCTCGAGGACACGATGACTCTGCCAGATGGCAGTGTCGCCTCGAACAACATCGAACTCGTACGGCACGCGTTGTCGTATTGATCGCCGATGAGTCAAGCGCGGACCAGCAGCGCGACCGGTAGCGTCCGCAGTAGGTCGGCGACGCGCACCTCGCCGACGTGGGTTTGCCCGGTGAAGACGTCGGTGCTGGCCGGAAGGCGGAGGCTCGTATCGCGCCACCCACCCGAACGTCCGAGCCCTGCGGGCAACCGGGTCGCGACCGTAACGGCGCCGCCCCGGTCGAAGGCAACGGCGTGGTCGGCGGCCGGACCCCGGGCACGCATCGCTACATAGTCGCCGAAGAACTCGGGACGCTCACGCCGCAGGCGCAACGTCGCGCAGACGATCCACAGCTTGGCTGTGCCAGTGGCGTCGACCGGCGGTGCAGTGCGCTGTGCCGCCAGCAGATCACGCCGTAGCGACCAGTCGACCGGCCGTCGATTGTCCGGATCGACCAGCGAGTCCTCCCAAAGCTCGGTGCCCTGATAGACGTCCGGGACGCCCGGGATCGTCAGCTGCAGCACCTTCTGCGTCAGCGAGTTCGCCCACCCGAAC
>JBKPQM010000151.1:0-7148 GCA_046734095.1 Actinomycetota bacterium | reverse complement strand
CGTGAACAGCCACTCGTTGGAGGGATGGTTGATGCGGGCCACGACGCGGCGCACGGAGAATTCGGTCTTGGAGAGGAGCGAGATGACGAGGTTCACCTTGTCGTCGCCGGTGGCGCCGACCACGACCTCGTAATCCTCGAGCTTGGCGTTCTGAAGATTCTCGACCTCGCACGCGTCGCCGAGCAGCCACTGTGCACCGTCGACGCGGTTCGGATCGACCTTCGTCGGGTCCTTGTCGATCAGCAGCACCTCGTGCCCGTTGTCGACGAGCTCACGGGCGATGGAGCGCCCCACGGCGCCGGCTCCGGCGATGGCCACCTTCATGAGAGCGCTCCTTCCGGTGCCCGGCTGGCGACCTCGCGCAAGGTCTTTGCGTGCTCGTCGGGCACCAGGACGTGCAGCGTGTCGCCGTCTTGCACCATTGTGGACGCGGTCGGCAACTCGCCGCTGCCGAAGCGAGTGACGACGGCGACACGGGTGCCGGTTGCCGCCTCGAAGTCGCGCACAAGATGCCCGATCCATCCCTCATGCGGAGTTACCCGTACGAGAGCGACCGCGCCGGAGGGGTCACGCCACACTTCATCGGTGGAGTCACCGAGCACCGCCTTGAGCAACCGATTGGACGTCCATGGCACCGTCGCGATCGTCGGGATGCCGAGCCGCTCGTACACCTCCGCCCGCTTGGCGTCGTAGATCCGGGCGATCACCTTCTGCACGCCGAACGTCTCGCGGGCGACCCGCGCCGAGATGATGTTCGAGTTGTCGCCGTTGCTGACCGCTGCGAACGCATCGGCCTTCTCGATCTTCGCAGCGAGCAGGGTTTCCCGGTCGAAGCCCAGCCCGGTGACGGTGGTGCCTCGGAAGTGATCGCCCAGCCGCCGGAACGCGGCCGGATTGATGTCGATGACGGCAACGCTGTGGCCGCGGGCCTCGAGCTGATGGGCGAGCGAGGAGCCCACGCGTCCGCACCCCATGATCACGACGTGCACGACGGGCGCATCTCCTTCCGCAGATGCTGGTCGCGCTGTGCCAGCGTCGCGACGGTACACAACGGAGCCGTGCGACGACGACGTGGCGGCCGCCCGGAGCCGTATCGTGCTGCGGGTGAGCGTCGTCACCCGAGCCGCCAAGCGGCTCATCATCGGAATCCCGATGCGCTCCGACCGCGCCGGCCACGCGCTGCTGCCAAAGAGACTCGCCCTGCCCATCTTCGCCAGCGACGCGCTGTCCAGCGTGGCGTATGCCACGCAGGAGATCCTGCTCGTGCTGACCATCGGCGGCACCGCGTTCCTGTTCCTCGCGCCCTGGGTCGCCGTGGCGGTCATCGTCTTGATGATCGCCGTGGTCGCGTCCTACCGGCAGTTGGTACGGGCCTACCCGACGGGTGGCGGGGACTACGAGGTGGCCAGCAAGAACATCGGCCGACCGGCGGGCGTAATCGTCGCCAGTGCATTGCTCGTCGACTATGTGATGACCGTGGCGGTGTCGGTCTCAGCGGGGGTGGACAACATCATCTCCGCGGTGCCGTCACTGCATGAGGAACGGGTAGCGATGGCACTCGGTTTCGTCGCGGTGCTGGCCGCGGTCAACATGCGGGGCATCCGCGAGGCCGGATTGGCCTTCGCCACGCCCACTTACCTGTTCGCCACCGGTGTGTTCATCATGATCGCGACCGGCCTCTTCCGGACCGTCGTCGGCGACGCGCCGGTGGCGGAGAGCGCCCACTATGGCGTGCAAGCACAGCCCGGCTACGGTTCCATCGGCTTCCTCGCGTTGTGTTTCCTGGCGCTGCGCGCCTTCTCGTCCGGCTGCACTGCGCTCACCGGCGTCGAGGCGATCGCGAACGGTGTGCCCGCCTTCAAGCCGCCGAAGTCGCGAAACGCCCAGGTGACGCTGCTGATGATGGGCGCTCTCGCGACCTCGATGTTCGCCGGGATCACCGCGCTGGCGCTGATCTCGAAGGTACATATCACGCTCAACCCATGTGACCTGATCGGCTTCGCCGGCTGTGATCACCGTCCGCAGCGCACGGTGATCGCCCAGGTGGCGGCGGCGGTTTTCGGTGGACCGCAGTCGGTCGGCTTCTTCTACGTCCAGGCGACCACGGCGCTCATCCTGGTGCTGGCGGCCAACACGGCGTTCAACGGCTTCCCCGTGCTTGGCGCGATCCTCGCCCAGGACAAGAACCTGCCTCGCCAACTGCACACCCGCGGCGACCGACTCGCCTACAGCAACGGGATCGCGGCGCTGGCAATCGTCGCCGGGACGCTGATCCTCCTGTACAAGGCGGACGTGACGCGGCTGATCCATCTGTACATCGTCGGCGTGTTCACGTCGTTCACCCTGGGCCAGACCGGCATGGTCCGGCATTGGAACCGGGCGCTGCGCACCGAGCGCGACCCGAGTGAGCGCGGACGCATGATGCGGTCGCGGGCGATCAACGCGTTCGGCGGCAGCTTGTGCGGGCTGGTGCTGGTCATCGTCGTCGTCACGAAGTTCACCAAGGGCGCGTACCTCGTGATCATCGCCATGCCGCTGCTGTACTTGGTCATGCGCGCGATCAACCGGCACTACACGCACGTCGGCCAGGAACTAGAGCCCGAGGGCCGCGGGTTGATGCTGCCGGCCCGCAACCACGTCGTAGTGCTGGTGTCCAAGCTGCACAAGCCCACGCTGCGCGCGCTGGCGTACGCGAAGGCCACCCGCCCGGACACGCTCACCGCGCTGACGATCAACGTCGACGATGCCGAGACGAGAGCCCTCCTCGCCGACTGGGAGCGCTACAACCTGCCGGTGCAGCTCACCGTGCTCGAGTCTCCGTACCGGGAGATCACCAACCCGGTGGTCGAATACATCCGCCAGCTCAGACGTGAGCGACCGGGCGACACCATCAACGTATTCGTCCCGGAGTACGTGGTCGGCCACTGGTGGGAGCACCTGCTCCACAATCAGTCGGCGCTGCGGCTGAAGAGCCGGCTGCGCTTCCAGCCCGGGGTGATGGTCACGAGCGTGCCGTGGCAGCTGGCATCTTCGCAGCTGCGCCCGGACGCCGAACCGCGCGTCGAGGCGCCGGTCAAGCCGCCGGTGGCCCCCGTCGAGGAACGGGCGAAGGCCGAGCAGCGTGTCTGACCTGATCGAGCTGCGCGCTGGCCCGGTCGCCCACGGTGGGCACTGTGTCGCGCGGGATCGCGATGGCCGGGTCGTGTTCGTGCGACACGCACTGCCGGGCGAGCTGGTACGCGCTCGGATCACCGAGGGCGCTGGTTCCTACCGGCGCGCGGACGCCGTCGAGGTGCTCGAGGCGTCACCCGACCGGGTCGATGCCCCGTGCCCGCACTCCGGACCAGGGCGCTGCGGAGGTTGTGACTGGCAGCACGCATCGGGTTCTGCGCAGCGGGCGCTGAAAGCCGCCGTGATCCGCGAACAGCTGGCCCGGCTGGCCGGCCTGGACGTGACGGTCAAGGTCGAAGAGCTGCCCGGCGGTCTGCTCGGCTGGCGGACCCGGATCGGATACGCCCTCGGGCGGGACGGCAGCGTCGGGCTGCACCGTCACCGCTCACACGAGATCGAGCCGATCGACGTCTGCCCGCTGGGCCAGCCCGGAGTCAGCGCGGCGCCGGCGCCGCGTCCGGGGCTGATCGGCATCGAGGTCGTGCGCGGCGACGAAGGCGCGCGAACGCTCGTTGGCCGGTGGCCCGGCCCCGGGCGACCGACCCGAGGGCGAAGGCCACCCGATCGGGTGGAAGTCCTGTCCGGACCGGCCCGCGTGCGGCACGTCGTCCGCGGGCGATCGTTCGTGGTGGCCGCGGGCGGATTCTGGCAGGTGCATCGTCACGCCGCCGAGGCGTTCGCCGCCGCGCTGCTCGAGATGCTGCAGCTGCGCCCGGGAGAGCGCGTGCTCGACCTTTACGCCGGGGCGGGGCTGTTCGCGGCACTTCTCGCCGAGGCGGTAGGAAAGCAGGGGCAGGTGATCGGCGTCGAGGTATCGCGGGAAGCGGCGACCGACGCTGAGGCGAACCTGGCCGAGCTGCCGCAGGCACGAGTGATCCGCGCCCGGGTAGCGCCCTCGGTCATCGACGATGCCGACGTCGTCGTGCTAGACCCGCCCCGCTCAGGCGCCGGGCGTGACGTCATGGCGGCGATCCTCGCGAAGGAGCCGCGGGCGGTCGGCTACATCGCCTGCGACCCGGCCGCACTCGCCCGCGATGTGCGGGTCGCGGTCGACGCGGGCTGGCGGCTGACCGAGTTGCGGGCCTTCGATGCGTTTCCGATGACCCACCATGTCGAATGCCTCGCCGTGCTCGGGCGCGGTTAGGCTTTGCGGCTATGAGTCGTGTGCTGCCTCGCATCGAGTCGCCCGCCGATCTGCGTGCTCTGTCCCACGACGAACTGGTACTGCTGAGCGCCGAGATCCGTGACCTGCTGGTGCAGACCATGTCGCGGGCCAGCAGCGGGCACTTCGGGCCGAATCTGGGAGCAGTCGAGCTCACCCTGGCCGTGCACCGGGTGTTCGATTCGCCGGCCGAGCCGATCTTGTTCGACGTCGGGCACCAGGCTTACGTCCACAAGATCATCACCGGCCGGGCCGCGCGGATGTCGACGCTGCGCCAACCCGGCGGGCTGTCCGGCTACCCGAGCCGAGCCGAGAGCCCGCACGACTGGATCGAGAACTCGCACGCGTCCACCGCTCTCTCCTACGCCGACGGGCTGGCCAAGGCGTTCGCGGTTCGCGGCGAACGCCGCCCGGTCGTTGCCATCGTCGGCGATGGTGCGCTGACCGGCGGCATGTGCTGGGAGGCGCTGAACAACATCGCGGCCTCCGACCGTCCGGTCATCATCGTGATCAACGACAACGGCCGGTCCTACGACCCGACGATCGGCGGGCTGGCGCGGCACCTGTCGGGGCTCCGCCTGCGGCCGGGCTACGAGAAGATGCTCGGGACCATCAAGCATCGGCTGCCCCAGGTCCCCGTCGTGGGTGCGCCGATCTACGACGCCCTGCACGGCATGAAGCGGGGCATCAAGGACCTGCTCGCCCCGCAGGGAATGTTCGAGGACCTCGGTCTGAAGTACGTCGGGCCGGTCGACGGCCACGACTTGCCTTCGCTCGAACATGCACTGTCGCTGGCTCGCCGCTTCGACGGCCCGATCATCGTGCACGCGGTCACACGCAAGGGGTACGGCTACGCGCCCGCCGAGAACGACCAGGTCGACCAGATGCATCAAACGCGGGGCTTCGACCCGATCACCGGGAAGGCGAACGCCGCCGCAGGGCGGCGCTGGACGGCAGTCTTCTCGGAAGAGATGGTGCGCCTCGGCGCCGAGCGCGACGAAATCGTCGGGATCACCGCCGCCATGTGCGAGCCCACGGGGCTAGGCGCGTTCTCCCGAAAATATCCCGAGCGGTTCTACGACGTCGGCATTGCCGAGCAGCACGCGGTGACGTCCGCGGCTGGTCTGGCTACCGGGGGCATGCACCCCGTCGTCGCCATCTACGCGACGTTCCTCAATCGCGCGTTCGACCAGGTGCTGATGGACGTGGCGCTGCATCGGCTGGCGGTCACGTTCGTGCTCGACCGCGCCGGGCTCACCGGCGACGACGGCCCGAGCCACAACGGCATGTGGGATCTCTCAATCCTCGGCGTCGTGCCCGGGCTGCGGATCGCGGCGCCGCGTGACGAGCCGACGTTGCGGGCCGAGCTCACCGAGGCGGTCGACTGGGCCGACGGGCCCACCGTGCTCAGGTTCCCGAAGACACCGCTCGGCGACGATGTGCCCGCCGTGCGCCGGGTCGACGGTGTCGACGTCCTGGCTGAGCCGGGCGACGGCGTCGTCGACGTGCTGGTGATCGCGGTCGGCGCCGTGGCGAGCGACGTGCTCGACGCCGCCGAGTCGGTGCGCCAGGCCGGATACACCGTGCGCGTGGTGGACGCGCGATGGGTGCAGCCGGTGTCGCCGGTGATCGTCGAGCTGGCCCGGCAGGCCGGGCTGGTCGTCACCGTCGAGGATGGGGTGGTCGCCGGCGGCGTGGGTTCGCGGACCGCCCAGGCGTTGCGTGCAGCCGGCGTGGACACCCCGACCCGCGAAATCGGTGTGCCGGTCGTGTTCCCCGATCATGGCAAAGTTGCCGACGTCCGAACGGCCGTCGGCCTGACCGTCCAAGATGTCGGACGGCGAATCGTCGAATGGGCGGCACTCGTTGCCCGGAACGGCGACGCCGCAAGCGACGACGTGTCACAGCGCCGCGCGGACGAAGTCGCCGGTGACTGATTCCCGCTACTAGCTGGAGGGCAAAACGGATGCGTGTTCTCGTCGTCGAGGACGAAATGCAGTTGGCGGAGGCGGTGGCCCGGGGCCTGCGCCGTGAGGGAATGGCAGTCGACGTCGCTTTCGACGGCGACGACGGGTACCGCAAGGCGGCTATGACCCGCTACGACGTGATCGTCCTCGATCGTGATCTGCCTGGCATCTCGGGCGACGACATCTGCCGTCGGCTCGCCGACGAAGGAGTGCTCACCCGGGTCATGATGCTGACCGCGAGCGGCACCGTCGAGGACAAGGTATCCGGGCTGGCGCTGGGAGCCGACGACTATCTGGCCAAGCCGTTCGCGTTCGCCGAGCTGGTCGCCCGCGTGCGCGCGCTCGGCCGGCGCACCACCCCGGCCGCCCCGCCGGTGCTCACCGCCGGCGACATCGAGCTGGACTCGGCCCGGCGCACCGTGTCCCGCGCCGGGGAGATGATCGACTTGACGCGCAAGGAGTTCGGCGTCCTCGAAACGCTCATGATGGCGCACGGCGCCGTGGTGAGCAGTGAGGAACTCCTCGACCGGGTTTGGGACGAGAACGCGGACCCGTTCACCACGACGGTACGGGTGACGATGATGACCCTGCGCCGCAAGCTCGGCGAGCCGCCGATCATCGACACCGTCGTCGGCTCGGGGTACCGCATCGACCCCGAAGCCCTGACGCCGGCCGCGGAGGGGGCCGGATCGCTGCAGTGAGATTCTTCCGCCAGACGCTACGCATCCGCATGGCGTTGCTATACGGCGGATTAGTTTTGCTCGTCGGCGTGGCGTTGCTTTTCACCACTATGGTGCTATTAGACCGCTCGATCGCGCGGCTGCCCTTCTTCGGCATCAATCGTAATG
>JBKPQM010000150.1:0-4422 GCA_046734095.1 Actinomycetota bacterium | reverse complement strand
TGCATAGACTGTCCCACATGACATCGCTCGACGTGGACACGAACCCGTCCGCACCTGTCTCTCCATCGTCCGCCCGTGCTCGCGTGCCGTCCGTGGTGCGCGACCTCAACTGGAGCCCCGCAACGTGGCTCCTTCTTGTTGTCCTCGCCGGCGCGCTGTTCCTCGACGGCCTGGACATTTCAATGGTCGGCGTGGCGCTGCCGTCCATCGGCTCTGACTTGCACATGTCCGCCAGCTCGCTGCAGTGGATCGTGAGCGGATACGTACTCGGCTACGGCGGCTTCCTGCTGCTAGGTGGCCGAGCGTCCGACCTGCTCGGCCGGCGTCAGGTATTCCTCATCGCGGTGGCTGTCTTCGGCGCCGCCTCGGTGGTCAGCTCGGTGCTGAGCAACGACTTCGCCTTGATTGCGCTGCGCTTCGTGAAGGGGGTGTCGGCCGGCTTCACCGTCCCGGCCGGACTGTCGATCATCACGACGACGTTCGCCGAGGGCCCGGCGCGTAACCGGGCGTTCTCGATTTACACGATGTGCGGGGCCAGCGGCTTCTCGCTCGGGCTCGTGTTCGGCGGGCTGCTGACCGAGATCGGCTGGCGGGCGACGTTCCTGCTGCCTGGCCCGGTGGCGATCGCCCTGGTGCTCGTCGGATTCCGAGTGATCCCGCGCGTCACCCGCGAGCCGGTTCGGTGGGCCCACCTCGACGTGGCGGGGGCGGTGACCAGTACGGCCTCGCTGCTCCTCCTGGTCTACGCGGTCGTCGAGGCGCCCCAGCGCGGCTGGGGAAGTGCGAGCACGATCGGGTTGCTCGCGCTGAGCGTCGTCCTCATGGCGGCGTTCGTGCTGATCGAGCGGCGGCATCCGCAGCCGCTGGTGCGCCTGGGCATCCTGCGCTCCGCGTCGCTGCTGCACGCCAACGCCTCGGCCGGCGTGATGTTCGGCGGGTACGTCGCGTTCCAGTTCCTCGTGACGCTGTACGTGCAGGACTCGCTCGGCTGGTCGCCGATCGAGATGGCCCTTGGGTTCCTGCCGGGCGGCCTCATCGTGGTGGCCAGCGCCCCGCGGATCGGCATCCTCCTCGAGCGGGTGCGCACTCCAGTGCTGATCATGCTCGGTCTGCTTGCGTTCGTCGCGGCGTACGGGTTGTTCCTGCGCGTCGACCCGTCGATGTCGTACGTGAACTTCCTGCTGCCCACGATGCTGCTGCTCGGCATCGGGTTCGCGCTGTGCTTCCCGGCAGTGAACGCCCAGGCGACAGCCGGCGTGGCCGATCACGAGCAGGGGGTGGCGTCCGGATTGGTCAACACCAGCATCCAGGTCGGCGGCGCGATCGTGCTGGCGATCATCACCGCGATTCTGGGCAGTGGCGGCAGCACGACGTCGCACAGCCACCAACTGCTGCCGCACATGACGACGGCACTCACCGTCGTGGTCGGCGTGTCGGTAGTCGGCCTGCTGATCACGGCGGTGCGCCTGCGTCCGAAGCGCGCGGTCGCCGCGAGCCCGGTGGCCGAGGCGGAAGCGATCCGCGAGTCCGCTGCCGCGTAGTTCGAGCCCGCTGCCGCGAAAGTCGGTTGTGGCCGCCAGCGCGCCTCGGTGCCTGGCGGCCACGCTGGTGGCCGTCAGCGGACGGCGGCGCGCCAACTGCCGGGGCCGGCCGGACGATAGCGGCGGTGGGCATGGGTCGGGTCGTTCCATCGTCCACGGGTCGGCGGCTCGGTCGGCGCCGATTCGGACGGGGCGCCGGCGGTGACGACGGCGGTCAGCGCGGCGAGCTCCTCGGGCGTCGGTTCGCCGCGGACGACGCGCAGGTGACCACTCAATGTCGGGCTCACAGCGGGATGTTGCCGTGCTTCTTGGGCGGCATCGCCTGCCGCTTGTTACGCAAGATCCGTAGCGATCGGATCACGAACGAGCGAGTGCGCGACGGCGGGATCACCGAGTCGACATAGCCGCGCTCGGCGGCGGTGTACGGATTGACCAGGGTGTCCTCGTAGTCGGTGACGAGCTTCGCCCGTAGCTCGTCCGGATCGGCGGCGGCGGCCAGCTCTCGCCGATACAGGATGTTGGCCGCCCCCTGGGCGCCCATCACGGCGATCTGGGCCGTGGGCCAGGCGACGTTGACGTCGGCGCCGAGATGCTTCGAGCCCATGACGTCATACGCGCCGCCGAAGGCCTTGCGCGTCACAATCGTGATCTTAGGGACCGTCGCCTCGGCGTATGCGTAGATCAGCTTGGCGCCGCGGCGGATGATGCCGCTGTGCTCCTGCCCCACCCCGGGCAGGAATCCGGGCACGTCCACGAAGGTGATGATCGGGATGTTGAACGCGTCGCAGGTGCGCACGAAGCGCGCCGCCTTCTCGGATGCGTCGATGTCGAGGCACCCGGCGAAATGCATCGGCTGGTTGCCCACGATGCCCACGGGGTGGCCCTCCATGCGTCCGAATCCCACGACGACGTTCGGTGCGAACAGGGCCTGCACCTCGAGGAATTCGCCGTCGTCGAGCAGGTGTTCGATGATCTGGTGCATGTCGTAGGGCTGGTTGTCCGAGTCCGGGATGATCTCGTCGAGGAACGAGTCGTCCACGTCGAGGTCGACGGGATCGTCATATGCCGGGAGCGGGTCGAGGTTGTTGCTCGGCAGATAGGACAGCAGCGCCTTGACGTAATTGATCGCGTCATCCTCGTCGGATGCCAAGTAGTGCGCGTTGCCGCTGGTCGTGTTGTGCGTCCGGGCCCCACCCAGCTCTTCCAAGGAGACGTCTTCACCGGTCACGGTCTTCACGACGTCCGGACCCGTGATGAACATCTGCGACGTCTGGTCGACCATGACGACAAAGTCGGTGAGCGCCGGAGAGTAGACGTGCCCGCCCGCCGCCGCTCCCATGATCAGCGAGATCTGTGGGATGACGCCGGATGCCTGCACGTTGCGATAGAAGATCTCGCCGTACAACCCGAGGCTGACGACGCCTTCCTGGATGCGCGCACCGCCACCCTCGTTGATGCCGACCACCGGGCAGCCGTTGCGCAGCGCGAAGTCGAGCACCTTGACGATCTTCTCGCCGTACACCTCGCCGAGGCTGCCGCCGAAAACCGTCACGTCCTGGCTGAACACGCACACCGGACGGCCGTCGACGGTGCCGTAACCGGTGACGACGCCATCGCCGAAGGGACGATTGCGGTCCATGCCGAACGTCGTCGAGCGGTGACGCGCGAACTCGTCCAGCTCGACGAATGACCCCTCGTCGAGCAGGGTGTCGATGCGCTCACGGGCCGTCTTCTTGCCCCGGGCGTGCTGCTTGTCGACGGCACGAGCTGACCCCGCGTGGACGGCGTCGTCGTAGCGCCGTTCCAGGTCGGCCAGCTTGCCGGCGGTCGTGTGCGGATCCGGGGCCTGCGGGAGTGGCGGAGCTGCCATGGCTGACGACGATAGTGCGCGCGGGGGGCTCGCTACGCGCGAGCGTGACCCATTTCGCGTGCCCTTCGCGCCGAGCGGGCGAGTCACCAACGCCCTAATCTGGGCGACGTGACTGGTGCCCCGCTGGACGCAACCGCGTTGCAAGCCGGCCTCGAGCCGCCCTGGACCAGGTTGACGGTCGTCGAGGAAACCGCGTCGACCAACGCTGACCTGCTCGCCGATGCCGACCAGACTCCGGACGGTACCGTGCTGGTCGCCGAGTTTCAGAGCGCCGGACGCGGCCGCCTTGACCGCACGTGGACGTCGCCGGCCCGATCGGGGCTGACCTTGTCGGCGCTGGTGCGGCCCGGTACGCCGATGTCCACGTGGGGCTGGTTGCCGTTGCTCGCCGGCGTGGCGGTGCGCGACACCGTCGCGGCCACCGATATCGACGCGTGGCTCAAATGGCCGAACGATGTGCTCGTCGGTCGCGAACAGCGCAAGGCGGGCGGCATCCTCGTCCAGACGTCCGGCGAGGCCGCCGTTATCGGCATCGGATTGAACGTGACGACGACGGCGGAAGAGTTGCCGGTACCCACGGCCACATCACTTGCCCTCGAAGGCGGCGCGGTCGACCGGAGCGCGTTGCTCGCCACGCTGCTGATCGAGCTGGGCCGCCAGTATGTGCGCTGGCGCGACAGCGGCGGCGACGCTTGGGCGTGCGGGCTTGCCACCGACTACCACGATCGCTGCGCCACTTTGGACCAGTACGTGTCGGTGTCGGCTCCCGATGGGAGCTCGTTTCGCGGCGTGGCTACCGGCATCGACGCCGAGGGGCGGTTACGGGTCACGGCTGACGGAGTAGAACACGTCGTCGCGTCCGGCGATGTCGAGCACGTCCGGCCGGTGACGCGTTAGGGTTTCTGCAAGTACGCAGGAGGCGCACCGTGGCTTACCCGGAGAAGATCCTCGCCGAGGACGAGCGGGTCGTCGCACACCTGCACCCGCACTGGATCACGCTCGTCTCAGCGG
>JBKPQM010000149.1:0-9448 GCA_046734095.1 Actinomycetota bacterium | reverse complement strand
ACCTCACCCAGATGACGTGGGGCTTTTCCCGCGATGACGTAGAGGGTGCGTTCTTCTCGGCGTATCTCGAGAAGGGGATCTTCGGCGTCAGCCCGTTCGAGACGATCGACCGCCCCGGCGTGGGCGAGTTGGTCCGTATCGCGGCCGAACGGGGCCGCTCGCGCCGCCCCGGTCTCAAGCTGGGCGTGTGCGGCGAGCACGGCGGCGACCCCGATTCCGTGCACTTCTTCGAGACCGTCGGGCTCGACTACGTCTCGTGCTCGCCCTTCCGGGTGCCGATCGCTCGCCTGGAGGCCGGCCGGGCCACGTTGCGGCCGCTCGCGACTGCCTAGCGGGCCGAATGCTGATACCGCGGCCGGTGCTCGACGGCATCGTCGAGGGTCGCGTCACCCTGGCGTTCCGACGCTGGGATCGCCCGCACGCCAAGGCCGGCACGCTGCACCGCACCCCGGTGGGCCTGCTCGGGATCGACACCGTCGACGTGGTGCGCCTAAGTGACATCACGGCCGCCGAGGCGCGGGCTGCCGGATCAGCCAGCCGCGCCGAGCTGATGAAGTTCCTGCGCGGCCGCGACGGACAGGTCTACCGGATCCAGCTGCGTTACGCAGGAGCCGATCCGCGCATTGAGCTGCGGTCGGACGGCGAGCTGAGCGACGCCGACCTCGCGAGCATCCGGACCCGCCTCGACCGGCTCGACCGCGCGAGCCGGCACGGAGCGTGGACGCGCGACGTACTGGAGCTGATCGCCGCTAACCCGGCTCGGCGCGCCCCGGACCTGGCGGCGATCCGCGGGTTGCCGACCCAGCCGTTCAAGACTGACGTCCGCAAGCTCAAGGAGCTCGGCCTCACCGAGAGCCTGGAGGTCGGCTATCGGATCTCGCCCCGGGGCCGGGCGTACCTGGATCGCAGCCCCCCGCAATAGCGACTTTGCCCTCCGGCGGCACGCTGACGGTCGCGCCGCGCACGCCCCCGAAGGGCAAAGTCGGCCGGGACCGCGCTGGGGCGCATCTCGGTAGGCTCGAGGACGTGTTGCGTCGCCGGCTTCGCTCGTTCGCAGACGCGATGTCCCGGCCGATCGGGCGCACCGGCGGAGCGATGGTCATTCCGACGACGCCACTGCTGCAACAGGTGCTCGACGAGTACGGCCTGAAGTACTCGATCGACGCGGACGGCGACCTGGTCGTCCGATGGGAGAAGTGCCACTTGTTCTTCTTCCACTACGGCGAGAACAACGAAGTGCTCCAGGCCCGGATGTACCTGAGTCGGCGGTTCCCGGTCGAGATGCGCTCGACGCTGGCACTTGCGCTCGACGACTGGAACCGCACCAGGCTGTTTCCCAAGGCGTACACGGTCTTGCCGGACGACGGCATGGTCGGAATCTGCGCCGAGCAGGTGCACGACTTCGAGCACGGTGCCACCCGCGATCAGATCCACTACACCGTGGGCCTCTGGATCGACACGCTGCTGCGTTTCGTCGAGTGGGTCGACGAGCAGGTCTGACATGGCCTACGACGCCGCGGCGCGCGAGCGCCGGATCCCCGAGCCTCCCAAGCGGGCCGCCTCGCAAGCCAGTCGCAGCGACTTCGCCCGCGATCGGGCCCGGGTGCTGCATTCATATGCGTTTCGGCGGCTGGCCGACAAGACGCAGGTCGTCGGACCCGGCGAGGACGACTTCCCGCGCACCCGGCTCACCCACTCACTTGAGGTCGCCCAGATCGGACGCGAAATCGGCGCCGCGCTCGGCTGCGATCCCGACGTGGTCGATGCAGCAGGACTGGCGCATGACCTCGGACACCCGCCGTTCGGCCACAACGGTGAGGACGCCCTTGATCTGGTAGCCGCGGAATGCGGCGGATTCGAGGGGAATGCCCAGACCCTTCGCATTCTGACCCGTCTGGAGGCGAAGGTCGTTGCCCCGTCGGGCGCCCCGGCCGGACTGAACCTGACTCGGGCCACGCTCGACGCGGTGTGCAAATACCCCTGGCCCCGGCGGGCGGACATCCGCAAGTTCGGCGTGTACGCGTCGGACCTCGACGCCTTCGCGTGGCTGCGCAACGGCGCACCGGCCGGGCGACGCTGCCTCGAGGCCCAGGTCATGGACTGGGCCGACGACGTCGCCTACTCCGTCCACGATGTCGAGGACGGCGTATACAGCGGGCACATCAAACTGTCCACAGTGGACGATGCCGAACGCGAGGCGCTGTGCGAATTGGCAGCCGAGCTGTATTCGCCGCTCGTCCCGTCCGCGCTCGGGCCCATCCTCGACGCCGTGCTCACGCTGCCCGCCCTGCGCGATCTCGCTGAATACGACGGCTCCTACGGCGCCCAGGCGGCCGCCAAGCGGGCGACGAGTGAGCTGACCGGCCGCTTCGCGGGTGCGGCGGTGGGGGCCACTCTCGACGGGCCCGCGGCTGAGCCCCTTTCTCGCTACGACGCCGATCTCGTCGTGCCCGACTCCACCGCCGCCGAGTGTGCGCTGCTCAAAGCCGTCGCGGCGCGCTACGTGATGCGCCGGGCGGGCGCCGTCGAGCGACAGGCCGCTGAGCGCGCGTTGCTGACCGAGCTGGTCGCGGCCGTCCGTGATGGCGCCCCCGCAAGCCTGGACGCGCCGTCGGCGGCGGCTTGGCGCGAAGCGCCGGACGACGCAGCCCGGCTTCGGGTCGTGATCGACCAGATCGGCCAGCTGACCGACTCGTCGGCCAAAGCGTGGCATGCCCGGTTGGTGAAAATCCGGTGATCCGTGTCGCACCGGGACGCTAACGTCGCAGACGTGCCCGACACGTCGCTGATCCGTGCCCGAGGCCTGACCAAGGCGTACGGCGCTGTCATGGCCGTGCGCGGCATCGACCTGGATGTCCAGCGCGGTGAGGCCTTCGGATTCCTCGGCCCGAACGGCGCCGGCAAATCCTCGACGATGCGCATGGTGGCCGCCGTGTCGCCTCCCAGCGGCGGTGAGCTGCGGATCTTCGGCCTCGATCCGGCTGTCGACGGCCCCGCGATCCGCGCACGGCTCGGCGTGTGCCCGCAGGACGACACGCTCGACCCGGAGCTGTCGACGCTGGAGAACTTAGTCATCTACGGCCGCTACTTCGGCCTGAGCCGGGCGCAGTGCCAGGCCAAGGCAGCTGAGCTGCTCGACTTCGTAGCGCTCACCGACCGGTCGACCGACCGGGTCGAGAACCTGTCCGGCGGCATGAAGCGACGGCTCACCATCGCCCGTTCCCTCATGAACGACCCCGACCTCCTACTGCTCGACGAGCCGACCACCGGTTTGGACCCGCAGGCCCGGCACCTGTTGTGGGACAAGCTGTTCCGGCTTCGGCAAAGCGGCGTCACGCTCGTTCTGACCACGCACTACATGGACGAAGCCGAGCAGCTGTGCAATCGCCTGGTCGTCATGGATGGCGGGCTGATCGCTGCCGAGGGCTCGCCGACGGAACTCATACGCGAGTTCTCCACCCGCGAGGTCACCGAGCTGCGCTTCGCCCCTGACGACGATCACGAAGCCCTGGCCGAAAAGGTGGCCGACCTGGCCGAGCGCATCGAGGCGTTGCCCGACCGGTTACTGCTCTACACCGGCGACGGCGAAGCCGCCGCCGTCGCGGCCCACGAGCGGGGACTCACACCGGCGAGCGTGCTGGTGCGCCGGTCGACGCTCGAGGACGTTTTCTTGCGACTAACCGGTCGGAGCCTCGTTGACTAGCGCGGCTTCAGCCGATCCTGCGCGCCCTGCTTCCGCGCATCGGGTTGGGCCCCTCGCGCGCCAGTTCGACTACTGGGCCACCGCCTACCGCCGCACCTGGAAAGGCAGCGTGATCTCCAGCTTCCTGCTGCCGCTGCTCTACCTGGCGGCCATGGGCGTCGGGCTCGGGAGCCTCGTCGACCACAACGCGAACAACGACGCGCTCGGGGGCGTCTCGTATCTGGCCTACATAGCACCCGGGTTGCTCGCGGCGACCGCGATGCAAACCGCGGTCGGCGAGGCGACCTACCCGATCATGGGGAAGATCAAGTGGAACTACGTGTTCCATGCGATGGCGGCCACTCCGTTGCGGGTGCGCGACATCGTCGTCGGCCAGATCGGATACATCGCGTTCCGGGTCCTCACCACGTGTGCGGTCTTCCTCGCAGTCATCGCCGCGTTCGGGGCCGTCCATTCGCCGCTGGGCGCGCTGTGTGTCGTCGTGGAGCTGCTGGTCGGGCTCGCGTTCGGCGCCCCCATTTTTGCGCTCACCGCCCGGCTGGACAACGAGGCCGGCTTCGCGTTGATCTTCCGGCTGGCCGTCATCCCGATGTTCCTGTTCTCCGGTGCTTTCTTCCCGGTGAGCCAGCTCCCGAACGGCATCCAGTGGCTGGCGTACGTCACGCCGTTGTGGCACGGCGTCGTCATGTCGCGCGATCTCACTCTCGGCGTCGCCACGCTGTGGCCCACCCTCGGGCACGCTGCATACCTGCTGGTGTGGGGCGGCGTGGGGACGTGGTTGGCCGTGCGCGGCTTGACCCGCAGGTTGATCCGATGACCGGCGTCGTCGTGCGAGTCGCGCCGGTGCCGCTCGTCCGTACGGCGGGCTGGCGGCTGGTCGAGCGAAACTTCCTCGCCTACCGCCGGGCGTGGGTCTTCTTCGTGTCGGGCTTCTTCGAGCCGGTGTTCTACCTCCTTTCGATCGGCATCGGCGTCGGCAAGCTGGTCGGTGACTTCACGCTCGCCGACGGCACGGTGGTCACGTACGCCCAGTTCGTGGCTCCGGCGATGCTCGCGACGTCAGCGATGAACGGCGCCATCTTCGACTCGACCTACAACATCTTTTTCAAGATGAAGTTCATTCGGCTCTACGACGCCGTCCTGGCTACTCCGATGCGGCCATGGGACGTCGCCGCCGGCGAGATCGGGTGGGCGTTGCTGCGGGGGGCTTCCTATTCGCTGGTGTTCCTCGTCGTCATGTCCGGGATGGGCCTGGTGCTTTCGTGGTGGGCGCTGCTGGCCTTTCCGGTGACGGTGCTGATCGGCTTCGCGTTCGCCAGCGCGGGGATGGCGCTCACCACCTGGATGCGCAGCTGGCAGGACTTCGAGTTCGTCCAGCTCGCGATCTTGCCGATGTTTCTGTTCTCGGCGACGTTCTACCCGCTGTCGGTGTACCCGGACGCCGTCCAATGGCTGGTGCGCCTCACCCCGCTGTATCAGGGCGTCAACCTGGTGCGCGGCCTGACGCTCGGAAGCCTCAGCTGGTCGATGCTCGGCTCGCTGGCCTACCTGGTCGCGCTCGGTGGCGTCGGCATCTACGTCGCATCGCGCCGGCTCGGTCACCTCCTGCTGAAGTGAGTGGCCCTAGACTCTCTCGCGTGGCGGGGCGCATTCGGGACGAGGACATCGCCGCCGTCCGCGACAAGTCGCCCATTGCCGATGTCATTGGCGAGCACGTCCAGCTGCGCAGCGCGGGCGGGGGAAACCTCAAGGGGTTGTGCCCCTTCCACGAGGAGAAGTCGCCGTCGCTGTCCGTGTCACCCGCCAAGGGGCTGTTCCACTGCTTCGGCTGCGGAGCCGGGGGCGACGTCATCCGGTTCCTTGAGCGCATCGAGAACGTCGGCTTCACCGAGGCGGCCGAGCTGCTGGCGGCCCGGGCCGGGATCCAGTTGCGGTACGTCGAGAGCGGCCCGGGTCCGGCGCGCCAACCCGGACAGCGTGCCCGGCTCGTCGAAGCGCACAAGATCGCGGCCGAGTTCTACGCCGAGCAACTGCGTACGCCCGAGGCGCGCCCGGCTCGCGAGTACCTCGTCGAACGCGGCTTCGACGACGACGTCGCGACGCGCTACGGCTGTGGTTACGCACCCGCGAGATGGGACGCGCTGACCAAGCACCTGCTCGGCCGCAAGTTCACCCCGGCCGAGCTCACCACGGCGGGTCTGGCCCGCCCGTCCAGCAGCGGCTCATTGATCGACCGTTTCCACCGACGGCTGCTGTGGCCGATCCGCGATGTGAGCGGCGAGGTCGTCGGATTCGGCGCCCGGCGGCTGTTCGACGACGACCCCATCGAGGCCAAGTACCTCAACACGCCAGACACGCCGATCTACAAGAAGAGCCGGTTGCTCTACGGCGTCGACCTGGCCCGGCGGGAGATCGCCCGCCAGCATCGGGCCGTCGTGGTCGAGGGCTACACGGACGTGATGGCCTGTCATCTCGCAGGTGTGACAACCGCGGTGGCAACCTGCGGCACGGCGTTCGGCACCGAGCACATCGCCGTGTTGCGCCGGCTGCTCATGGATTCCGACGCGTTCACCGGCGAGGTGATCTTCACCTTCGACGGGGACGCGGCCGGCATGAAGGCGGCTGAGCGCGCGTTCGCCGACGATCAGAAGTTCATGGCGCAGACCTTCGTGGCCATCGAACCGAATGGCCTTGATCCGTGCGAACTGCGGCAGAAGGCCGGCGACACAGCGCTCAGCGACCTGGTTGCCCGCCGCGTGCCGCTGGTCGAGTTCGTGCTGCGGTCGACCGTGAACCGATTCGATCTCGACACCGCCGAGGGTCGCTCAGCCGCCCTGGACCGCGGCGTGCCGCTCGTCGCCCAGATCAAGGACCGGGGACTGCTCGAGCAGTACTCGCAGCTCTTGGCCCGCATCGTCGGCGTCGCCGACCCGGACCAGGTGCTGGCCCGGGTACGCGGCGTGGTCCGCTCCGGCGGGCGACCTGAGCCGGTGTTGCGGCGCGCCGAGCCACCCGTCAACGAGGCGGTCGCGTCGGTCGAGCGTGAAGCGCTCAAGATCGCCATGCAGGTGCCCGCGCTGGCCGGTCCGGCCTTCGACGCGCTGCCCGATGCCGCGTTCCGGCTGCCCGATCATGTCACGTTGCGCCAGGGTATTGCTGCGGCCGGGGGTACCGCCAGCGCGGTGAGTGGCCCGGCCTGGGCCGGCTCCGTCGAGGATCAGCTTCCCGACCTGTCGGCCCGAAGTCTCGTCCACGAGCTGGCCGTCGAACCGCTGCACACCAACCTGCCGCCGGAGCGCTATGCCGAGCTGGTGCTCGCTCGATTGCAGGAGATCGTTGTCTCGCGCCAGGTGGCCGCGATCAAGTCACGGGTGCAGCGGATCAACCCGGAAGAGGAGCCCGACGAGCACGCCCGCCTGTCGGGCGAGCTGTTCGCGCTCGAGATGCACCGGATCAAGCTGCGCGAACGTGCGAGCGGGGGCGAATGATCTTCGGACGGAGGCAACGTCCGCCCGCCGAACTCGTCGCGTTGCTCGACCGCGACGAGCGGATCGTCTCCTGGGCCCCCGCCGATGCCGGCGTGGTGGCGGCCACCAATCGAGGGCTGTGGGTGCCGGACTATCGCCGTATCGGCTGGGAGCTCGTCGACAAAGCGGTATGGCGCGACGGTGTGCTGAGCGTCGTCGAGGCTGAACTCCTCGACGAACTGGTCTTGCGCGACAAGCCGCCGCGGCACCTGCGGCTGCCCGATCCGCGTGACCTGCCAGCAACGATACGTCGACGGGTCGAAGCGAGCGTCGTGCGGTCGGAGGTGTTGCCGGTCAGCGGGGGAGCGGCCCGCTTCGTTGCTCGCCGGGTGCCCGGCCGAGACGGACTGAGCTGGTGGGCCCGTCTAGAACCGGGTACCCCCGACTCGCCGCAAACCCGCGCATCGGTGCGCGCCCGTCGGGATCAATTGGCGGCCAGCTGGGCGGCCGATCAGTCCCGGTAGCCGTCCGGGCCGCCGGCGCTTTCGGTGGTGTGCTCGCTCGCGTGCAGCTTGTTGCTCATGACGTCCTTGGCCCGGTTCCGAAGCTCCTCGACTTGGGCCTGGAGCACGCCGGCCGTGGCCTGAACTGTCTGGCTGCCGGCAAGATTGCGGGCCACTCGCACGATCGCTTCGTAGCGCTCCCGTCCCGCACGCGCACCGAGGACGTAGCCAACCGCCGCGCCAACCAGCAGCGAGAGCCTCATGACTGCCTCCTTGTTCACCTGCGGGAAACTCAAACCTTAGTCTGACGCCTCCACTCAACGTATTCACGCTCGGCCGGCCCGCCCCTCGCCCGCAGGCGACCCCCGCACCATGAGTTATCCTGGCTCGGCCGCGCTGCACGGGGACGTCCCGGCGGCGGCCACGCACGATCCCCCGTAGCTCAATTGGCAGAGCGTCCGGCTGTTAACCGGCAGGTTACTGGTTCGAGTCCAGTCGGGGGAGCCACCCCTACTCGCACGTAACCCCCGTATTTCCTAGCCTCCATCGGTTCGCCATGGGGCCTCGTGTCCTCCACGTGTCCCGGAACTAATGGCGGCCCGGTCGCGTCACTCAACGACAGCGGCCGGGCCTTGACCGAGGGGAGCTCGGCCCATGTCGAAGTTTTAAAGCCCTGCCAACCGCGCTCGCGCTCGTCGCCGTCGCCGTCGTCGCGTGCGGCACGCGACGTCGCCGCGTCACTGCGCCGAAGACACGCCGTGCACCGTGTCGGCCGCAGTCGAACAAGCGTACCTCGCCGAAGCCCGCGGCCTCGCCGAAGCCCGCGGCCTCGCCGCGGGACTGAAGACGTGGCGCGACACGCAACTACTCGAAGCCGGCCACGCCGTCTGCGACGCGTTCGCGGCGAAGTTGCCGCCGAGCGTCATCACGCAGGACGCGACCGATAACGGCATACCGGCCGGCGACGCGCAGGCCATGATGCGCGCCGCGGTCGACCGGTTTTGCCCGGCGTTCGCCGACGAGGTGACGTCGTGACGGCCGCCGCGTTCGCCGTCGCCCTCGTCGCCCTCGTCGCCCTGGTCGTCGCGTTGAGCGTGGCCGGGGTGTGCTGCCCGCGGCGCCACGTCGAGCCGGCCACCACTGCCCGGCATCGTCGAGGCGCGGCGTACGGCCCGCTCGTCGGCGACGTGCGCCCGGCACCGCGTAGCGCTCAAGAGCGCTGGCTATTCGGCGAGCGCGACGAACGCAACGACGAGGGGGGCGAGCGGTGAACACCGAACGAAGCGATCACCCGATGAACGCTCGCCCGATCGGCGCCCGCACCCGCGACGTCGACGTCGCCTACCGCGTCGAGACGCGCCGCGCCCGACTGCACCGTCGCGCGCGCGTTGCCGCGCTGCTCATCGCCAGCCACGGCGCCGGCGGCGCGCTCGCCGCCTACCTCGCGAGCTAGCTCGCCAGACAAGACAGAGCGCTCGCCACTTACCTGAAGGTGGCGGGCGTTCTGTCTTGTCTGGCGAGGGCCGAGCAGTGCACCGGCCGGTTACTCGTCCCTCTTCTCCTCGTCGGTTCGCCCTTTGGTGTCTCCATGACGCGTCTCCTCGGTTGAGTTCCGCTCGTGTGATCCCGAGCCGGCTGCCGTCGCGACCGATGTCGCAATTTCTTGTTCGCTCTTTGACAGCGGGACAGGAAGCCTCTCTAGCCCTGCCTATTCAGGTCGGCCGTGACAACGATCTTGGTTCGCATTCCTGATCTTGGGGTTGGCGGGCTGTGGT
>JBKPQM010000148.1:0-7911 GCA_046734095.1 Actinomycetota bacterium | reverse complement strand
TTGCTGTGTCGGCGACGGCTTCCACACCACCACGTTGCCCAGCAGGGCGGGGGCGGTCGGCAAGTTACCCGCGATCGCTGTGAAGTTGAACGGGGTGATCGCGAGCACGAAGCCTTCGAGCGGCCGGTACTCCAAGCGGTTCCAGGTCTGCGCAGGACTCGACGGCTGGTTCTCCATGATCTGCCGGGCGAAGTGCACGTTGTAGCGCAGGAAGTCGATCAGCTCGCAGGCCGAGTCGATCTCGGCCTGCTGGACGGTCTTCGACTGGCCAAGCATCGTGGCCGCGTTCAGAGTGTCCCGCCACGTTGTCGACAGCAGATCGGCTGCACGCAGGAAGACCGCGGCACGGTCGTCGAACGACAACTCACGCCAAGCCGGCGCCGTGGCCAAAGCCGCGCCGACAGCGGCCTCGACGTCAGCAGTCGTCGCCTGAGCGGTCGTGCCGAGCACGGAATGCCGGCGGTGCGGCTGCACGACGTCGATGCGCTCACCACGGGCCATCCGCTGCACGCCAGCAATCGTCATCGTCAGCTCGGCTTCACCGCTCGACAGTTCGGCCAGCTTGGCTGCGAGTGACGTCCGTTCGGTGCTGCCGGGTGCGTAACCACGCACCGGCTCGTTGGACGGAATGGGGGGACGGGTGATCGCGTCCACGATGACCTCCACGACTCACTCGGCGACGATGCCGGTCCTTCGATGGTAGAGAAGGGCTGCGGGTGCGCCGGATGCCCGGCGGGCACGTTTGCGTGCGCCGGATGCCCGGCGGGGCATGTTTGCGCGCGGCTGAAACCCGGCGCGGCACGTTGCGTGCGGCTGGGGCCCGGCGGGCACGTTAGCGTGCGGCTGGGACCCGGCGGGGCACGTTTGCGCGCGGCTGGAATCCGGCGGGGCACGTTTGCGCGCGGCTGGGACCCGGCGGGGCACGTTAGCGTGCGGCCGGGGCCCGCGGCTGGCGTGGCTATTTGCTCAGCCGGGCGAGTCGCGTTAGGCGTTGGGCGCACCTCGGCCGTTCGAGAGCAGTTAAAGGCGAGCCCGGTCAGCGGTTCAGGGTAAGCCGAGTTGCCGATTCAGGGCGCGCGCTGAGCCATCAGTTCGAGCAGAGGGCCCAGTTCCTGGGTCGCATACCAGGCCAGCTCGAAGCCCTCTGTGTCGTCGACGGCGTTCTCCGCGTCTGCGTCGCCGAGATCCGCCGCATCGACAACGGCTGCGGCCACGCGCACGGCCGGCTCGGCCTCGGAATCGTCGACATGCACCGAGGCGACCTGCTGCACGGTCACCGGCGCGGCGAGCCATACGACGCCACGGTCGAGATCGTCGCGCACCGTTACCGCTGCTTGCGGCAGCTCAGCCGAGACGACCACCCGGCGGGGCGCCGAGTCCGGATCCACCGCGAGCAGGCGCAATGAGGCTCGCGCCGCCTCGAGGGTGGCCGCGTACTCGAGCTCCTCGAGGTCGTCGTCCACGTACCACTCGCGCAGCCCCGCCGTCACGGCGAACGCGGTCACCGACGGCGTTCCGAACTCGGACGTCTCGATCAGCACGCGCAGCAGCGAGGTGGTCGCCGGTATGTAGACCCTCACGCGGGCGATTGTCCTGATGCTCGGCGGGTCGGCGGGTGCAGCGTCGCCAGCTGCGGGCGCAGCTGAACGACCGCGGTCCGTGCCGCTGTCTCCAGCACCTCTGTTCGTCGCCGAGGATTCATCAGGTTTGCGCCAATCACGGCCAGGTCCTCGGGACCGGGGGTCACGAGGACGACGCTCATGCCGGCCGACTGAAGCGCGGCGACATCGCTGAGGATGGAGCGGGTGATCGCCCGCCGGACGGCCCGCTCGATCCGCGATACGGGTGAGCGAGGGCGGTCGATGTCGACCGACGCCATCGGCGCGAACACATAAGCCTCATCGACTTCGAGGCCGGCCACCACGTCCAGCGATGTGTTCGAGGCGGCCCCGCCGTCGATGTACGGCCGACCGTCGATCATCACTGGGGGGTACCACGCCGGAATCGCGCACGATGCCACGACCGCGTCGGCGAGCGCAGCCGACCGGTCCCGCCCGAACAGCACGCGGCGTCCGCTGCGGTAGTCGGTGGCGGCGATCCACGTCAACGGCTGCTGCGGGCACTCCGATACCCCATTGGCCTCGGCGACCTCGGCAACCAATCGCCGGACCGGATCGAGCGTGCCTCGTCCGGTGGGGAGGATGCCGGCCAGCATGACGAATCCGCGGTTTGGTCGAGGGTGGCGCAACGCGTCGATGAGCAGCCGCGGCGAGCCGGGGAGCAGTCGAGGTCGTGGTGGAAGCGCCCGACCGGCGCCGTTCGAGTAGTCGAACGCGATCGGCGGGTCGGTTGGCGCCGGCACGCCCTGGTGGTGTCGCCGAATCTCGTCGATCGAGAGTCCGCACGACAGCAGCGCGGCGGCCACCGAGCCGGCCGACGTCCCTACGAACAGCTGGGCCGTCCGGACGTCGAACCCGGCTTCGGCCTCCAAAGCCGAAAGTGCGCCAACCATCCAGGCGAGGCCGAGGGTGCCACCGCTACCGAGCACCATGGCCCGACGGGGCGCGGCGCTCGCGAGCGGTTTGACGGGCTCACTCATCGCCAGCAGTCCCGCCACGAACCGGGCACCCGTAGCGTGAGCGCGTTCACCGCACCGGCTCCCCGGCCGGAGCCGTTGTGGAGGGCGCCCGGTGCCGGGAAGACTCGACACTCGCCGTGACGAGCTCAGCGAGCGATTCCTCGATCAAGTTGGCGAGCACGTCGACGTCGGGCATCGCATCGCGGTCGGCGTTGAGGCCGTAGTACACGCCGCCCGCGTAGGACGTCAGGCCGATGGTGACCGCCTGTCCAACAGCGAGCGGCTCGATCGGGAACGTCTCGAGCATTCGCGCGCCCGCCGCGTACACCGGCACCTGCGGCCCGGGCACATTTGTCACGACGAGGTTGAACTGGCGGCGGGTCAGGCCGCTCGCCAGCCGCGCGCCCATGGCGTGCAGCGTCGGCGGCGCGAATCCTGACAGCGCCACCAGAACGTCAGCGCCCACCGAGCGCCCCGACTCTTTGTGTCCCTTCATTGCGTAGCTGACCTGCGAGAGCCGCAACAGTGGGCTGGGCTCACCCACCGGCAAGTCGACGAGCAGCGCCGACATGTGGGTTCCCAGCGCGCCATCGTCAGAGTCGCCGCGCACGCTCACCGGTACCATCGCCCGCACGGTCGTTGCCGGCTTCACGGCCTCGCCGCGGAACAGCAGCCAGCCGCGTAGCGCCCCCGCCACCGTCGTGAGTACCACGTCGTTGATCGTGCCGCCGTGCTGCTTGCGCACCAGCTTGTAGTCATCCAAGGATGTGCGCGCCATGCCGTATCGGCGCTGCTCGCCGATCGTCACGTTAAGTGGTGACGACGGCGCGGCCCGCAGAGCGGTCCGCAAGGCGGACGCGACACCACCTGCGGCGTCGAGCAGATTGTGGGTGGCCGCGCGCAGATCGGCTACACCCAGGCGCATCGTGTCCAGCAAGGCGCTCGGCCGGTGTACGAGGTCGCTCGCCGCCCCGGTGAGCAGCTGTGTCGCGGTCGGCTCGGGAGCCGGCATCCACAAGTCGCTGATGTGTTCGCGCCACGCGGGTGCCGTATCGAGAATCACCTGACCGATGTCGATCGCGCTGATCCCGTCGACGATCGCCTGATGGGTCTTGGTGATGATCGCGAACCGTTCGCCCTCGAGCCCTTCGACGAGGTAGATCTCCCACAACGGACGGCTGCGGTCGAGTGGCCGCGACTGGATGCGTGCACAGAACTCGCGCAGCTGCTCGTCGGACCCCGGACGCGGCAACGCGGAGCGCCGTACGTGGTAGGTGATGTCGAAGTCAGGATCATCGACCCACACCGGGTTGGCGATGTGCCCCGGCACGAATCGCACCTTCTGCCGGTATCTGGGAACGAGGCTGATCCGGTCCTCGATCAACCCGACGAGCCGTTCGTAGTCGAAACCCTCAGCCGGCACCGAGAAGATCGCCAGGCTTCCGGCGTGCATCGGCGTCGTGTGTCCCTCCAGGTACAGGAACGAGACGTCTGCGGCCGAGAGGCGATCGGTCATCGAGTGCGCTCCTCCTGGACGGGCTGTCTGTCATTGTGACGCGCTGCCCCGTTCCGGTCATGCATGGTGACACCGGGTACGCAGAATTCCTACTCGAGCACCCAGTGCTCGATCGACGGAGGCTCATACCCGCCGGCGGCGGTGCCGCGCCTGGGGCACGCCGGCGAGGGCAGCTGCGAGTTCGACAGCGCCTTGCCGCAAGGGGCTGCTCGGTCGCGCCTCGCCGAGCGTCTTGCCGGCGGCTAGCGCCGCGTCGAGCGAGTCTGCGTCGTAAGGCAGCAGCGCTGCGGGTTGGCGGCCGGCGAAGCGATCGAGCGCCGCGGTGAGCTCGGCGCGCGGGTCGCCCGGCACGACGCTGCGCCGGACCTTGTTCAGCACCACCCAGATTGGCGCCGCGACCTCCGCATCGCGCAACTCGGCGAGACCGCGGACGAGCCGCTGCAGGCCGATCGGATCAGCCGCCCCCACCGCGAGGACGACGTCGGCGGCATCGAGGATCGCCAGAGTGGCGCCGTTGCGCCGCGGCGCCAACGAGTCGTAGGAGAGTTCCTCGTCGGACTCCAGGGAGAATCCGCAGTCGATCACGGTGAAGTCGGCCAGGCTACGCGCGGCGCCCAACACCGACGCCAGCGCAGTTGCTCGCAGCTCGGGCCACCGTTCGGCGCGGGGGATGCCGGTCAGCACCCGGAACGTCGGTGTGATCTGCCAGCACAGCGCGGCGAGGCCCGGGGTATCCAGGCGACTGGACGCCGCGTGGCGGCAGGCAGCGGCCAGTCCCGGCGATTCATCGAGCAATCCGAGCACTGCGGCGATCACGCCGCCGTAGACGTCTGCGTCCACCAGCAAGCTGGCGCTGCCGAGACGCCAGAGCTCGTCGGCCAGCGTGACGGCGACCGTCGTGCGGCCGGGGCCGCCTGTAGGCCCCCACACGGCCACGACTGAGCCACGCCGGGTACCAGTCGGCGGGCTGGGCGGCGCACCGCTCGGAACGATCACCTGCGAGCTCGTAGTCGCTCGACCGCCGTACGTACGGCTCAGACGCAGCCGCGTCGAGGAGGCTCCGTCGCCAACGGCGACCGCCTCGGCGATCACGGATCCGACTACGTCCGGCTCGGCGTCGTCCGGGACCAAGTAGTCGATCCCCATCGCCCGCAGCCGATCCTCGGCGGCAGCGTCACCGCGCGACACGACCCCGACTGGTACGACGCCGGCCGCGTTGAGACGGTCGACGGCGTCGGCATCAAGTCGGCGTAGGCCGCCGGCCACGAGGGCCGCCTTGGCCTGGCCCGTGGCGGCGACCGCTACGAGGTCTACGACGTCAACGCATCGGCGGGCGACCGCGACGCCGTGGTCGCCCCGTTCCAGCGCTACGAGCAGCCCAGCTTCCCAAGTCGCGCCCTCAGCAGCCGTCAGGATCGGCAATTTCACGACGACGCCCCGCAGTTGGCGAGATCCTGAGGTGGCGACTGCTTTAGCGGTCCGGTCACGATGCCGGCGCGCACTACCGCACCGTCGAGATCGAGCGCTGTGATCACCCGCTCGGCGTCGTCGAGCCCGAGCCGGACTACGACGTTGACCGCGCTGCTCGTCCCGAACGAACCGCCGCCGGCGGCCTGGACGTCCTGGACGGCGGCGTCAGCGACAACCACCCTCGCCTGACACGTCTTCGTCGACACCCACAGCGTGATCCGCTCCCCGCGCAAGATGGTCGGAGCCTGGTCACTGGTAAGAGGCACGGTGATCGTCACTCCCGGTGTCTCTGGCTCCAGAGCCGCGCGCGGCAGCAACTCGCCCGCGCTGATCGGCCGGTTGACGATCTTGCCGACAACCGCGGCCCGGCTCTCAGCCGACACATAGAGCCGATCGCCTTGCGCAAGGCGGATCTTCACCGATACGAGGTCGCCCGCGGAGATCGTCGAGCCGGCCGGCACGTCGTGCGCGACGGCCCAGACTCGCCGGGTTGCATCGGCCCTGATGATCATGAGCAGGCCGACGACCAGCGAGGCCGCAACCAGCAAAACACCAGCAATCAGGCGAAGGTCGAGCCAGGTCGGGGTGCGGATGCGCCGCGGCGTCGGAGACGTGGCAACCACGGAACACATGGTGCACTACCCGGCGCAGCCGTACGAATCCGATCTGTACGTTGTGGACAACCGCCGAGTGTGCTCGCGCATCTCTGTCAGACTCAGGGCGAAAGAAGGCAACTTCAGGCAGTCGAAAGGAACCACAGGTCATGACGAACGACCGCTTCCTAACACTCGCCGACGTGGCCGACGTGCTCAACATCTCCGCGTCCCAGACCTACGCGCTCGTGCGTAGTGGCGAGCTCGAGGCGATCAAGATCGGGGGACGCGGTCAATGGCGCGTGGAGCGGGAGAAGCTGGAGAGCTACATCTCCCGCATGTACGACCAGACAAAGCAGTTCGTAGATGAGCATCCCTACATCGAGGCCGAGGCCGATAGCGTCTAATCCGCCGGACGTGGGCTCTGGGCCGCGCCGCCAAGCGGCGCGCGCGTCGAGCCACCCCGCGGCGCGTGGGCCGGGCTCTGTTGTCGGACCTCGATCCCGCCTAACGCCTAACGAGCGGGTCGTCGGTTCGAGCGCGTTTAGGCGGCGCGCATCTGGTTCGCTCCGCAAGCGTCGCTCACGGCGCGAGCGCTCATCGCTGCGTGGTTGCGTTCCGCCGTACGACGGTGAGCGCGGCCAGCGGCACGACCGCGACCTCACGGACGTCCGTCCAGCGCCGGGCTTCTCCGGCCGCGTGCTCGGCGACTTCGATGAAGTCCGCGCCGAGCCGGTCAATGGTGCCGTCAAGCGTGCTGCCGGAACGATCTGTTATTCGGACGGCTGACCGATCGCGTGCGATTGCGCGCAACACGTGACGTAGTCCCAGCCGCGACTCAACTGTGCTCTCCGTGTCCGGCACCGCCGAGATCCGGCTGAGCCCGGAGACGCCAAGTAGCGCTGCCGTCGCTACCACGGCTTCGCGACCGCGTCCCTCGTCGAGAAGTACCCAGTCCGGGCCGACCCGTCGCACGACGCCGGCGACCGCGTCACCGAGACAGCGCAGCCGGACCGACAAGCCGATAGCCGGGCGCAACCGATCCAGCAGCCTGATGCGCCCGATCTCGACGCGGGCCCGTTCATCGATCTCGGTGGCGCGCTCGGCGATCTCGAGCGCCTCGGCCTGAGCCTCCAGGTCGGCGAACAGCCCTTCCCAGCGCACGCCGCCTCCCTTGAAGTCCCGCGAGATCTGGTCATTAGACCACCTGCCTTGACCAGACGCTATCGAGCCTTTATAAATGCAAACTGATGTAAACGGAGGTCATCAGCAATGAACGACATCAAGCGCTCTGCCTGGTGGACGATTCTCGTGCTCGCCGACGCGAGCGCGCTTGTGCAACTGCAGCCTGACTGGGCGCCACTGCTCCGTGACGTGATGGCTCCGCATCGCTGGCTCGAGAGAGTCGGTGCCGATCGGGCCGTGTTGACCCTGGCCTTAGCGGCGCTGTGGTTCGTCGCGCTGTGGCTCGCGGTTGGTCTCAGCTTCCTCGCGGCGGCGAGCCTTCCGGGACGCGCTGGTGCGTCCGCCCGCCGGGCGGCAGCGCGGCTGCTCCCGGCGGTGATGCTGCGAGCCGTCGCCGGTGTGGCCGGCCTGGGCGTCATCGTGGCACCGATCGCACCCATCGCTGCGGGCGCGCAGGCGACGCCCCCGGCCAGCGCGGTACCAGCGCCCGGCTGGCCGACCGACCCCAACCCCGTACCCGGAGCGCCGGTCGACTGGCCCACCGACCCGGCGCCTCCGAGCGCTCACGC
>JBKPQM010000147.1:0-17353 GCA_046734095.1 Actinomycetota bacterium | reverse complement strand
ATCTGCAGCCTCATCGCGTTGCCCCCGTGAGCGGGTTATCGGTGGCGATCGCCTCCAGCACCGGACAAGACCGGTCCGCGCGCGGCCGTTCGCACGTGGCGACCAGCTCGGCGAGCGAGGCGCGCATCCGGTGCAGGTCGGCGAGCTTACGGTCCAGCTCGTTCATCTGGGACTCGGCCAGCCTCCGGCCCGGTCGCAGCTGCGCGGGCCCCCCTCGGCTAGCGAGAGCAGCTCCGCCACGTCGGTAAGGGTGAAGCCCAGCTCTTGCGCGCGTTTGACGAACCGCAACACGCGCACCGCCGAGGCCGGGTAGTCCCGATACCCCGACGGCTAGCGCGGCGGCGCAGAGAGCAGCCCGCGCCGCTCGTAGTAGCGCAACGTCTGCGCGTTCACCCCAGCCCGGTCGGCAACCTCGTGCGTGCGCATGCTCCAGCATGAACCCCGTACCCCGGTACAAAGTCAAGCCCAGCCTGGTCTAGTCACCGTCGGTCCGGGGCCCCCCTCGTCGCGGTTGCCGGGATGGGCCAGCGGGCTTCGAGCTGGGCAGCATGCGACCCATCCGCCGCTGACGGCATGGTGCCAGCCACCCACCCGGTGGATGGCACGCTCAGGTCCTGATGGATGCTCCGAGACGTCCGTTCATCCTGCCGCGCAAACTGATCGAAGCAGCCGAGCAGGAGCAGCGCAGCGCCTGGCTGTCGACGCTGTCCGACACAGTTGCACGCCTCGCACACGCCTGGTCGATCACCGTCGGGACACCGTTTGAGCCCGGCGGACAGACCGCCTGGGTCGCCCCGGTCCGCGACCGCGCCGGGAACGACCTAGTGCTCAAAGTCGCCTGGCGGCACGACGAGGCGCTGCACAAGGCCGACGGTCTGCGGGCGTGGGGCGGGCACGGCGCGGTGCGACTGCACGCCAGCTGGTCATCGACCCCAAACCGTACGTCGGCGATCCGACCTACGACCCGCTACAGCACGTGCTCAACTGTCCGAGGCGACTGCATACCGACCCGCGGGCGTTCGCGGCACGAATGGCCGACCTGCTCGACCTTGACCACGACCGACTGATGCTGTGGCTGTTCGCCCGCTGCGTGCAAGAGTCACCCGACTGGCCGGCACTCGCCGACGTCGCCCGCCGCGTCGCCCTCTAGCCGGCCGTCACACGCGAATGCAGTTGCTCGGCACCACGTCCGTCACGGAGCTGACGCCGCAGGCGGTTAGGCTCCGCCGACATGGAGGTCGTCGAGTTCACCCCGTCCGTCGGCCAGTATGCGTACACCTTTGGCGGTGTCGCGCCGGTGCGGCGGGTCAAACCCGGGACAGCGCTTCGGCTGTGGTCGGAAGACGCGTTCGGCGGCAGGCTGCGTAGCACCGCCGACAAGTCGAGCCAGAGCGTCGACCTGCGTTTCGTGAACGCGCAGACGGGCCCGTTCTACGTCGAAGGCGCCGAGCCCGGGGATGCGCTCGCACTGCACTTCGTCAGCATCGAGCCGGCGCGCGACTGGGGGGCGTCCGCCGCGATCCCGTTCTTCGGCGGGCTGACCAGCACCGACCGCACCGCAACGTTGCAGGACCCGCTGCCCGACACGACCTGGATCTACCACCTCGACAGCGCCCGGCGCACCGTCGGCTTCGAGGCCCAGCACAGCGACCTGCGCGTCGAGCTCCCGCTCGCGACGATGCTCGGCACGGTCGGCGTCGCTCCGGCCGGTGGTGAGGTACGCAGCTCGCTTGTCCCCGAGCGCTTCGGCGGCAACATGGACTGCCCGGGGATGCGCGCGGGCGTCACCTGCTTCCTCGGTGTCAACGTCGAGGGCGCTCTCTTCTCGATAGGCGACGGACACTACCGCCAGGGCGAGGGCGAGGCCTGCGGCACCGCCGTCGAGGGCGCGATGACCACGACGCTCATCGTTGACCTGATCAAAGGTGCGGCTCCAGCCTGGCCGCGCTTGGAGGACGACGAACACTGGATGGCCGTCGGGTCGTCGCGCCCCCTCGAGGACGCCTGGCGCATCGCGCAGGTCGAGATGGTGCGGTGGTTCGGCGAGCTGTACTCCTTGCACCCGATGGACGCCTACCAGCTGCTGTCACAGCTCGTGGAGGTGCCGGTGTCCAACGTGGTCGACGCGAACTACAGCGTCACCGTAGCGGCGGCCAAGTCGCTGCTGCCGGCGACCGAGGCGTTCGGCGGCCTGCACCGCGATCTCCGTACCCGCGCCGCGAGCCTGCCATAGAAGGGGATCAATGGATCTGCGCTCGGCCAAAACCCCATTGGGCGCACGGCACGCCGCACGAGATGGCCCAGTTCGACTCGTGTTCGTTCATCACGAGCCCGGCGTCGAGAGCTTCGCCAGCGGCACCAACGTCGTTGTCGACGGCGCATTCACCCCGCGGCGTGCAGTACTGACGAGGTGGTGTGCCGACGCAGACGTCGCACCGGCCTCACGTCGCACAGGTGAGCCACGCACTCCCTTAATGGGCCCGCTGCCGGGCGGTGTTCAGGGGTCGGTCGTCGCCGGCTGCGGCTCGCTGGCAAATGAGTGCGACCGGTTGACCAGGACGGTGTCGTTGACTATTCGGCGCGCATGTAATAAACCTCTCGGGAGGGGCGCGATCGGGCATAAGGGCGGTGTCGTCACATCTCGGTGGAGGGCGGCCTCGTCAGGTTCGAGGTTCAGTATCGAGGCTGATCGTTATCGCCAGTGCTCGCCGGTTCAGCCGGCCGAGGCGGGCAGCCGGCGCGGCGCCCGGCGGCCCCGATATCACACACCCCGAAACAGCGATCACGCCTCGACAGATGGCTGTGTCGTTCACGTGCACCCCCTTGTGCCGCGTTTCGCTGCAACGTTGCTTCGCACACGGTGGCTGCTCAGCGTCACGAGCGCGATCGCAGACGCGGCCGTAGACGGGATTCGATCACGGCAGCGGAGCACGTATACCCGACGCGTGTTGCACCTCATCGACATACAGGTCATCAGGAGGATAAGCATGTCTGTTCACATGTCCACGGCCGGCCCGCGGGTACGGCTTCGCCTTCCCCAGCGACGGGGGTGGGCCCTCGCCGTGTTCGCCGCAGTGCTGACAGCTGCCTTCGCGGCGGCGTCGCCGGCGCAGGCCGCGTTCGCCTGGGGCTCGACGATCGTGAGCACGTACCAGGTGGGACGGGTGTTCAACGGCGGTGCCACCGACATCGGCTTTTCGAGGAGTACCGACGGCGGTGTCTCGTGGACGCACGGTTTCCTGCCTGACACGAGTCGCGAGGCGATGAAGCCCGGCCCGTTCTTCTCAGCCAGTGACGCGTCGGTCGCGTACGACGCCCGCGACGGGGTGTGGATCATCTCGTGGCTGGGCGCGCACTTCTCCGGCGGCGGCATCGTCGACGTCATGGTCAGCCGCTCCACCGACGGCGGGCTGTCCTGGGGTGCCCCGGTGACCGTGGCGGCCACCGGCGTGTTCTACGACAAGAACTGGTCCGTCTGCGACAACACATCGACCAGCCCGTTCTACGGCCACTGCTACACCGAGTTCGACAACGCCAGCGCCGGTGACCTCGAGTTGATGTCCACCTCCGCCGACGGCGGCCTGACCTGGGGTGCGCCCACTCCCACCGCGGACAACGCCCGCGGCCTCGGCGGCCAGCCGGTGGTCCAGCCCAGCGGTCGCGTGGTCGTTCCCTACGAGGGCCTCAGCGGCACCAGCGGCATCCGGTCCTTCAGCTCCGGCGACGGCGGCGCCACCTGGAACGCCTCGGTGCAGATCTCGACCCGCACCTCGCACACCGTGCCTGGAGTACGCACCTCGCCGCTTCCCTCGGCCGAGATCAACCGTGACGGAACCGTCTACGTCGTCTGGCAGGACCGCCGCTTCGAACCGGGCGGCACCGCCAACGACATCATCATGAGCACCTCGGCCGACGGCACCACCTGGTCACCCGTCACGCGGATTCCGCTAGACCCGATCGGCAGCAACATCGACCACTTCATCCCTGGAGTGGCCGTCGACCGAACCTCCGCAGGCTCGCAGACCCTGCTCGGGCTGACCTACTACTCCGAGCAGCCCACCGGCTGCGTAGGCCTCACATGCACGATCCAGGCCAACTTCTCTTCCTCCCTCGACAACGGGCAGACATGGAGCACCCCACAGAAGCTCAGCGACCCCGTGCAGCTAGCTTGGATCGCCCCCACCACCCAGGGCGCGATGGTCGGTGACTACATCTCCACCTCCTTCCTCGCCGGACAACAACGCGTGATCGGCGCAATCGCCGTCGGCTTCCCACCAGCCGCGGGCACATTCAACGAACCGATGTTCGCCGCCCTGCAGAAGGTCCGCCCGGGCACGAACCCCGTAAGCCTCGACCCGGTCCAGGTGACAGCCTTCGACGACGTTGACGGCACATCCACCGACGACTGACCGACGCGACAAGCGGAGCGGGCGACCGCTGAACGTCTCGCCCGCTCCGCATCCACCACCCCGCAATAGGTGACGCGCTTGCCTGGGCTCTCGAGATAACAAATCAGCTGTGGATTGACCGTCCACAGTGGACGGTGCGCGCTGAGTCGCAGCCGGGGCGGTCGCGGCTCGGCTTAGGAGATCGCGGCCTCGACCAGTTCGGCGACCTTCTTCTCCACCGCAGGGCTCCACTTCTGTAGCGCGTACGACACCGGCCACATGTCGCCGTCATCGAGGTTCGCCGTGTCCTGAAAGCCCAGGGTCGAGTAGCGGTATTTGAACTTGCCTGCGTCCTGGAAGAACACGACGACCTTGCCGTCGGCATTCGCGTAGGCGGGCATGCCGTACCACGTCTTCGGCGACAGCTCGGGCGCGGTCGCAGTCACCGCCACGTGCACACGCTCGGCGAGCGCACGGTCCTCAGGTCCCATCTCCGCGATCCGGTCGAGGACCGCTTGCAAGCCGTCGGCCTTCGTGGCGCCCTTCTTACCCTCGGAGCGCAGCTCAGCGGCACGCTCCTTCATAGCGGCGCGCTCCTCGGCGGTGAAGCCGTCGGACTCGGTCTTAGATTTCCTCGCGGGCATTCTTGGTTCCTTTCCACGCTGAGCGGCCGGACGCGTTGCTGCCGCACGCACAAACGCTAGGCCCGAGCACACCCGTGGCGCTTCTCGATTCCTGATCAGACGGGAGTCTCGAGCATTAGCTCCTTCAGTCACGGAACATCGAGATCCGCCGGCACGAACCATTCCCGCAGGCACGGGGGCCGCGCATAACGCCAGCTTTGATATTCATCCTCCCGCTTCTACGCTCTCGACCTTGTCGAGCAGGCCTGGAATGGTCCTGATGCGGGTGCTGAAACGAAGACATCCGGCAGCGGGACGCGGACGACGCCCCGCAGCGGCCGGGCCGACGTGTCGGCCCGTGATTCTGTTGCACGGTTCCTCTCTAGGCCCGGATGTGCTGTCCTGATCGGGATTCGGCGCATCGCCGGCAGCGGGTGGGCGGCTGGCTGGTTCGTGCCACCGAACGGTCCACGGCTGTCCCGGCTCGAATCGCGCGACGTCTCAGAACTGATCTAATTCATGACGACCCGAGCGCAGACCCTTCATACCACGTGCGAGGAACACATGCAGGTGCCATCGCCCGCGAGTCAGCGGCGCTTCAGCGGCGACCGGCACAGTTGCGTCGTGAGGAGATCCCCGTCCGCGCGAGGGCACGTACGCATCCGGTGAGCGCGAATGATCATGGAATCGTGGAGAGCGGCCCGGGCGACCCGAATGCACCCACAGCAAGCTGAGATACCCGATGCCAGAGGGTCGCTGCTCCGGCGGCTTCCGAGATGGCTGCGGCCAGGCCGCCATTGGCTGCCGGAATCTGCGGATGCGGTTCCTGATGGCAAAAGCCGAACTGTCAGCGGATGAGCTCCGCTTCACCGACGTCGACCACCACAACCACGAGGCGCTCTGAGTTGGACCCCGCCGACGGGCGCGGCGTGGGCATCGCACGTTACATCCGTGACGCCGAAGACCCGCAGTCGACCGGGACTGGGAGCCGGTCAGCGCCCTGGTCGCCGCTGCGCTGGCCCCGGGGCAGCTCCGCGCCGCCAGCGGGGCCGCACCCGTGCGTCTGGTACCACATGAACTGGTCCATCGGATCGGGGTTGGCGTAGTCGGCCACGGCGTTCGTCCCGGCGCCGACAACGATCACGGTGGGCCCGTCGATGGCCATGCCTCTGCCCAGCGCGGGTCGTCCACCACCGCGGTCTCGCCCGGCGGGACTTGTACACCGGGCGCGGTACTGCTGAGATCCAGCGCGGGCCGCAGGCCTGGCGCCGCCTCGAGGGCGTCGAGCAGCGCGTTGCCTTCCACGCGGAGCAACGTTGTGTCCATTTCCGTGGTGACGGTGGCGTTCCGGGGGGCGCGGTCGAGCAGGCCGCGCTCACCGAAGCTGTCGCCAGGGCCGAGATGCACGACGGCCTGGCCGTCTCGGTGCACCACGACGCGCCCGTCTGCGATTGCGTAGAAGGCGTGCGCCGGAGCGCCCTGAACCACGACGTCGACCCCGGGTGGCAGCGGGCAGAACTGCGCGGCTGCGGCGAGCTGCTCCAGGACGATCTGCGGCACTCCCACCGTGACCGGGAGGTCCTGGAGGACCTTCACCCTGGAGGCGAGCGCGTCGGCGCGCTGCGCGTTGAGCGCATCGAGTCCGCGCAGGCCAAGACCACACAAGACGGTGATCAACATGGCAGCGGCGCCGAGGATCACCAGGCTCGCACGCAACGAAGTGGACGCCACCAGAACCGATGCCAGGACCGCGCCACCGATGATCGCGGCCCTCGACACGGAAAAATAAGTCCCGATCACCCGCCCGAGCGCCTCCCGGGGGACGATCCGCGCCAGTGCGGTCTCGCCGACCACCTGGCAGGAGACGAGGCCGGTATTTCCGATCACGGTTACCGCCAGTGCGATCGTCAGCACATGAACGCCGGCGTAGGCAAGTCCGGTGGCGCACGCCAGCGAACCGGCGACGATCACGATCAGGGATACCCGTCTGCCTGTGGCCAGACGGCCGTTGACGACCGCGCTCACCAATCCGCCGGCGCCCGCGGCCGTCAGCAGGACACCGTAGCCGCCACTGCCGAGTCCAAGCGAGTGCGTCGCGTATGCGACGAGCTGCACGGTCTGGGCTCCGTAGGTGAATTCGGCCATGGCCATGACCACGATCAGCCACAGCGCGAACGTAGTCGTGCGCGCCGTCCGCAGCCCCTCAGCCAGCTGGGCAACCCCGGACGTACGCCCACCGGCCGGAGCACTGTCGGGACGAATTGCCGAGATCAGCAGCGCAGATACCGCGAAGGTCGCGCCGTTCGCCGCAAACGCGACCCAGGCGGGGGCCACTGCCAGCAGGATCGCTCCGATCGCCGGGCCGATGACGACTCCCAGAGCCTGGACCGTGTGCAGGAGCGCGTTTGCCGGACCGAGCCGAACCTCACCGACCAGGCGCGGCAGGAGCGCCATCGCCGCCGCCTTCTCCGCGCTCCCAGCGGCCGACGCCAGGGCGGTGAAGGCGATGACCAGCGCCAGCGGGCCAGTACTGGCGACCGTCGCAGCGATGGCGGCCATGAGCAACATCCGCAGGAGGTCACCGACCACCAATACGGTGCGCCGTGAATAGCGGTCGGCGATAGCCCCTCCGAACGGGCCAAGCAGCACGTACGGGAGACCCCTGCAGATCGTCGCGGCGCCAACCCAGACAGCCGAGTCAGTCGCGCTGTACACGTATCCGAGCAGCGCGGCGTTGTACAGCCAATTACCGATTTGCGAGGCGGCGCTGGCGCCGATCAGGGCGCGTGCGTCCGGGACAGCCAGGACGTCTCGATACGCCCGGGCCGTCGTCTCACCCATCGCGTACGTGTGCGGATTGCTGCCGGACGGGTGCGGTCACGATGGAGCCCGGATCTGCGGTTCTGCGGGGAGCAGGTCAGCAGCGCGATCCAGCAGCGGCTGGCAGCGCAGGCAGCCGGCAATGTCACGGGCTTCGCCGATTATGGCCCCGGCTGCCTCGTCACCGTCCGGGTCGCTGACGTACTCGGCGTAGTCGAGCAGGCCGCGGGCGAGGTGGTAGGGGGTGGAGTGCTGGCACAAGCCGGCGATCGCGGCGGCAAACGCCGAGTCGGCGGCCGGGCCGCCGTCAGCGCGCATCCGCACTGGCGGCAGGACCGGTGGTACGGCCCCACGGATGCGCCACACTGTCGGCACCATTCCATAACACCCCGCACCGCAAGAGCCTGGACTGGGCTTTTTGGGGAATAGCGCCTCATAATGCTAGAGGCGGCTGGCACTGGCGAACGCCGCACCGGCATTAATCGAGATAGCGGCGGGGACAGCCCGCGGCTGAATCCACGCGCAATCGTCCCGTGAGACCCGCCCGATGAAGTGCCCGGTGACGGAGGAGGCCAACCGCGACGGCCGAGGCGAGGCCAGATCGCCGAGGCCGAGTGCGATGCCAAGCCGACGATCATAGGTCAGATCCATTGCGAAGCAACATTGCTGTTGGTTCTCATCCAGCTTGACCAGCGCGCCAAGCCCTGACCTACATCTCTACGAGCTTGTCACTGATCTGGCCAACGATCTTCCCGTCGATCTGGCCATTTCTTCGGACGGTATCGCTACGTCAAGATACTCCGCTGAGCCCGCGCACCTGGTGTGACCGTGGTGCGGTGCTGGCGACGCGGCGGCCCGCACGGCCGTGATCGTGCGGGCGGGTCGCGGCGGCTGGGCTGATCTGTGCCGCCGGCTGCATCAGCGCGCGGCGGTGTGACCGGGCTTGGGTTGCGGGTGGTCAGCCGTGGGCGTCGCGGTCATTGTGAGGCGGGGACGTCTAGCCAGAGTCCGCCGTTGAGGTTGATGTTGTTGCCGTTGTCTTGGCCGGGGGCTGTGTCGGCGATGTAGGTGTAGAGCGGATGCCCGTTGTAGGTGAGCTGGCGTGAGCCATCGGTTCGTTTGATCGTGGCGACGCGGCCGGGCAGACCCGCGCCGTCCGCGGCGGTACCGATCACCGGGGGCCAGTACGCAGCACACGTCCCATAGCATTTCGACGCTGTCGGCGTGTCCGGCGCGAACGAGTACAGCGTGAAGCCCCGGGCGTTGGTCAAGATCGTGGTGCCGCCGATCGTGGTGGTTTTCAGGGCACCGCTACTGCCCGCGGCCGCGGAAGGACCGCTGGCTCCGGCCAGCGCGACCCCGAGCAGTACCGCGGCGGCCACGGTCAGGCCCGCAGTGATGACTGCGGCTGGCCGGGTGATCGCGCGGGGGAGCACCTCGGGGAATCTCGCCGAGGCGTTCGCCGACCCGCCCGCCGGCATGGGTGCAAGCGCGAGCGCGGCCAGCACCAGAAAGGCGGCCACTTCGATCACGCCTGCGACGATGCCGGCGGTGGTGCGGATCTCCTTGAATCCGAACAGCCCGGTCCATACTGTCAGCAGGTAGCCGCCGAGGGTAGCGAGGGCGAAGCCGGCTCCCGCCGCGGCGACCACCCGATAAATGATGACGAATCGGCCCGGGATCACGAGTACCGCCACCCCCAGGGCGAACGCGACGATGACCTGTAGCAGGAACAGCCAGCCGATCGTCGGGATCGTGCGATATCCGGTCAGGTACAGGTCAAGATGGATCGCCGCGGTGGCGATCAGCAGACCCGAACCCAGCACCCGCAGCAGCACTCGCCGCCAGTCCAGCGTCGACGGCGCTGCGTGTTGCCTCGCAGCTGGCCCAGTTCCGGTCGTCGTCTCCGGCTGTGTCATCGTTCCGGTCCGCTCTGTCGTTGTGCTGGCTTAGTAGCCGCCTCCGCCGCTTGAGGGCGCGGACGCTCCGGCGAGGCTGGTGATCTGTTGGCCCGAGGGCGCGAGGAGGTACCAGGAGGCTCCGAAGGCGGTCAGGCCTTCACCGTTGGTCTGCCCGGCGCTCTTGTCGCCGGAGAAGTAGTACAGCGGGTGCCCGCCGTAGGTGACCTGCTTGGTGCCGTCCGAGCGGCTGATCGTGCCGAGGTCGCTGGCCGTGGCGCCAGAGCCGGCGGTCGGCGCGGTCTTGGCGGTCAGCGGCGGCCAGGCCGTGGCGCACGCACCGGAGCAGGTCGACTTCGTGCTGGTGTCAGAGCCGAACAGGTACAGCGAACGGCCCGCGCTGTCGGTCAGGAAGCTGGTGCCGTTGCTGGTGTGCACGTCGACGGTGGCCGTCGAGGTGGTGCCCCCTGATGACGGGGCGGGCGCGGAGCTGCTTGAGCTGCTCGAGCCGCCGGAACTGCAGGCCGCGGCCAGAATGCCGGCGGCGGCGAGTGGTCCGCCGATTTTCAGCGCCAGCGTGGCTTGACGGGACAACGTCAGGTTCGTCATGTGCTGCGCTTTCCTTAGATCGTGGGCGGCCGAAGACCTCCCCCCATGGGCTGAACGGCCCTTCGAGATCATCGTCGTCGCCGCGGGGGTTGCTGTCGCTACCGCTAGTGGGGCTTTCCGTTGCCGCTAACTGGAATCTCCAGCCTCCCGCTGGCTATAACGCGGCCGGATGGACGCAGTACCCTCGCCGCGCTAGGCGCAACGTCGGCCGGCGAATCCAGCCTCGTGCCTGATAGCTGGCTCGGCCCGGCTCCCGAGGGCAGGTGGTTCGGTATTGAGGGTCGCAATGAAGAAAATGCCCCGCGATCGCCCGAATAGCGGCAACGATTTCGACGAATGCGAAAGCACGCCACCATGGAATAAGTCGCCGATCGCGTCCGTCATCGCCGGTCGAGCCGGTCGGACGCCTAGCACCAGCGCACTGGCGAGCGCCCGCGGCCAGCTGCGAGAGTAGCCGCTGTCGGCCGTTCCTCAGCTCGACTACCTCAGCGCCGGCGGTCCAGTCTCCTATGGCGTCACCTGGAGATCCTCATGCCTTGCGACGGGCCCGGGACTGCCCGGCGGTCGGCGTCAATGAGGTCGTGAAGAAGCGTTGCACGGCGTCGAGCGGCTCGGTGCTGCGTTGCGCTCTGGCCAGGATGAGGGCGCCTTCGACCGCCGCGAGCAGTACCGATGCGTGCTCGCTTGCGCTTGATTTAGGGTCGCCGAATCTGATCAGGGCGTCGCGGACCGAGTTCTGCCATTGAGCTAGCAGTGTCCGGGTTCTTTCTCGGAGCTGGTCGTTGTCGGAGGCGTCCACGACGGTTGCGGCGATCGGACCGCCGAGGGTGAAGTCGCTGTCGAGCAGTAGCAGTCGCCATGGAGCGATGACCGCGCCGAGCGCCTCGGCCAGGGTGTGCGCCTCGCTGAGTTTCGGGTCGGTGTCGGCCGCAAGCTCCGCGCCGGTGAGGTCGAGTGCCTCGGTGACGAGCTGCGTCTTGCCGCCGGGGAAGTAGCGCTGCAGGGATCCACGCGGCCCACTGGCGTGCGCGACGATCTCCCGCAGGCCGACGCCGTGGACGCCGCGTTCACGCACGAGCACGCCGGCGCTGTGCACCATGCGATGTCGCGCTGGGCGCCGCTCGCTAGCTGTTTTCATCCCGCGCTGCCTTCCGTCGATGACGTCGATCACTCTACCTCGGATCGATGACGACTGTCATCGATCCGGTGCTACGGTGAAGGGAGAGCGATGACAGTCGTCATCGATTCTCCCCCGCCAGGGAGGAGAGACGAGGAACCGCGCATGATCGTGTTCGCTCGAGGTTCCATCACCGATCCGGACGCGCTGGCGCGCTACGTCGAGGACGAGATGCGCGTCTAGGCCCGACACCACCGTCGCCCAGGCGACGTCACCCACAACACCCGGTAGCGACTAGGAAAGGACAGTCGATGTTTCCGATGCCCAAGCGCGCACGTGGCTGGCGATCATTCCGACCGGCCCGACGCCGAACCCAGCTAATCGTTCCCGCGGCCGCCACCGCCCTCCTCCTCAGTGCCGCGACCGCCGCCGCAGCCGCCAGCGGCACCACCGCCCACACGCCCGCCGGGCCGAAACCCACCGTCGTGCTCGTCCACGGCGCCTGGGCCGACTCGAGCGGATGGGACACCGAGATCACCACCCTCACCGCACTCGGCTACCCCGTCGTCCCGATCGCCAACCCGCTGCGTGGACTCAGCAGCGACTCGGACTACGTACGAGCCCGCATCGAACAGATCAGCGGGCCAATCATTCTGGTCGGACACTCCTACGGCGGCGCCGTGATCACCAACGCCGCCCGCGGTGTGCCCAGCGTCAAAGCACTGGTCTACGTCGCGGCATTCGCTCCAGCCGAGGGGGAAAGCCTCGCCACCATCCTCCCCGCCGACCGCTACCCAGGCTCGCACCTTGACCCGAGCAAGCTCGACGTGGTGCCTGTGCCCAACCCCGCCGCACCCAGCGGGCAAGACGTCGACCTCTACATCAAAGCCGCCGACTTCCCCGACATCTTCGCCGGCGACGTCTCCACCCACGAGGCCATGCTCCAAGCAGCAACCCAGCGGCCATTCGCCAACACCGCATTCACCGAGCCCTCAGGCCCGCCGGCCTGGGCCACCATCCCCAGCTGGGACCTGATCAGCCTCGACGACCACGCCATTTCACCCGCCGGCCAGAAGTTCATGGCACAACGCATGCACGCCACCACCACCGCCGTGCACTCAGCGCACGACATCATGATCTCCCACCCCGCTGCGGTCGACCAGATCATCCTGCGCGCAGCAACAGCAGTCCGATAACTCCACACCGACCGCAAGCCCGCACCCAGCCGGCCCCGGCGGGACGGCAGCAAGCGCGGCCGTCCCGCCCAGCCTCACCTCACCCTGCTCACCCACCGGTCGTTCGGACTTCCCCGCAATCATCGCCGGCCAACTGGCTAGCCCACCCCACCTGATGCTGACCGTCCTCGGGCACAGCGCGGTGCTCTTCGCCGCGAGCGCCGCCGGGCTCGCCTTGGGCCGCCGGGTCATCTGCCTGAACCGTCCGACCGATCCGTCTAAATCGCTGTCGAAGGGAATTGTCATGACCACCACCACCGCCGAGCTCGCCGGCACGACCGCGCTGGTCACTGGCGCCACCTCCGGCATCGGCAAAGCCGCCGCACTCAAGCTCGCCGAACACGGCGCCACGGTCCTGGTCCACGGCCGCAACGCCGCCCGCGGCGCGAGCGTCGTCGAGCAGATCGAACAAGCCGGCCGCCACGCTCGCTTCCTCCGCGCCGACCTCAGCGACCCGGACGACGTGGCCCGACTCGCGACCGAGGTCGGCCGCGTCGACATCCTGGTCAACAATGCCGGCTCGTCCTGGTTCGGCCCCAGCAACGAACTCACCGTCGCGACCTATGACCGGCTCTTCGACGGCAACGTCCGCTCGGCCTACCTGCTCACCGCTGCGCTGGCACCGGCGATGGCCCGAAACGGCGGCGGCAACATCATCAACGTCGCCAGCATGGCCGGCAGCATCGGCCTGCCCGGCGGCGCCGCCTACAGCGCAACCAAGGCCGCCCTTGAGGCTATGGCCCGATCCTGGGCCGCCGAATACAGCCCCGCCGGCGTGCGCGTCAACGCCGTCGCCCCGGGGCCGGTCTTCACCGAAGGAACCGTGCCCGGCCGCACCACCGCACTCGGCGACACCACCCTCCTCAACCGAGCCGCCCAACCCGACGAGATCGCCGAAACGATCGCCTTCCTCGCCTCACCCCGCGCCGACTACATCACCGGCGCCACCATCGCCGTCGACGGCGGCCGAACCGCCATCTAGAACTTGCGGCCGATCGCCACCAGGGCGTCGTCGATCATCCACTGCGTCCGCAGCGGCTTCGGCAGTTGCGCCTGCCCGGCTGAGGCGCGGATCTCCTGCCACAGCACCGCCCGCACCTGGTCATCGGTCGGCGCGGTCGTTATCACAGGCGTCTGGGAGTGGTCCCGAACGGACGTTGTGGCCTGGCTGGGAGCGTGGACATTGGGGCATCGCTACAGCGCACCGCGTTTTTGTAGCCAACTGAAGGCCAGCCAGCCGATCGGCACCGGAATCCAGAACGTGGCGAGGCGAAACAGCAGCACCGCGCTGACGGACGATGCACCGGCCATACCGGCTGCAGCGAGTCCCGCTGACATCGCGGCCTCGACCGCGCCCAGACCGCCCGGGGTGGGCGCCAGGGATCCCACGGCCCCGCCGGCGAAATACACGACGGCTACGGTGGCGAAGGGTATGCCGCCGCCGAACGCCTGCACCGAGCTCCACAGCGCGACGATGTAACCGCCGTTGAGCAGCAGCGTGCCGCCGATGCCCTCGCTGAGTTTGACCGGATGCGTGGCTACGTCGATCAACCGGGGGAGCGCCTCGCGCACGCTCGGCATGATCCGGGCACGTGCCCAGCGCCGGCCCCGCGGAGTGGTGAACAGCACCGAGACAGCCAGCGCAACCACGCCGAGCGCGATGAATGCCCAACCAGGTATGGGCAAACTGTGCTCGGCTGAGCTCCCGGACGCGGCGGCGAACACGACGAGGAGCACGACATGGCAGGCCGCGCTGACGAGTTGGCACACGGCCACGCTCGTGCCGGCGGCTGTAGCGGGCAAGCCCGATTTCTGAAGGTAGCGCACATTGACCGCTGCCCCGCCTACTGCCGGGGGCGTGACGAATCCTGTGAACGAGGCGGCGAGCTGGGTCAGGAACGTGCGCGGAAAGGAAAGATGTTCGCGCACGTATCCGGTCAAGGCGGTGGCTGCGCCGATGTAGGTCAGGGCGGAACCGGCAATGATCGGAATGACCCAGCCCCACTCGACAGATCGGAAGACCGTGGCGAGGTCGACGCTGCCGAGCTGCCCGATCAGCAGATAGCCGGCGATGATGAGCGCGACGAGCGTGAATACTGTGCGCGGTCGTACCCGTTGCAGGTCAGTGAGCTCGGGCGGACGGGTGGCTACCTCGCCGCCCTGGATCGCCTCGCTCAGGTTGCCGAGCAGCGACCGGTCCCGGCGTAGCGCCGCGCGGTTCTGCCGGCTGAGGGCAATTGGCTGTAGCACCGGCAGAACCGCGGCCAGCTCGCCGTCGCCGATGACGCCGCGGGCTGCTTGCGCCGCGCGTTGCGCTCCGACCAGCCGCGCGGTCGTCACGAGCAGGTCGGCCCGCTCGAGATTGATGCGCAGGCTCGACGCGAAGACGGTGCCGTCAGTCGGGCTCGCCAGCCGGATTTGGCCATCGGCGTCGAGGGACATTCGATCCGGCGTCAGTCCGCGAAACGTGACCCGCCGTGCGTGCAGACGCGATATGGCCTGCCACAACGAGATCAGCTGCCGGTCGGTGAGATTGTGGTCCGCCTCCAGCATGGGCGTGGCGTCGATCCGCTCGTATGCGAGCACGATGGCGTCGGGCCCGCACGGCACCCCGGCTAGCAGTTCGGGGGTCGGTACGTCTGCATCTTGGGCAGCCGTCGACAGCAGCGCCCGCAGTTCCCCGGCTCGTTCCAACGACAGGACCGGTCCGCGAGCCACCTCTGCCCGCACGCGGATAACCCGATACAGGCGGTACAACGTTCCGGACGGGACCAGGTCCCGATCCAGGACGTGGACCTCGAGCTGACGGCCGGCATCCGTTACGCCGTTATAGTGCCGGTATTGCTCGATCAGGTCCGGCGCGTAAGTCAGACGCCTTATCGGAATTCCACGCTCTATCAGCACCTCGGCGATGCGGTGCCCTCCGGGCCAGGACGTGGACGCACCGACTGCGTACCTGCTCCCAGCTCCGACCGCCATGCCCAGCAGATAGCTGATCGCCAGCGCCAGCAGAGTAGCCTGCGATCCCGCCAATGCCGACGCGGCGTAGATCATCACGGCAGCAATGAAGTAGGGCCGCCAATGCGTGTTCCGGATCAAGCCACCGGTGAAAGCGAAAGCAACGAACGCGGCAAGGTAGCTGTCCAGCGGTGTGGTGGCTATACCGGATGCGCTGGAGACCACTAGCGACCGGTAGAGCGCACCGTTTGGCAGCGACGAGATCGCGCGGCCGATCCCGAAGGTGACCGCCAGCGCGACGAGGCCGACGCTCAGGGATTCGATTAATCGCCGTCGCTCGCGCCGCACGATCAGACCAGCCAGGTAACTGAGGGGCAGGACGAGCAGTGCGAGGCTGGCAAGGAAGCTCAGTAGGTGCGTTAACACGCGCGGCAAGTGCCGCACATTTCGGGCTACGTCGCTGCTCGCGCCGCTCGTCGCAGCAGGGGCGACGAGGCCGAGCGCCAGTAGCAGCGCTAGAGCTACCAGCACAATGAGCAGCCGCGCGAAATCCGCCGGTATTCGCACCCGTGAGGCAACCACGTCCTCGACGACAACCGGCTGCCGGGCGCGGCCGGGCCCCGGCTCAGACACCGTCTGATGATCGCACGCCTCGCGGCCCGCGACGTGGTGCGGAGGGGCGGGCGATCCGCAGCGCGGGCAAGCGAGAGCTTGGCGTCGGGCTCACCGGCGTGAGCTGACGTACTGTCCAGTAGGCCCCGGGGGATGCTTGTCTGCGTGACGGAGCAGGAGGAGCGGACGGCCACGATGTACAGGGTCTGGTTGTCCGGGCCTGGGGCCCGGGCACGACACGAGCGTCGAGTTGGGCGTCGAGGAAGTCGCTGACGTCCTCATCGCCGAACCTGCCGCGCGGCTGGGAGGTGGTGCCACCGCGGAGCCGCGTAGAACCGCAGGCCGAGCCGGCGCGCGGCGCCGACATGCTCAACGAGCAATGATCTGCCTGCGCTCAGGACCGGGTATCGCCGTTGCGCAGCACGTGACAGCTCCAGCGCGGAGGTCGCAGTTGAGCTGCTCGGTTGAAGCTGGCAGCCCGGGCAGGCGCTGCGTGTGCTCGGCTCTCATGCCATCCAAGACCATCGCGAGGTGACGTCGCCATAGCTCGGCGGACGCCTGGCCGGTGATCGTCATCGTTTGGGCGACGCCGAGCAGGACGAGGGTGACGTCCTCCGGGGTGAGGTCGGCGCGTGCTGCACCGGTGTCCTGCGCGCGGGTCAGCAGGTCGCGCACGTGCCGAGGACGTCTTCGACTCCACTGACGAGACCGTGCCAAGGATCGGGATCGGCCAGGGCCCGCGCGGCGAGCGCGCGCCGCTGGGCGTACCAGTCACAGAGCAGTTCCTCGACGAGTTGTTCCTTGGTGAAGTTGCGGTGCAAGGTGGCGTTGCCGACCCCGGCGCGCCGGGCGCGATTTCGATCAGGCTGACGCTCAGACCATGCTCGGCGAACGCCTGGGCGGCGGCGGCGAGGATCCGGTCGCGGTTCTCGCGGGCGTCGCTACGCAGCCTGCGAGCTGCCTCGGCCGATGCAGTCGCCAAACCGAGCACTGTAACCGTTTCGAACAGGGTATCCGGTTGCCGTCAGCTGTCGATTCGGTGACGAGCACGTCAGCGCGGATGGGCCGACCCCGTCAACTATTCCCGTGGGCC
>JBKPQM010000146.1:0-9658 GCA_046734095.1 Actinomycetota bacterium | reverse complement strand
ATGGGGTCGTCGAGCCGTTCACCCCTCGTATTGAGGGCGACCGCCTCTACGGGCGTGGCGCCTATGACATGAAGGGCGGACTGGCTGCGGCGCTGATCGCCTGCCGCGACGCGCATCGCAGTGGCATCGTCGGCGAAGTCGTCGTCGCGGCCGTCGCCGACGAGGAACATGCCAGCCTCGGCGTGCAGGAGGCGTTGGCGCACGTGCGCGCCGACGCAGCCGTTGTCACGAGCCGACCGAGCTACGGGTCGCGACCGCGCACAAGGGCTTCGTCTGGACGGAGATCGAGGTGACCGGCCGGTCGGCCCACGGCTCACGACCCCACCTCGGCATCGACGCGATCATGAAGACCGGATCGATACTGCGCGCACTCGACACGCTCAACGGCGCGCTGGCCACACGCCGGATCCATCCGATCCTAGGACCGGGACGCTGCACGCATCGCTGATCGTCGGCGGCCGCGAGGAGTCCACGATTCCTGAACACTTCGTGCTGACCGTCGAGCGGCGGACCCTGCCCGGCGAAAGCGTCGCCGACGTCGAGGCCGACATGGCCCGGTTGCTTCAAAACTGCCGCGACCTCGACGCCGAGCTGAACGTCGCTGCGCACACCACCCTGGCCCGCGAACCGTTCGAGACCGGGATCGACACGCCGATCGTCGCTGCGATGCAGCAGGCGCTCGCCCCAGCCGATCCCACCCCCGTCGGCGCCAGCTACTGGGCCGACTCCGCCTTCATCGCCGCCGCCGGCATTTCCACCGTCCTCTACGGTCCGAACGGCGATGGAGCACACGCGGACACCGAATGGGTCAGCATTTCGGGAACCGTCCAATGCGCCCGCACGCTCACCGCCCTCGCCCGGGGCTACTGCCGCAGTAGCCGCAGCTGAAGCTACGCAGCGACCGGCCGCCGGTGAGGCGGCGGCGAGCCGAGTCCCGCTGAACGGGTCAGGTCTCGGCCAGGCGGATCCGAGCTTGCCAGCGGCGCAGCCGGGCGGGCGCGTACCAGGCGGCGCGACCGAGCAGCCGCTGGCTGGCCGGCACGAGCACGGCGCGCACGAGAGTGGCGTCGATGAGGACGGCGAGACCGGCTCCGATACCGAACAGTTGGAGGAAGCTGACCGAAGCGGTGCCGAACGCGAGGAAACTGACCGCGATCAGCGCGGCAGCTGTCGTGACAATGCGTCCGCTGCGGGTCAGCCCCTCCGTCACGGCGGTGCGATTGTCGGCACCCTGGTCGTGCAGCTCCTTGATTCGGCTGAGCACGATCACCTCGTAGTCCATGGAGAGCCCGAAAGCGATGCAGAAGAGCAGCATCAGCATGCTGGTGTCGAGCGGCAGCGCGGTGAAGTCAAGCAGCCCACTCAGGTGCCCGTCCTGGAAGATCCACACCATGAGCCCAGCGGTGGCGGCGAGGCTGAGCGCGTTGAGCAGTAGCGACCGCATGGGTTGTACCAGGCTGCCGGTGAAGAGGAACAGCACGATGAATGTGGTCGCGACGATGAGCAGGCCGGCCAGCAGCAATCGACTGCCGATGGCGTGCTTGCTGTCGATCAGCTCAGCGGTTTGCCCGCCGACGTAGGTGGGCACGTTGTCGGGGCCGGGTACGACGCGGATCGCGCGGACGAGACCCTGTGCCGCGGCCGAGCGTGGGTCGGCTGTGCTGACGACCGTCAGCCGTTGCGCGTCGGGGCGGCCGAGCGCCGGATTGGCCGGGCCGGCGACGGCTCGGTCATCCGCGAAGACTCCGGTGCTGGCCTCCACGTGCGCGACGTCGGGCAACGCGGACAGCCGCATCGCGTATCCACGCAGCGCGGATGCCGGCACCGCACCGTCGGTGACGACGCTGATCGCGGTCGAAGTGTCGCCGGTGAAATCGTCCCTGAGCACGTCGCCTACCGCGCGGCTGTTGGTGTTTGCGTGCAGGACGCGGTCGTCCGGGGTGCCGAAGGAGATGTGCAGCAGCGGGGTTGCGAGCACGAGCAACACTGCGACGACAGGGAGGGCCGTCAGCGCGGGGCGCCGCATGACCAGCCCGGCGAGGCGTCCCCAGAAGGGGGCGGCCGTGGTGGGCGGCCGATTCCTCGCCCACGGCAGCCGCCCGGCGTTGACCCTAGGCCCGAGGACGGTCAGCGCGGCCGGCAGCACAAGTACGGCCGCGAGCATCGAGATGATCACGACGCCGATCCCGGCATAGGCGAACGAGCGGAGGAAGTACAGGGGGAAGATCAGCAGCACAGCTAGCGCAGCCGCGACGGTCGCGCCGCTGAACACGATCGTGCGCCCGGCCCGCGCCACGCTGCGCACTACCGCCTCGGCCGGGTCGTGTCCGGCCGCGAGTTCCTCGCGGTAGCGGCTGACCATCAGTAGCGCGTAGTCGATCGCCAGCGCCAGGCCGAGCGCGGTGGTCAGGTTGATCGCGTACACCGCGACGTCGGTGATCGAGCCGAGAATGAACAGTTCGGCGAATGTGCCCATGATCGCGATGGTGCCGATGGCAAGCGGAAGCAGGGCAGCAACAACGTTGCCGAACGCGAACACAAGGAGCAGCAGAATGATCGGCACCGCGATGCCCTCCGCGATGATCAGGCTCTTGCCGACCTGGGATGTGATGTCGCTGCCGACGGCGGCATCGCCGCCGACCGTGACGTCCACCGCGGCGCTCGACGAACTCAGGCGCGCCAGCGTGGATTTGCCGAGGTCCGCGTCGGAGCGCACGTCGGCAACCACTAGCGCGTACCGCCCGTCGGTCGATCGCAGAACCGGGTTGCGCGTCTGCCAGTAGGAAGCGACGTCGGACACCGCTGGCTCTGCCTTGAGCTTGCGCGTCGCCGCGGCGCCCGCCGCCACGGCCGGCGCGTCATCGACCGTGCCGCTCCTCGCGTGCACGAGCAGCACCAAGCTGTCGGCGCCGCCGAAATGTTCATCGAGCAGGCGCTGCGCAGTCGTTGACTGCGCGTTCGGGTCCTGAAACGCCCCGGCCGTTTTCAGCTTGCTGAACGCTCCGAAGCCGACAACCGCCGCGGCCAGGAATACGAACCCGGACACGACCAGCACTGCGCGGGCCCGCCGGACGACGAAAGAGCCGATCGATGTGAGCACGGCAGACACTCCCTGAGCTCGAATGTTTACGCGCGTAAAGTTTGCAGCTGTAAACTTGCCATCAATGTATGCGCCTGTCAACATCTTTCCGTGTCGCGTACTCGGACGACTTATCACCACGGCGATCTGCGCAACGCACTATTGGCGGCCGGCGCCGAGCTGGCCGAGGTCGCCGGCCCGGATGCCGTCACGATCCGCGCAGTCGCGGCCAAGGTCGGAGTCAGCCCGACCGCTGCGTATCGGCATTTCGCCGACCACGCGGAACTGCTCGAAGCCGTCCGACAACACGCGATGGACCGGCTCTCCGATTCGATGCGCCGCTACCTTCGCCGCGTACCCCCCAGCGACGCCGCCGTCCTAGCGGCCCTCAACCGCTTCACCGCAACCGGGCGCGGCTACCTGCACTTCGCGCTCACCGAGCCCGGACTGTTCCGCACCGCCTTCGCCACCGGCCACAAGACTCTCGCACCACCCCAGCCGGGGTCCGGTGGCCCATTCGACATGCTCACCGATGCCCTCGATGACCTGGTCGCGGTGGGCTACCTCGCACCGGAGCATCGCCCGCTCGCCGAGATTGCCGCCTGGTCGGCCGTCCACGGACTCGCGGACCTGCTCATCGAAGGCCCGCTGCGCGGACTAGGTCGCCGCGATCGCAACGCGGTCATCGACCGCACGATCGAAATGGTCGCGCACGGGATGCACACCGCCAGGTGATCCTGAGCGGGCGCCTCGGACGACGCTGACTCCGGCGGTCCCCTCGCAGGGTTCGCGTTCGTCGCCTTGGTATGAGCGAGAAGCCTCTCGCGGCGTCGCGCGCTGCCGTCGGCGACGTAACGCAATCCGCGGATCGCAAGGAGATCACCATGAACGCTCGATTGAACTACGCCAGCAGCCCGACCGGCGAGAAGTTCACGAAATACCTCATCACCGCGGGCCGGGTGGTCAAGGACTCGCCGCTCCCGGCCACAACGCAGGCGTTGGTAGAGATCCGGGCCAGTCAGATCAACGGCTGCTCGGTGTGCCTCGACATGCACACCAAGGACGCCGAGCAGGCGGGCGAAACCGCGCTGCGGCTCAACCTGGTCGCCGCGTGGCGTGAGGCCAGCGTCTTCACCGAGGCCGAGCGGGCCGCGCTCGACCTAGCCGAGCAGGGAACCCGTCTCTCCGACGCCGCCGGCGGCGTCACTGAGGAGGGCTGGGCGAACGCGGCCAAGCATTACGACGACGACCAACTCGCCGCGCTCGTCGCGCTCATCGCCGGCATCAACGCCTGGAACCGCCTCAACATCATCACTCGGCAGTCCGGCGGTGACTACCAGCCCGGGCAATGGGGGTAGCACTGCACGAGATCCGATCCCTGCCACCCATCCAAAGGAGTCAAGACGATGACCTTCAAGAACGACATGAGCATGATGTACGCGATGCATGATGCGCTGCGCCGCGACCTGGATCGCATCGCCCGCATCACCGCACGCCCGGAGGACGACCCCAAGCACGTCCTGCGCGCGGCTGTGGGATGGGAGATGTTCAAGTCCTACCTCGAGGTGCACCACACCGCCGATGACGACCTGCTGTGGCCGCCGATGCGCGCGGCACTCGCCGACGACCCGGACGGGTTGGCCTTACTGGACGCGATGGAGGCCGAGCACGCGGCCATTGACCCGCTGGTCGACGCCATCGATACATCGCTGGCCGATCGCGAGTCCGGTCGGCAACGCCTGGGTGAGCTCACCGACGGGCTGGCGGTCGCGTTGCGCGACCACCTCGGCCACGAGGAAGTTGACGGCCTACCGCTGATCGACGCCACACTCACACCTGAGCAGTGGGGGGCGTTCGGCGTCGGATCCGGCCAGCGGATCGCCGGCGACGTGCACCGCTACCTGCCGTGGACGCTCGACGGTGCGACACCCGACGTCACCACGGCGGTGCTCGGCATGCTTCCCCCGCCGGTGCAGCAGGCTTACCGCGACGAGTGGCAGCCCGCCTACGCCAAGCTGACGCTCTGGGCCTAGCTCTGTGCATTCGCGGCGTAGGCACGGATGAGGTCGATGCGCCCGCGGAAGCCCGTGGCGCGTCGCGGCTCGTCTGCCATGGCGCGGCGCCGCTGTGGGTCGGGAGGTCAGGCTGCGAGTGCGGCGTATCGGCCGTTGTCGTGCATGAGGCTGGTGTGCGTGCCGCTCTCGATCGCGTGCCCGTGATCGAGCACGACGATCTGGTCGGCATTATGCACGGTGGACAGCCGGTGGGCGACGGTGATGGTGGTGCGCCCTTTCGCGAGGGTGTCGAATGCCTGCTGAACCGCGCGCTCGGTCTCATTGTCCAGCGCGCTGGTCGCTTCATCCAGGACCAGGACGCGCGGATTGCGCAGCAACGTCCGGGCGATGGCGATGCGCTGCTTCTCCCCGCCGGAGAAGCGGTGGCCGCGCGAGCCGACCATCGTGTCGTAGCCGTCGGGCAGGCCGCTGATCAGGTCGTGGATCTGGGCAGCCCGGGCGGCGTCTTCGATCTCGACGTCGGACGCGTTGGGCTTGGCGTAGCGCAGGTTCTCGCGGACGGTCGTGTGCAGCAGATACGTTTCTTGGCTGACCATCCCAACGATCTCGGCGAGGTCGGCCAGTCGCATCCGTCGCAGGTCGATCCCGTCGATGGTTATGGTTCCCGTGTCCGGGTCGTACAGGCGCGCGACGAGCGAGGCCACGGTCGTCTTGCCCGAACCCGTCTCCCCCACGAGGGCAAGGGTCGTGCCGGCTGGGACGTCGAGGTCGACCTCGGCGACGGCCGGGGATTCGGCGCCGGGATAGGTGAAGCTCACCTGCTCGAAACGGACGTGACCGATGATGCCGGCCGGGTCGATCTCGACCGGGTCCGGCGGATCGGCGACCTCGACGCGAAGATCGAGGTACTCGAAGATACGCGCAAACAGTGCAAGTGAACTGATCACGGAAACGCTCGTGCTCAGCAGGCCCATCAGCGGCCGAAACAAACTGGTCTGCAGTGTGGTGAAGGCGATCAGCGTGCCGATGGTCATGGCGCCCCGGGTGACTGGCAGGCCAGCACTGAGGTAGATCACGGCGGGGATCGCGGCGAAGATGACATTCATCGACGCCATCCGCCAGCGACCGGCCAGCTGCGAGCGCAGCTCGAGGTCGATCAAGCGCGACGAGGAGGTGGTGAAGCGGGCGACCAACGAGGGCGCCGCGCCCATCGTCTTGGCCAATTGAGCGCCGTTGATCGACAGTCCCTCCTCCACGGCAACATTGAGATCGGCCAGTTCGCGCTGCTGCTCGGTCGTGATGGCCCGGCGCATCCGCGCTACCTTGCGGGTGAAGTAGACGGCCGGCGGCATCACGATCAAGGAAACGAGCGACAGCTGCCACGACAGCGCGACCATCGCGACCGCGGTGGCGACCGTAGTCGTCAGGTTGGATGCGATGGACGTAGCGGTCGACGTCACCACCGATTCCATTCCACCGATGTCGTTGGTGATGCGTGACTGCACTTCACCGGTGCGGGTCCGGGTGAAGAACGAGATCGACTGGCGCTGCAAGTGGGCGAAGACACTGGTCCGCAGGCCGTGCATGACCTGCTGGCCGACCTTAGTGCTGATCCAGGTCTGCACGACGCCGAAGGCGGAGGTGAGGACGGCCACCCCAACCATGCCGATGATCAACCAGACCAAGAGGTGGACGTTCTGGGTGGGCAGGGCGGTGTCGATGACGGCCCGGAGCAGGAAGGGTGAGGCCAACCCGACGACGGAGGACGCCACGATGATGGCGGTGACGACACCGAGCTGCACCCGATATGGGATGAAGAGCTGGCCGATCCGCCGCAATGAGACCTCGCGAGCCTGGGTCTTCTCAGCGGCGGTAACGGTCTGGGCTTCGTGACGTCGGCCGGTTCGGCCGACATCACGTTCGGTCGGAGTGGATATGGATGTGGATGTCATAGGTTCTCGACTCTGTTCGGCGGCCGCCGCACGCGAGGGCTCGACCGTGGCGGAAGGACATATGCTGAGGTAGCCTCAATATGAGGCTTCAACAGAATGAACGGGTAGGCTATTCCGGTGACCCAGCAGCAAGGGATCGACAATCGCGACGACACATTGGCCGAGGCGTTCTGGTCCGTCGCACGGCAGCTGCGGCGAGCCGCGGCCGACTCCCTGGCGCAGTGGGACATCTCGCCGTCCCAGGCCCGGGCCCTGCGAGTGCTGGCCCACCACGACGGCGCTCGGCTCTCCGAGCTGGCCGAGCACTTGCACATCGCACCCCGCTCGGCGACCGAGGTCGTGGACGGACTGGAAGCCAAGGGACTCGTGCAACGGCGACCCGATCCCCATGACCGTCGCGCGACCCTGGTCGCGCCAACCGGGCCGGGTACAGATCTGGTTGCCGCCATCCGAACCGCCCGCGGCACCCAAGCCGAGCGCGTATTCGATCAGCTCAATGCGACCGACCGCGCCCACCTCGGCCGCATCCTGCGCAAGCTCACCGCCGAACCAAGCGGCGGCTCGAAAGATCAACGGTAAGACTCACACACCCGCCTGCTCAGGTCACGAAGCAAGCCAGCAACACCTCGACCAGGGTTGGTCGGTCATCGAGCGGTGAGCACAGCCGATCTTGCACTGGAGGTGACGGTGGCGGTGACGCCGCCAGGTTTGCCGAACAGCCAGCCGAACGCGATCTTGGTGCGGCGACGGCAGGCGATCGTGACTTGGGTGTGATCCTCGGTCAGCGACGCGGCCACCTCGATCGCGGCCCGCCACCCGTCGCGGGCCAGGTACACCTGCACCGCGGTCTGGACGTCATCGAGCTCAAGGTAGCGGGCCGCCGTCCGGTCGGGGCTGCCGTCCCGGGCGCGGACCAGGTCAACGGAGTTGGCCGCGGCGATCGCGGCCCCGTCACAGACGTCTTGCAGGTCGACGCGTTTGGCGAAGGCGTCGGTGGCGGCGACGTATCCGGCGACGATCAGCATCACCAGCAGCCAGCATCCCAGGATCAGCGGGAGCACCGAGCCACGGTCGGCCCGCAGCCGCTCGATCACGGCGTCTGGGCAGTGCGGAAGTCGTCCACGTGCACCACGTAGCGTCCGATGGTGGTGATGCCGTGGCCGGCGAGCAGGCTCGGCACGCCCGGTACGGCCGCTCGCCGGATCACGCACACCGCAAATACCGCTCCGGGCGAGAGCATCGGCGCCGACGGCGCGGATCGGCAGTCGGCCTCAGCGGGAACGAAACGTAGTTGCGCATCATCGGCCAGGCCCTCGTCGGCCAAGGCGAGACGCACGGCGGCGCGGGCGCGCATCACCGCGTCGGCAGTGGATGCAGCCGTTGCGAAGGCCCGGCCGGCTTCGCGCGCGGCTCGCGAGACCCCGACGGTGCTGCGCTGCACCGACGCGATCGCGGTCACGAAGTACACGGTGGGCACCAGGATCAACACCGCCACCACGATGAACTCGATGACGGCGTTGCCGGCGTCGCGCTCGCTCACGGCTCGCCTTCCTTGAGCGCACGCACCGTCACGTCGATGCTCAGCACCCGCCCGAGCGGCAGGAAGATCGACTTCAGGTGTCCGCCGCAGTGCACGACGGCGAGCGGAACTCCGCTGACGTCCGTGGCGGCGCTCCCGTAACAGGCCAGGCTGCGGGCGATCGTCGCGCTCGACCCCTGCGCGATGAGCACACTCGCCCGCCGCCCGCCCTCGCCGTAGTCCACGCCGGAGCTGGCCGCATACCGGGCCCCGGCCGCGGCACTGGATTGCACGACATTGCGCAGGTAGAAGTAGACGGCCACCTGCAGCACGGCAAACAGCAAGAACATCAACAGCACGGCGATCATCACGAATTCGACGACCGCCGCACCGACATCCCGAGCAGCGCCGCCCCGGAAGCCGCGCACGCTACTTCGTGTTGCCCGTGACCGAATCGATCGCGTTGCTGATCGCGTCGGTGATCTTGTTCTTGAACACCGCAAAGATCACCACCACCAGTCCGGCGGTCATTACGGTGACCATGACCCAGCCCGGTACATCTCCCCGCTCCGGATCCCGTCGCCGTACCCGTGCGTATGCACCGGCCAGCCAGACGGCCACCATGTCCCAGGGCAGCATCGCGGCCCTCCCCTTCTCCTACCTGGTCAGCGAAACCAACGTCGATAGCGCCGGGAACAACGCGAACAGCACCGTCACCGGCAAGATCAAAAACACCACCGGCACCATCATGGACACTTCCTTGCGGCCACCGGTCTCGAGCAACGCGCGCTTGCCCGCCTCGCGGACGTCGGCCGCTTGCGCACGCAACATGTCAGCCAGCGGCGTCCCCCGCTCGATCGCCACCACCAGGCCCTGCACGAATCGCGCGAACGGCTCAAGCGTCGTCCGCTCGGCCAGCTCCGACAGGGCGGTGGTCAACGGCAGACCCGATCGCGCACGAGCCAGCGCGGCGTCCAGATCGCGCGCGAGCTCACCCCCGGTGAGCCGACACACCCGCAACAACGCATCGGGCGGCGCCTCACCGGCTACGACCGACAGCGCCAGCAGGTCGGCCACCACCGGGAACTCCGAC
>JBKPQM010000145.1:0-8254 GCA_046734095.1 Actinomycetota bacterium | reverse complement strand
GCGGGTGCGGACCCGCCGTCACCTGACGCCGATGAACCTGGTGCCGGCGACCCGGTGCTGGTCGCTGCCGCGTCGCTCGTCCCATTGCCGCCGTAGTGAGCCGAGTCAAGCAGCCGCTCGAGGCTGCTGCTCACCGACTTGATGCGATCGGAGTACTTGCCGTGAGTGAGCTCGTCCAGCTTGTTCGCCGTCGTCTCGACGCCATGGGCCGCCATCGGCCCGGCCTTGTGGGCGAGCTCAGTGGCCTTGGTCTTCGCCTGCTCGGCAAGCGGACCAGCCCGGTGCGCGACCTCGCCAGCGATCGAGGTGGCCTTCTCCTTCGCTTGTTCGCCGAGCTTGTTCGCCTTGCTCGTGAACTGTCCCGTCTTGTCAGTGGGCTTCTCCTCGTTGTCCATCACGTTCCCTCCTATCAGCAAAATCGAAGCCTCGCACGATGAGGCGGCACCGGCTAGCCACCCCATCCAAGCACTGCCCGCCACAATTGTGGGGTGAAACGATCTCGCGCTGAACCGCCGGACGAAGAACCGCGCCCGGATCGCCCGGAAAGGCCTGTGTTGCCCCATCGCCCGGACGACGAACGCGACTAGACTTGGGGCGAGCTCGATCGGGAAGCTACGCGCGGCAAGGAATGGTATGAGCGCGAGCGGCCGCCGCATCACGAGTGAGCACGGCGTGCGCTGCTTAGCCCGACGCCCGTCGAGCCCGGATTACGCTGTTAAGGGGGATTGCGGAGCGCCGCGACCAGCGCGTGTCCCGAGACGGCCGCGATCTTGACGGATGTCGCTCGGTCGACGGCGACCACGATGTCGAGAGCCTCCGGCTGGTCGGCCATGGCCGACGACGGACCAGGAGTTACGGCCAGTACCCGAGCGTCCTCGACGAGCAGGTGCGCCGCGGGCGGGCCGGCGGCCCCGTCGGGTGTGTCGCTCACCAGCAGGTCGATCGAGTCGCCAGGGTGGACGAAGCTCGGCCCGCTCACCTGCACCGGCACAGCCCGCAGGTTCGGCGGCAACCCGATCGCAAGTCCAGCGCCGATCATCCGAGCCGACGTGAGCGCCTCACCCGTTCGCACGGCGCCAGCCACGCGATGGCCGATCGCGTCGGCCGAATGCGACAGCGCATGAGCCGGTCGAAGATCGTCCGGCCATGATCGCAGCCGAACATCTGCTGGGGTAAGGACGGCGCCGGCGGCAAGGTCGCGCGCCGCGACGACCACCGGATGACCGGCGGGTGCGGCCTGGGAGTGGCGCGCACCCGCCGCCGTCACACCGGCAAGGAGCAGGCAGCCCAGGGCGAGGATGCGACGTGGCCAGCCGCCGAGGCGTGCGGCGAGTTCTGTGATCGACACGAAGTCGAGTCAAGCGTGGGGAGAGGCGCGTGTCTGCGCGGAGAGACGATCTGTGGATAACAGATGAGGCTGTGGATAAGCCGCCCGGCGAACCAGGAAACACAGTCAACGGGCGAGCGGGCCGCCAAGCCGCTGCGCCCCGTCGGCCGCCCGATTTAGGCGGTTGCCGCCGTCTTCGTCGAGCCGGCGCCGCTCGCCGCTGGTTCGCTCTTCTTCTCGGTGGCGGCCTTGCCGTCCGACTTGGGCTCCGATGAGGACGAGGAGGATGCCGGGGACGACGCGGTGGCGCGGCTGTCGGTGCGGTAGAAGCCCGGGCCCTTGAAGACGACGCCTACTGATCCGTACCGCTTGCGCACCGGCTGCCCGCACACCGGGCAGGTGCTCGCGGCCGGGTCGGTGAACGACTGCACGAGTTCGAACTGGTTGCCGCACTCGGGGTTTGTGCAGGCGTACTGATAGGTCGGCATGGCTGTGTGGTCCTCCGCGGGCTAGCACTCAACTCCACAGACTGCTAACCATGGTGCTGGATGATGGCATTCCCCGTCCACTCCTGGCGACCCGAGTCACGCCAGCTCGTGCCAGCCCGTGGGCGTGATCGCCGCCGTGACGGGCACGTCCCATGAGTCGGCGGGGACGTCGCACAGAATCTCGTCGTCGTATACGAGGGCGACGATCGGCACGCCCGGCCGGACCCGTGTCAGCGCGCGATCGTAGGAGCCCCCGGCCCGTCCGAGTCGAACGCCGCCCCGCGACACCGCGAGCGCCGGAACGAGCGCCAGATCCACATCGGCGATTGCCTCGACCCCAAGCGGTGATCCGGAGGGCCAGGACGCCCAGTCCAGGTCGCGATCAGGCAGCAGGACCGGCACCAGCACGGCGGCGCCACCGGCCACCAAGGCGTCCAGCAACTCCACCGAACCGGGTTCGGTGCGGACTGGTTGATACGCCGCCACCCTCCGAGCCGTGCTGAATCGGGTCAATACGTGCCCCCGAACCGCCGCGCGCGCCGCCGCGATCTGCTCCGGCGTCAGGGTGGCCCGGGCCGCCAGCAGCCGCGCGCGTAGCTCGCGCTTCGTGCCGGAAGCCATCCGGTTAGTCTGCCCGGCATGCCCCGCGATCGCGTGACGAAAGCCCTGATCCCCGCCGCCGGACGTGGGACCCGGTTCCTGCCGGTCACCAAGGTCGTGCCCAAGGAGCTGCTGCCGATCGTCAGCACGCCGGCGCTGGAGTTCGTGGTGGCCGAAGCGGCGCGCAATCGGCTGACCGAGATCATCCTCGTCGTCAACCAGGGCAAGCAGGCGATCGCCGACTACTTCGAACCCCATCCGGAACTCGAAGCCGTGCTCGCCGCTAAGCAGGATAGGGAAGGGCTGGCGATGATCAGGCGAGCGGCGAACCTCGCGACTATCCATGAGGTCGAGCAGCTCGAACCTCGCGGCTTGGGTGATGCCATAGCGCACGGAGAGGACCTGGCCGGCGGCGAGCCACTCGCCGTGCTGCTGCCGGACGATCTCATCGATGAGCGCGACAACCTCCTCGAGCAGATGCTTGCCGTCTACGACCAGTACGGCGGCATCGTGCTCGGACTCATTGACGTGCCCCGGCCAGAGATCCGCAGATACGGCAGCGTCGATCCCGGCGACATCAACGGCGACATCGTCACGATCAAGGATCTGGTCGAGAAGCCGCAGCCAGAACATGCTCCGAGCACCTTAGCGATCATCGGCCGGTACCTCCTGCCGCCGGAGATCTTCGCGGCCCTGCGCGACACGCGGCCCGGCGCCGGCGGCGAAATCCAGGTGACCGACGCGATGCGCCAACTCGTCCGGAACGGAATGCCCGCGCACGGGGTCGTCTTTCGCGGACAGCGCTACGACACGGGTGATCGGCTGGACTACGTCCGGGCCGTTGTGCGACTCGCCACCCGACACCCGCAGATCGGCGCGCCGTTCAGTGCCTGGTTGCGCGAGTATGTGGACAGCCTCGATTGAACGGAGCGGCAGTGGCAGCGGATGACGACCGGGTGCGATCGGTCGACGAGCACCTGGCCACCGTGCTCGACGGTATCGGCACCCTCGCGCCGATCGAGCTCCCGCTGCTCGAGGCGCAGGGGCTGCTGCTGGCCGAGAGCGTCGTAACCGACGTGCCGTTGCCCGGCTTCGACAACTCAGCGATGGACGGTTACGCCGTGCGCGCCGTCGACACCCGCAATGCCAGCGAGGAGAACCCGCTCGACCTGCCGGTAGTGGGCGATGTCGTCGCGGGGACGAAGAACCGCAACGGCATGGGTCCCGGGCTGGCGATGCGGATCATGACGGGTGCGCCCATCCCGGCCGGCGCCGACGCCGTCATCCCGGTCGAGCAGACCGACGGCGGGGTGGCCCGAGTGAGGATCAACGCCCCGGCGCGCAGCGGCGATTGCGTGCGCCGGGCCGGGGAGGACCTTGCAGCAGGCGTTCAGGCGCTCGCCGCCGGCTCGGCGATCGGCCCGCAGCAGATCGCCCTGCTCGCCGCGATCGGACGCGACCGGGTACTCACCCATCCGCGACCCCGCGTCATCGTGATCTCGACGGGCAGCGAGCTGGTCGAGGTCGGCCACCCGCCCGGGTTCGGGGAGGTTCCGGACTCGAACTCCTACCTGCTCGCCGCCGCGGCGCGCGACGCCGGCGCCGACGCTCATCGCGCAGGCATCATTCCCGATGACCACGGCAAGCTGCTCGACGCGCTGGAGATCCAGCTGTCGCGGGCCGACATTCTGATCACGTCGGGCGGCGTCAGTATGGGCGCATTCGACGTCGTCAAGCAGGCGCTCGCCGAGCTGGGCACGGTCGAGTTCCTGCGGGTTGCGATGCAGCCCGGACGCCCGCAGGGGTTCGGCCATCTCGGCGATCACGTCCCGATCTTCTGCTTGCCGGGCAACCCGGTCAGCGCGCTCGTGTCGTTCGAGGTGTTCGTTCGCCCGGCCATCCGCAAACTGCTCGGCAAGCGCCAATTGCAGCGAGCCACCGTTCAGGCCGTCGCAATCGAAGGGGTCCGGAGCCCGGCCGGGGTGCGGCAGTATCGTCGCGGCGTGCTGCACCGCGAAGCCAACGGTGCGTACAGCGTCTCCTTCGTCGGCGGCGCTGGTTCGCACCTGATCGCATCGATGGCGTCCGCGAACTGCCTGGTGGTTATCGACGAGTCGGTTACTGAGGTGGTAGCCGGATCGCGGGTGACGGTGATCCCGGTGCTGCTCTCCCATCGCTGAGATGGCGGCACACCCCGGCTGGCCGGCGGAGCTCGTTGCGGGACCGGTGCGGTTACGCCCGCCGCGTGTCCGGGACGGCCGCGCCTGGAGCGAAGTGCGGATGCGCAACGAGTGGTGGCTCGCGCCGTGGGAGCCGACGTCCTCTCTGCGCTGGTCCGACCGAAACGGCATCACCGCCTGGCCGCCATTGCTCTCGGCCCTGCGCAAGGCCGCGCGGAGCGGGACGATGTTGCCGTTCATCGTCACCTACGGCTCGCGGCTGGTCGGACAGATGAACGTGTCGAACATTGTGCATGGCGCGTTGCGCGGCTGCACTGTCGGCTACTGGGTCGATTCGGATGTGGCCGGCCGGGGCATCACGCCCACCGCGCTGGCCTTGGTGATCGACCACTGCTTCACCGGTGTCGGACTGCATCGCGTCGAGGTAGACATTCGTCCGGAAAATACAGCCAGCCTGCGCGTCGTCGAGAAGCTCGGCCTGCGGCGCGAGGGTTACTACGAGCGTTTCCTCGACATTGACGGCGCGTGGCGCGACCACGTGGCGTTCGCGATCACCATCGAGGAACTTGGTGGCGCGACGCTGCTGTCGCGGTTGCGGTCATTGCCGCGAATGCCGTGAGTCGCGCACGCCGGGCCGCGAGCGCCAGGTGGTTGGCCGACACGCGCGGAGTTCGAGCGCGAGTCGACACGCCGGGCGAGGTGTCCGGCCCTCGGCAATGCGCTCGTTACTGTGGGTGAGGCTGTTACTGGTGTGACTGGAGGTGCGATGACGTCACCAATGATGACGGTGCTCGTCCTCGCCGTCCTGTGGCTGATCGTGGTGGTCCCGATGATCGTGCGTCGGCACGACGAGCGCGCCGACGAGCGCTCCGTCGACCAATTCGGCCGATCGATGCGCGCACTCACCCGCCGTCATGTCGCCATGTCCCGACCGGCAGCCAGCCGTCCCGTCGTGGACGCGACCAGCCCTTCCGTCCGCCGGCTCCCCGGCTCGCAGGCGGAACTGTTCATCCCCGGACCGCGCCCTGGCGCCCTCGCGCCGTCACCACGCCGGCCCGTCCCCGCCGCGGAGGAGACGCTGATGCACCCCGTCGACCGCTCCGACCTGTCGCCGGCCCGCGCGCAGATGATGGCACGCCGCCGCCGCTCGTTGACCATCCTTTGCCTCGGCACCGTCGTGAGCCTGGTGCTCGCCCTGGTTGTCGGCGGCCCGATGTGGGTGCCGACCCTGCTGTTCCTCTCCGGGCTCGGCGGCTACGTCTACTTCCTCCGCAGCCAGGTACGGCACGACAGACGGCGCCGTGAGGTACGGCAGGTCCGGGCGGCCTCGCGCGAGCCGGCCGGGTATGAGGTTACGGAGCTTTCCGAGCGTTACGCCGATGAGTCGGCGGTCCGTATCGACGACGATGACCTTCCGCTGCACGACCACGACACGGTCGACCTCACCGGCCTCTACGAAGAGGACGGCTTTGCCGGCGAGGCGGCGCAGCGCCGGGCGAGCTAAGACGCGGACCGTACCTGCTAGCCTGACAGACGGCCTCGAACGTCCGGGGCCCCCGATTTCGGGGCTGTGGCGCAGTCCGGTAGCGCACCTCGTTCGCATCGAGGGGGTCAGGGGTTCAAATCCCCTCAGCTCCACCCCTACAACCCAGCAATTCCAGGGATCCCAGGGTACTTCCGCGTGAGGCACCGACCGCCTTGTCACTCATTTGTCACTGACATGGGGTGACAGCCAACAGCATGAGGCGGTTCAGAATGGCACGGCCAGCGTCGACCCTGATAACCAGAGGTCGCAGGTTCAAATCCTGCCCCCGCTACCACGCAGGTCCGATAGATCAAGGGCTCCGGCGCTACGGCACCGGAGCCCTTAATCATTTGTCAACGAGATGTCAACGGCGGATCCGGCGGCCACGGCGCGTCACGGCGCGCGACCGCCGCTGGCATGACGCAGCTCCACTGGCGGCACCTCGCGGACCTTTCAGGCCCGTTCTGGATGCGCCCGTGTCCTTGGCGTGCCCAGCCATGCACGTATAGGTAGCAGCTGGTTTTGGCATGGTGATCATTGGCGAAGGAGGATGGGGGCGATGGGAAAGCACAATGTCCGGTCCACGGAGCGCGGCGGTTCGCCGGCGGTCCTTGATCTGCTCGAGGCAGCTCGCCTGCTGGGCGTCGGCAGGACTTTGGCCTATCAGTTGGTCCGTGACGGGCAGTGGCCAACGCCGGTCGTACGGATGGGGCGGCTGATCAAGATTCCAAAGAAGCCGTTGCTCGATTACCTCGGAGCCGACGGCTGAGTGACCGAGCTCGACCTTGGTAACTTGGTGCCCGATCCGACTCCGATATAGGACAGTGATCGGTCTTTCGGTGGCTGTGAATCGTCGGTGGTGTCCTCGCCGTAGAGCCATTGGTCGTGACTGGTCGTGTGCGGCGGTTGCGGGTGCCGGCCGGGCTCGCGGTAGCGGGCGCGGCGAGCCGCGATGGTGGCGAGGGCTACGTGGGTGAGCGCGCGAGGGCTTCGATGATCGCGAGGTCGGGGAGAGTGTCGATGCGGATTGTGGCGTCGGCTCTGGGTGCCGTAGTCGTCCGGCCGCACCTGTGTGTGGAGGCGCAGCGCGGCGTGGGTCTGCAGCCCGAACGCGGCTGATCGTCTGGTGCAGGGATTCGTCCACGGCGCCGGTGCAGGCGTGGCGCGCTGCTGATTCCGGGTCGAACACGCGCACTCCTGGTCATAGTGGCCCTTCTACGCGCCCTAAACGGGAGCAGCACTTCGCACGTTGCGAGCGGCCCTACCGCTCGGGCTGTTCGCCCCGGCGGCGGTCGTCGCGGTCGAGCTTCTCTTCGCAGGCGAGGGCGATCCAGTTGCTCATGGTCCGCCGATCGGCCTCGGCGGCCGCCCGGATCCGCTCGCGGAGGTCCTCACCGACCCGGAAGCTGACGAGTGCCACAGGACCGATGTCTACCATGCAGCGGCTGTATGACATCCGCTGTAGAACGTAGTACAGTCGGGATCCGAGCGCCAAAGCGGGCCGATCACGTGTGCAACCACGCGACCGGCCCTTGATCGGCTCCCTGCCGAGACAGGAGCACCGACCCGTGGCTACCCAACCACGCTCGCCGAACGAGCACTACCGCGACGCCGAGCGGCTGCTGACGGCAGCAGAGTCGAGCCTCACCGAGTCCCTCCAGGTCAACGCCGCCCTGTTGGCCGTCGCCCACGCGATGCTGGCCACCGTCCCGCCGAGGCGAGCACCACGCCGCGAGCCGGCGCCGCCACCGCGAGGCGGGAGCCCCCGGCAGCGTTGGCTCTACGGCGAGGACGACCAAAGCGGCGACCGCTAATGAGCGACCGAGTCGGCGTGACGCTGCGGCAGGTACTCCATCCTCAGCGTCGCACCGCACCGTCGTCTGAAGTCTCGGGACGCTGCGCGCATGGTGAGCGGGAGTCGCTGGATGTGTTCGGCGAGGATGTTGGTGAGGTTGAGGGTGCGTTCGAGCGTGCCGCGGATGATCAGGGCGGGGGAGTCGGGGGCGGCGCGGCGGTGGCGGTCCAGACGGGGGCGGCGCAGATGTCGTCGAGGCCGGTTTCGTCTTCGTGGTTGAGGAAGGTGACGCCGCTGGCGCGGCCGGGGGGTCGTATTGGGGACGGCCCTTCACCACGC
>JBKPQM010000144.1:0-8841 GCA_046734095.1 Actinomycetota bacterium | reverse complement strand
CGACTTCGCCGACGATGCCACTGCGATGCGCGTCGCGGCAGGCGATCAGCGCCGCAGCCAGTCCGCCCTTCATGTCATAGGCGCCACGCCCGTAGAGGCGGTCGCCCTCAATACGAGGGGTGAACGGCTCGACGACCCCATCGACGCCCACGGTGTCGAGGTGCCCACACAGCAACAAAGTCGGCCCGCTGCCAGAGCCGCCGCGCACGATGACGCTCGGGCGCCCGGGCGTGTGCTCGATGCGCTCGGCTGTCAGGCCGTTCTCGTCCGCCCAGGTCGAAACGTGCTGGGCAATCGTCGTCTCGCCGGCCGCGTGTGGGATCAACGACGGGTTGACCGAGTCGATCGACACCAGCTCGGTCAGCAGGTCGATGACGTCCTCGCTCATGGTGGTGTCCTTATCAGTAGGGACTTGCCGTCCGACCCTTCGGGTCCGTCCCTCGATGGAGCTGGTCGTGCTTTAGATCGCGACTGCATCTTGTGCGTACGTTGTGTGCAACGTTAGGTTTCGGAGGTTCCTCCCAGCCGGCCAGCGTTGCGTGAGGTTGACATGAAGAGTCGAAAGCTGCAGGCTGTCTTCTCGGCGATGATCTTGGCAGCGGCCTCGGTCACGGTTGCCGGCGTGGCCGCGCAGCCGGCCTCGGCGGCCTCGGATCGCATGCTGATCGTCGGCGACTGCGCCCAGGGTGATCGCTTCGCGACGATCCAGTCGGCAATCGACAAGGCGCACGCCGGCGACACCGTCTCGGTGTGTCCCGGCACGTACGTCGAGGGCGACGGCAGCCCGGGCAGCAACGCGCTGACCGTCACCAAGAGCATCGACATCGTCGGCGCCGGCGCCGCGCAGGTCACGGTCGAGCCTCGTGACAACGGCGGGCGCATCGCCGAGCAGTCGCCGGATATCCGCAGCGGCACGGGTGTCCTGCTCGCCGTCCTCGGCGCCACCGTCCACGTCTCGGGCATCACCTTCGATGCGCACGGCGTGTTCGCGACGGCCGGCGTGGCCTACGTCGACGCCGGCGGCTCGATCACCCGCTCGACCGTCACCGGGGTCGATCTGGACGAGAGCGCCGACGGCTACCTGAAGCCGGGTGGGTTCCGCAGCAATGCCTTCGGGTACGGAATTGCGCACGTGACCAAGTCCGCCGGCAGTGCGACTCGAATGCTGACGCTCGACCACGTCCGCGTCGAGAGGTACAACGCGATCGGCGTGCTGATCGACGGCGCCGGCAGTCGCGGTGTCCTCACCAACGACCAGATCGCCGGGCGCAACCTGTGCCAGAACTACAACGATCCGACCGCCGGCGGGCCGACCGTCATCGACGGCGACTGTCAGGCCAACTCGGGCAACCCGCCGATCCCGCCGCCGCTCCCGCTGACGACCGGGCCGCTGTTCGGCCAGGACGGCGTGCGGGTCTCGTCGGGTGCATCGGTGCAGATGACCGACGACACCGTGTCGTCCAGCCTCGTCAACGGCGAGGGCTCGCCGATCCAGAGCGTGTATGCGCCGACGCCGAACAACGACCCGTACCCGCGCGGTGACCACGCCGAGGGCAACCAGAACCTGCGCCTCGGGGCCGGCGTCCGCCTCGTCGGTGCCGGGCCGTCCTCGATCAACCGCAGCAACATCACCGACAACGCGTTCGGCGTCATTAACACGACTGCCGACGGCATGACCGCGAACACCGCGACGCCCGTCGACGCGCGCGACGACTGGTGGGGCCTGCGTACCGGCGCGGTCGCACTGCCGACGCCCGGGCCGGCGATCTGGCCGGACGTCGTCACGCCGACCACGATCAACCCGCCGGTCCCTGAGAACCCGGTCAACGGCTCTCCCGTCGCTAATGCCGCCTGCCCGTCGGGCGTCTCGGACTCGAACGCGGTGACGTTCTGCCCGTACCGCAGCAGCGACCAGGCCGACTCGGTGGGCGGCGAGTACCCGATCGCCGAGGCACCCGGGGCTCCCGGCCAGCGCGGCCAGTGCAGCGGCAGCGCGGCGGCGCTCGACCCGAACATCCCGAGCTACGACTCGTTCTTCGGCACGACACTCGGCAGCGGCATGACCGGCGACGGCTTGTCCAGCAACCCGCCGTCGGCCAAGCAGACCGGGCAGCTGATGGCCTACCTGCACGCGGTCGTCGACGCGATCAACTCGCATCCGTCCACCACCGGCCGGCGGGTCGCGGCGAAGCTCGTCGAGGAAGGCCGCAGCGTGCTGGGCGTGCCGTTCGACTACGTCGTCATCGGGACGCCGAACAACATCGCCAACCTCGACGCCGGCCGCAACGACCAGGCGTTCTGGCGCGGCGTCATCGACGGCACCACCTCGCCGGCGGTCGCCAAGGCGCAGGTGGACCGGCGACCCGCGTTCGCCTGGATCACCGGCGCCCCGCACGGCAACGAGCCGGCCGGCGGTGAGGGGTCGGTGAAGGAGCTCTACGAGCTGGCCGCACGCACCGACTGCGACAACGCCTCGCGGCTCGGCAACCTCGACGTGTTCATCCAGCCCGTCACCGCACCTGACGACCGTGACCACAACAACCGCACCCTGGCTTGGTCGTTCGACCCGAACCGCGACCGCGGCACGTTCCTCATGCCCGAGAACCGCGCGCTGACCGCCGCGATCACGAAGTACCCCGGGCTGTTCTTCATCGACGCGCACCAGCAGTCGTCCGGCTACTTCTTCCCGCCGAACCAGGACGCCGCGCACCACGAGATCTCCCACGCGGCGCTGAACCAAATCCAGAACGTCATCGGCCCGGCCATCCAGAAGGCGTTCAACGACCAAACCGGCCAGTACCGCAACTACAACACCTACGACCTGTTCGTGCCCGAGTACGGCGACACGGTGCCGGCCCTGCTCATGGGCGGCGCCGGCATGACCTACGAGAAGGGCAACGACGAGAGCTACGGCAAGCAGGTCTACGACCACTACCTGGCGATGGATACGACCGTGAACGTCGTCGCCGGGCAGAAGGAGGCGCTGCTCACCGACTGGGTCGCGCAGTGGCCCGAGGCCGTCGAGCAGGGCAAGGACTGCCAGTCGCAGGAGAACACCCAGGTCAGCCCGCCGATCATCGACCAGTTCGAGATCGGCCAGAGCGAGATCGATCAGAACCCGAACGTCGACGTGTGCGGCTACTACTACCTGCCGGGCAAGCACTCCGGCGATGTCGCGCAGGCCGTCCGCGACCTGCAGTTCGTCGGCGTACGGGTGTACCGGTTCGACCACCCCGTCACCGTCCCCGGCGCGCACCGGTTCGGCGACTTCGATATCAACGCCGCCCAGGGCGGACCGTCGCCGGCGCGCACGGCGACGACGACCTTGCCGACCGGCACGCTCTACATCCCGATGAGTCAGCAGAACAAGCACTGGATCCAGGCGGTGCTGGGCGAGAACCCGTTCCTGCCGTTCAACTACAACTACGACGTCGTCACCTGGTCGTACTCGCTGCTGCGCGGCTTCGCGGGCGACGGCTTCCTCACCCGGCAGCTGCCGTCCCAGACGGAAATGACCCTGATCGGTGACCCGGCGCTCGGTTCGGTGCCGGCGACGAGCTCGCCGGTGTACGCGTTCGCGGCCGACTCGTCGAGCGCGCTTTCCATGGTCAACCAGCTGCTCGGCCAGGGCGCCACGGTGTCCCGCGCCGCGACCGGCTTCGACGCCGCCGGCGTGCACCTCGACAGCGGCGCGGCCCTCGTGGCCGGCGACTCCGTCTCGCTGAGTACGGTCGCCGCGGACGCGGCGCGCTGGCAGACGCCGGTGTACGGGCTGGCCGACTATCCGGTGACGCACTACGCGATGTCGCTGCCGAAGATCGCGATCTACGCCGGCGTGTCCGCGCCGACCAACCCGGCGTTCCCCGGCACCGGTGACGGCTACTGCCGCTCGACCGCGTACTGCGAGGCGATGTTCGCCCTGACCCAGAAGGAAGGAATCCCGACCTCGCAGATCACGCAGCTGACCGCGGCCGACCTCGCGAACGGGCTGCTCACCAACCAGTACAGCGTGTTCATCGACCCGAACGCGGCGATCTCCGCGACCACGCCGGTCGGTTCGGCCGGCACGCCGGCGCAGGCGGTGCAGGCGTTCGTCAACGGCGGCGGCACGTTCATCGGCAGCGCCGCGGGCGGCGTGACCAGCGCCCGCAACGCCGGCATCACCACGGTCAACACGAACACGATCAGCGGTATCAACACCCCGGGTTCGACGTTCGACGCCACGTGGAACACGTCCGTGCCGGCCGGCTGGGGCATGGACGCCGGCGGCTGGATCTACCGGGAGTCGAGCACCGACCCGAACTTCGACCCGGCGACGCTGGGCGGCAACGGCAGGACGATCCCGCCTGCGACCGCCGTCGCGACGTTCGCGCCGGCCGGCGAATGCGGTGGGCCGCCCGGGTTCGGCAACTGCTACGGCTACTCGGTCAACGCCGTCGCCAACCTGCCGGGACGCCCGGCGATCGTCGACCAGCCCTTCGGCGCCGGGCACGCGATCATGTTCGGCTTCGACCCGTGGTACCGCGGCTGGCAGACCGCCGAGGAGCGCATGGTGTTCAACGGCGTGCTGTACCCGACCGGATCGCCGATCCCGGCCGGCTCGGCGTCGGCCGAGGCGGCTCGGGTGGGCGCACATGTAGAGAGCACCGCGGCTCCGCTTGCCGCCTCGGCGTTGCTGCCGGTGGCCAACCGACCGGTGCCGGCGAGCGGTGGCCGTCCGATGGTGACCGATCGCGACGACCGCCCGAACTAGTGTCCTGCGCCGGACGGCTCCGTTGCGTTGCGTGATGCATTGATGCCACAGGTGCGGTCCTTTGACATCGAGATCACCATGAGTGTCGGACGACGGTAGACCCGCACCTCTGGCTAGGAGGTCGTCTGGTGAGGTTGACCGACCGAATTGGTCGATGGGGCACGAAGCAGAAGGTGATCGCGGCCGCGATCGGCGTGGTCGTCGTCGGTGGTGGCGTGGTTGGCCTGACTGTTGGGCTGAGCGGCGGTAATTCCAAGACGGAAACGGCGGCGAGCACTACGACGCCGACACCCACGCCCCCGCTGTCGGTGAATCCGCTGACCGGGCTCGGCCCGGTCCCGACGGGCCCGGTCGTCGGTGTGAAGATCGACGACACCGCGAACGGGCGCCCGCAAGTGGGTGTCGATAAGGCCGACATCGTCTACGTTGAGCAGGCCGAAGGGGGACTGACTCGGCTGCTCGCCGTGTTCGCGAGCACCAAACCGACGGTCGGGCCGGTGCGCAGTGTGCGGGCGAGTGACCCGGAACTGCTCAGCCAGTACGGGCGGATCATCCTGGTCGCCTCCGGTGGCGGCGGGGACTCGATACCCACCTTGAACAAGTCGATCCTGCACGGGGTCACGTTGTCCGGTGGCGGACCCGGGTTCTCGCGCGCCAGCTCACGACACGCGCCGTACAACCTGATGTCGAACCTGGCCGCGGTCAGCTCCGCGGTCAAGGCGGACTCGGCCAAGTCCATCGGCTTTCAGTGGGCATCGAATCCGGCTGGCCTGTCCGCGGCCAGCACAGCAACCTCCCTGCAGACGCAGGTCGGCGACACCCGAGTGGACTTCAGGTGGAACCCGCAGCTCAACCGCTACGCGCGCGAGATCAACGGCGTCGGGCAGACTGCGGCCGATGGTGCGCCGATCGCGACCGCCAATGTCATCGTGCAGTTTTGCCAGGTGACGGTGGACCCCGCGGATGTCGATGTCAGGGGCAATCCGTCGCAGTACACACACTCGATCGGGCACGGACGCGTCGCAGTGTTCCGCAATGGGCACCGCATCGACGGCTCGTGGTCGCGGCCCAACCTGACATCGGGCACAACGCTGCGCGACGCCACGGGGCGCCCGATAACCCTGGCCCCCGGCGGAGCGTGGATCCTGCTCGTCGCGACCGCCGCGCCGCTCACCTCGCGCTGACAAGTCAGGTTTGGCAGCCGTGTTGCCATAGCAGCACGATGAACAGCGTGAAGCTAAAGCTCGACCTGCATGACATCTACAACCGCGACGAGGAGATCGAGCGTGCGCTTCGCGCCGTCATCGATGAGGCTGTGGCCAAGAAGGCACCGCTGGTTGAGATCATTCCGGGAAAGGGATCAGGACAGCTTAAGAAACGGGTCCTCCGGTTCCTCGACCGCAAGGAGATCAAGGCCCTCTACCACCGCGTCGAGAAAGACTCCGATAACTTCGGTCGTGTCTTCGTCCACTTCCGTTGGAGATAGACGCCCGCGTGGTCAAGTCATGAGCGTCCGGTAAACCGGCGGCCTGGTTGCCGTCGCCTCTGCCTCGGGCGGTGTCAGTCGCTGTTGTACTCGTCATGGCGGCGGAACCAGTTGAGCGGATCATCTGGGTTCCGGTCCTCGTTGCGGCCTCTTGGTGCCCGGTCGAGCCATTGGTACATGCCCCAGAGGCCATCGAGCCCGCGAGCGTAGGACGAGTACGTGTGGTATGCGACGCCGTCGTCGAGCGCGAACGCAGTCATCCCGGGGGACTCTCGCGTGTAGGTCGCCCAGTCGGTGCCGGTCGTGGCGGCCCAATCGGCGAACGGCGCCTGCTGGCCGAGCTCGGCCACGGCCGCGATGTCAAGGGTGCGGTAGTTGTACTCGCCGACTCCCGACTCCCGCTGCTCCTCGCTGTAGCCGGCCTGGAAATCGGGGTTGAACGCGCTCCGGTGCGAGGATGCCCAGGGGAAGGTCCACCCCATCCGCCGCTTGTAGGCCTGCAGTTTCGCGAGCGGAGCCCGCGACACCGCCCAGAGCATCACGTCGTGGTTGGCCAGGTGCGCGACGAACCCGTTGAAGCCGTCGGCGATGGCCGAACAGGCCGGACAGCCGGCGGTGTACTCGGGCCCGAACATGAAGTGATAAATGAGCAGCTGCGAGCGTCCTCGGAACAAGTCGACGAGGGACGCCGTGCCTTCGTCGGTCTCGAAGAGGTATTCCTTGTCGATGCGAACCCACGGGAGCTCCTGCCGCTGCCGAGCCAACTCGTCGCTACGCCGCGTCAACTGCTTCTCGGCTTCGAGCAGCTCCAGCCTGGCCGCGAGCCATTCTTCCCGCGTTCCGGTCTTGTGAGTGGTCATTCCTTCTCCTTCACATCGGTGGCGTGAATCCGGGCACCGCTGAGGGCGCGAGGACGATCCAGATCCCGAGTCCGACGATCGCCAGCGCCAGCGGCACATCGATGGGCGCTCTCGCAGGCATGAGCTTCTGGGCGAGGACGAGGGCGGCGATCACCGGCATCCAGGTGAGGCTCATGACGCCGAGTGCCACCAGCATCAGCATCAGTCCGATGCTTGAGCCGACGCAGCAGATCCCGAACTCGAATCCGGAGCGGACACCCTCGCGGCACCGTTGCCGAAAGCGTCGCTTGAGCGGCGTGATCTCGTAGACGCCAGCCGCGATCACAAGTGCCCCGGCGGACACCGATCCGTGTGGCCGGTACAGCACGTAAACGGCACCGCCCACGAGGGCCCACGTGACAAGGTAGGAGCCGACGAACAGCGCGCCGTCGATCAGCGTGCCGCTGCTGCGGACGTGTCGGATAACTGCGGGGGCCGCACCCGGCAGCATCATCGCCGCCATCATCGCCACCCACAGTGCGGCGAAGTAACCGAACGAACCGAGGTCGGTGGCGGGGCCCATGTCCATGCGGTCCATCCGCCCGGCGGCTACGGCCCAGCAGACGCCCGCGAGCCCGAGCGTCGCTGTCCAGACGGCCGCTGACTTACCCCGTGTCATCGCGGCAGGTCGGGAAACCAGCATCTGATCACGCATGGTGCCTCCGGACTTTTTCTCGTGCGTTCGTCGTGCGCTCGTCGGCGGACCGGTCGAGGTGCTCCGTCAACGCCTCGAGCGGGCGGTCCCAGTCGCGGGCCAGCGCCGCCAGGAACTGCTGGGCCATCTGCATCGGCGCCGAACGCAGCCGGTACCGCACCCGGCGCCGCTCGCCCGGTTCGGGCCTCACCAGGCCGGCCGCGGCCAGCAGGGCCAGGTGCTTGGCGATGCCTTGCCGCGTGATCGGCAACCGAGCGGCGAGATCGGTGGCCGTTGCCGGGCCGGATGAGGCCAGCGTGGCCAGAATGGCGCGGCGCGTCGGGTCGGCCAGGGCGGTGAAGACCTGCTCGGCGATCGCCTCGACGTCAGGCGGCATCGAGGTAGCTGAGCAGTTCGCCCAGTTCGCTCGCCCACCCCTTGGTGTTGCCGTCGTACGCCACGTGGTAAGCCTCCGCGGACAGCTGGGCGAATCCGCTCTCGACGACGGTTAGCCGCGTACCCGTATCAACTGGTTCAAGGGTGAACTCGACATAGGTGCGACGCGGATCGTCCTTAGGCAGCCCGTAGATCTGCCAGGTGAACCCGAACACGGTCGGCTCTTCTACCCGCTCCACCCGCATGTCGACCGTGGCGCCATTGGTCCAGATCATCCGGCCCGACCCTCCCGGCCGCAGCTCGAGCGTCGCCTCATCTCCGAACCAGCCAGCCAAGCCCTCGGCCGTGGTGATTGCCGCCCACACTCTCTCGGGCGCGTGATCGAGCTCAACGGTCCGCTCGATGCGATCAGGAAAACCCATTCGATCCTCCAGGAGTAGCAACCAAACGATTGCGACGTTATAGCAACCGGATGATTGCGTCAACCACCTATCCGGCCAGAGGTGTCGCGCACGCGACCCGTGGCAGCCAGGCCCCAGTCAGCGACTGTGGCCTCGGGGTCACATGCAGATCGGGGCACCTGCGAGGTCGTCGAGGGCGGCATCAGCCGCGGTATAGATCGATTGAAGCGGCGCCTCTCTATATACGTCTCTGGCGTGGCGGTGGTTCGGGC
>JBKPQM010000143.1:0-5579 GCA_046734095.1 Actinomycetota bacterium | reverse complement strand
TCGGATCCCGATGGGAGGATCAGCCAGTGAGCGAGCGAGCATCGCAGGCGTGCAGCGCCGAGGAGCGGAGCGAGCGGTGCGATGAGCGCTCGCGCGAAGAGCAGGTTGTCCAGTGAGCGAGCGAGCATCGCAGGCGCGCAGCGCCGAGGAGCGGAGCGAGCGGTGCGATGAGCGCTCGCGCGAAGAGCAGGTTGTCCAGTGAGTGAACGCGCCGCCGAGGCTGTGCTGGAAGGGCTCGATCCCGAGCAGCGCGCCGCCGCCGCGGCGGTCCGCGGGCCGGTGTGCATCCTGGCCGGCGCGGGCACGGGCAAGACCCGGGCGATCACCCACCGGATCGCGTTTGCCGTCCGCTCCGAAGCGATTCCGGCCGGCCAGCTGCTCGCCGTCACGTTCACCGCGCGGGCCGCCGGAGAAATGCGCGAGCGGTTGCGACGGCTGGGCGCCCACGGCGTGCAGGCGCGGACGTTCCATGCGGCCGCGCTGCGTCAGCTGAGCTACTTCGCCCCTCGGGTGCTCGGCGGCCCGATGCCCGATGTGATCGACAACCCGATCCGGCTGGTCGGCAACGCGGCCGCTCGGGCCCGGCTGCGGGTCGACCGAACCGAGCTGCGGGACCTCGCCGCCGAGATCGACTGGGCCAAGGCGGTGCTGGCCAGCCCCGACGACTACCCCAAGCGGGCCGCGGAGGCGGCCCGTCAGCCGCCGATGGCGGCGGCCGGCGTCGCCGAGGTATACGACGGCTACGAGAAGGCCAAGCGCCGGGCCGGGCAGCTCGACTTCGCCGACCTGCTGCTGATCATGGCCGGTGCGCTCGAGCAGTACCGTGACGTCGCCGAAGAGGTGCGCTCGCGCTATCGGCATTTCGTCGTCGACGAGTACCAAGACGTCTCACCGCTGCAGCAGCGGCTGCTCGATGCCTGGCTCGGCGGACGCGAGGACATCTGCGTGGTGGGCGACGCCAACCAGACCATCTACTCCTTCGCCGGGGCGACGCCGCGGCACCTGCTCGACTTCCGCGTGCGCTACCCCGAGACGGTGGAGATCAGGCTGCACCGCGACTACCGGTCGACGCCGCAAGTCGTCCAGCTCGCCAACACCCTGATCCGGGGACGCATCACCCTGGTCGGCCAGCGTGCGGACGGCCCGCCGCCGAGCTTCGCCGAGTTCGACGACGAGCCGGCCGAGGCCCACGCCGTAGCAAAACAGTGCCGGGCGCTTATCGACGCCGGTACGCCGGCCGCCGAGATCGCGGTGCTGTTTCGCGTCAACGCCCAGTCCGAGGTTTACGAGCAGGCGCTGGCCGAAGCGGGCGTGCCGTATGTGCTGCGCGGCGGCGACCGGTTCTTCGACCGCCCCGAGATCCGGGAGGCGCGGCTGCTGCTGCGGGGAGCCGCCCGGGCAGACATCGGCGATCAGGCTTTGCCCGACACGGTACGGGCCGTGCTCGCCAGCGTCGGCTGGTATCCGGACGATCCACCGCCCGGCGGGGCCGCCCGCGAGCGGTGGGAGTCGCTGGCCGCCCTCGTCAGCCTGGCCGACGACCTGGTCGCCTCCGACGCCCACGCCCCGTTGCCCCAACTCGTCGCCGAGCTCGACCGGCGCGCCTCGGCCCAGCACGCCCCAACCGTTCAAGGTGTCACGCTCGCGTCGCTGCACAGCGCCAAGGGCCTGGAGTGGGACGCGGTATTCCTCGTCGGTCTCACCGACACGACCATCCCGATCCAGCACGCCACCACCGACGAGCAACTCGCCGAGGAGCGCCGCTTGCTCTATGTCGGTATCACGCGGGCTCGCGAGCGGCTGGCACTGTCGTGGGCGCTGGCCCGCAGTCCTGGCCAGCGACGAGGGCGCCGGCCGAGCCGTTTCCTGGACGGATTGCGGGGCGCGCCGCCGAACGTCCCCCGGCAGAAGAAGAAGTCGGTCGCTCCTGCGGCCGAGGATGCCGAGCTGTTCGCCCGGCTGCGTGCCTGGCGCAAGCGGCAGGCCGAGGCGCAGAGCGTCCCGGCGTACGTGGTCTTCTCCGACGCGACGCTAGTGGCAATAGCTGATGCCTGTCCGGACAGCCGGGCCGCGCTGGCTAAGGTCGCCGGAGTCGGGCCGGCCAAGCTCGATCGCTACGCAGAACCGGTACTTGCCGTCCTCGCGGGGGCTGATCCTAATTCTGTGGCGCCGGCGAAGATCACGTCCTAAGGTTCCTTAGTCGGTGGGTGCGATCGACTAAGGAACCCGGCTAGGGAATTAATCGGATTGCCTAGCTCACACGCGCCCCGATAGTCTTCTTCACGAGTCAACAGCCAGGCGTGCACTTGAGCGCCATCCGTGACGAAGGAGGTGGCCCCGTGAGCATTCGCATCACGACGATCACGGCCACCCCGCGTCTGCGGCGTGATTGGGCGTCGATGTCGCTCGGTGGTGGAGACCGTATGGGCAGCCCGGCGTTCCAGACGCAGTGGCCCGCGCAGCGGCCGCACGTCGAGGCCATGCCGATGCTCGGCGCGATCTCCCCCAATCACCCGGTGAACCCGATCTTTATCCGTGACCGTGTCGTCGGCGCTGCTGTCAAGGGCAGCCCGCCTCGAGGAGCACCACGTTGATCAGGCGATCAACGCCGGCTCTCCTCGAGGCCGCGGCTCCCAGTCCGGGAACCGCGGCCTCATTGTTTGTCCACACCGTCCGCCCACAACCAGCCGCCCACGTACTACAAGGAGGTGACCCGAAGTGTTGACCGGCTGCGCGACCGGACTAGTCGCGCTTGAGGGCCAGACCACTTTCGGGCTCGGCGACGTGCTCGACTCGGAATTTCTCGATCCGATCTCGCCGCAATGCCCGGACGACGTGCCGTGCCGGATCTACGACCCGGATCTCTGGTTTGCCGAGAGCCCGGCCGACCTGGAGCTGGCCAAGGAGTACTGCCGGGACTGCCCGGCCCGTCTCGCCTGCCTCGCCGGTGCTCTGGAGCGCCGCGAGCCCTGGGGAGTCTGGGGCGGGGAGATCTTCGAACGAGGGCACATCGTCCCGCGCAAGCGTCCTCGCGGACGCCCGCGCAAGACCGACCGCGAGGTGGCCGCATGAGTGCCGCCTCGCCCCACATCGCCGAAACGAATTCGACTGGGAGTCTGAAGATGTACAGCATGCACGAAGCGCTCGCTCGCGAGCGAATGTCCGAACTGCATCGCCAGGCGCGCGAGCGTCGAGTGGCGAGCGAGGCCCGCGCCGAGCGGCGTCGTCGTCGTCTCGAGCGGATGGCGCGATCGGCCCACCGACGGTCATCCTCGAAAGAACGGTAACCCTTCGGCAGTAGGACGCCACTGACAGTGCGGCCGCTGGACTTCGGTCCAGCGGCCGCGTCTTATGGGGGAGTGGAGGAGGTCTGCTCGATGTGCGGGCGGATGGCCGATCCCCAAAGCGACGGCGATCCGCCCCTCGCCTGGTGCGCCGACATCGTTGAGAGCCGTGACGGCCCACGCCGGCGGTGGATCTGTGACGCCTGCACTCGCAAGTACGTTCGTTCCATCGAAGCGAAGCTCGGCCAGGAATGGTGGTAGGGCTCAGGACGCTTCGGCGAAGCCGGGCAGCCACCGCTCGGCGAGCGCTCGATAGGGCGCCGTCGCTTCGAGTTGGCATACGACGGCGGTCGAGCCGAGCGTGACGCGGTGGACGAGCAGGTAGGTCGGTGGCAGGTTGAACAGTCGCCCGATCTGCGCCTCCTCGCGCCGGGGATCGCCGATCCGCGCGACTTGAGTCCGCATCCATTCGCGGGTGAACGTGAACCGCTCGACGCTCAGCGGCTCGATAGCCGGGCGCAAGTAGTTCATGATCTGGCGCGGTTGGACCTTGATGCCCGGCCGGATAAAGCCCTGCTGGTACATGACACCCATGACGGCTTCGCCGTTGCCATCCAGCGCATAGCGCATCATCCGGCCGAGTGGCGCGGGAATGCCGCCGGGCATGCGGGCCACCGCGCCGAAATCGACGACGCCGAGCCGGCCGTCGTCGCCGAGCCGGAAGTTGCCCGGATGCGGGTCGGCGTGCAGCAACCCGGCCCGCCGAGGGCCCGAATAGTGCAGCAGTGCGAGTAGGTACCCGCAGCGGTCGCGCTGCTCCTGCGTCCCGCTGGCGATGATCTGCGAGAGCGGAGTCCCATCGATCCACTCGGTCACGATGACTTTGGGTGCGCTGGCGACCACTCGGGGGATCGCGATCTCGGCATCGCCAGCATAGGCCGCGGCGAACGTGCGCTGGGCGTCGGCCTCGAGGTTGTAGTCGAGTTCTTCGAGCACCCGATCCTTCAGCTCGGCCAGGAGCGGCTTGACGTCCATCCCGGGGGACAAGCGGCCGAATAGCCAGGCGAAGCGGGTCAGCTGGGTGAAATCGGCCATGAGTGCCGGCCCGGCGCCCGGATATTGGATCTTGACGGCCACCTCGCGGCCGTCGGCCCACACCGCACGGTGCACCTGGCCGATGCTGGCCGCCGCGGCGGGTCGGTCGTCGAACACGGCGAAGCGCTCGCGCCACCGGCGTCCGAATTGCTCGGCCAGGACGCGGTGCATGACCTCGACCGACATCGGCGGCGCCGCCTCCTGCAGGCGGATCAGCGCGTCGCGATACGGCGCCGCGTACTCCTCCGGCAGTGCCGCTTCGAACACCGACATCGCCTGTCCGAGCTTCATCGCCCCGCCCTTGAGCTCGCCCAGGACGGTGAACAGCTGCTCGGCCGTGCGCTGCTGCAACTCGGCGGTCACGGCTTCGGCTGACTTGCCGGCGATGCGCTTACCGAGTCCGACCGTCGCACGACCCGCGACACCCAGGGGCAGCGAGGCCAGCCGGGCGGTCCGTGCGCCTCGGCGCTGCGGGATGTCGGTCACCGGATCATTCTGCCCAAGCCACGCTTTGGGCCGCATGAGCACCGCAGTCGCAGTCCGGATGCGGGGGCCAGGTGCGGCGGCGAACCTGCCAGTCGGGCAAGTGGATCTCCAGCGTGCCCTCGATCGTCGGCGGGTCGGCGCCGTCGAGAAACCCGAGCGCCTGCAGCGCGGCGACGCTAGCCACCAGGCTGTTCAGAACTACGTCGGACGGTGGCCCGTACTTGGGTGCGATGGCCAGCTGGACCGCGAGCGCCGCCCAGGCGGTGTCGCGGTCGAGGCGCTGCAGATCGGCGCAGCGCAGGCAACTGGCCACGCCAGGGAGCGTAAGCGGGCCGACCACGCCGAGGTCGGCACCGGCCTGGGCTACCAGGTGGGCGACGCCGAACCCATGCAGGGCGTCCCGCAACTCTGGGTCGACCGGGCCGTCAACGGCAAGCACCACGAGGTCCGGGCGCAGGTGCAACGGGCGGGGGGTGACGTCACAGTCAGGCGCGGCCCGGGACACGGCGTCGCCTGCCGCCTGGGCGAAGCGCCGTCCTTCATCGTCGGGCCGCACGCCGCCAGGCGCTGCCTGGTGCATGCGGACATCGCCGTTGCCGGCGACCGCGACCTGGCCGATGCCGGCCGCGCCAAGGAGCGCGGCCACGACGGGCGCCAGCCGGCCGGCGCCCAAAACCGCCACCCTCGCGGCCCCTCGAGCGGCGAGCGTGTCGT
>JBKPQM010000142.1:0-13228 GCA_046734095.1 Actinomycetota bacterium | reverse complement strand
GCCCGTGGTGGGGCACCGGTCGCGACCAGGACGCGGTCTCCCTGTACACCGGGATCAAGGCGCAGGACCCGAACACGACGTTCACAAAGGCGTGCGACCTGCCGAACACCGAGCCACCGCAGTACAACCCCGCGGATGACTGCCCGCCCGGCCCCGGGTTCGACCAGGCGGTGGCCGCGGCCCAGTCGGCCGACCAGGTCGTGCTCGCGCTCGGCGAGCCTCGGGAGATGAGCGGCGAGGCTGCGTCGCGCAGCAACATCGACCTGCCCGGCGACCAGCAGCAGTTGATCGACCGGATTGCCGCGCTCGGCAAGCCGTTCACCGTCGTCTTGTTCAACGGCCGGCCGCTGACGCTGACCAATGTCGCGGCGAAGTCGCCCGCGATTCTCGAGGCGTGGTTCCCGGGCGTCCAGGCGGGTAACGCAGTGGCCGACGTGCTGTTCGGAAAGGTCAACCCCGGCGGGAAGCTGCCGGTGTCCTTCCCGGTCAACATCGGTCAAGTGCCGATCTACTACAACCACGAGCCGACCGGCCGGCCATGTGACGTCACCTCGAAGTACAACTCGCGCTACCGCGACCTGAACACCTGCGACCCGCTGTACTCGTTCGGATACGGGCTGAGCTACACCACGTTCAACGTCTCCAACCTGCAGCTCAGCTCCGCGACGATGTCGTCGAGCGGCAGCATCAAGGCGACGGCGGATGTCACGAACACCGGCAGCCGTACCGGCGACGAGGTAGTGCAGCTCTACATCCACGATCCCGTGGCCAGCATCTCCCAGCCGGTCCGCCGGCTGCGGGCATTCGAGCGAGTCACCCTGACGCCGGGTCAGACCAAGACGGTGTCGTTCACGCTCAACCGCAATGATGTCGGCTTCTACAACAACTCGGGCAAGTTCGTCGTCGAACCCGGCGAGATCGATGTCTACGTAGGCGACAGCTCGAAGGCCACTATGACCAAGTCCTTCACCGTCCAGTAAGGAGGAACCCAAGCGATGATCGCCCAGCGTGATGCTGGGCGATCACCGTCTCGGGGCCCGGCCAACCCCACCACACGGTGAGTGGTGCGTTATGCGTCGAGTGGTGCGTTGTATCGCACCACTCGATTCATGTCGCACCACTCAAACGGTTGGGAGCGATTGGGCCAACCCGGCCGGGTCAGTCGGTGAGCTCGACCTCGCGGTCAGTACCCGGCTCGATCGCATCGGCGGGCTCGGCCTCCTCGAGGGAGGCGAGCTTCTCGGCGATCTCTGGCTTTTCCTTGACGGGATAGAAGAAGCCGCGCACGTGCGCGAGGCGTCCCTTGCCGAGCCGGTTCATGCGCTTCGGCACGGCCGCGCCGGCGTAGGTCAAGGTGCCGTGGCCGTGGCCGTCGACCGGCCCGAGCGGCTGGTGCACCTCGATGAACTCGCCTGTCGGCAGGCGTTTGATGACGCCCGTCTCGATGCCGTGCTCGAGCACCTCGCGGTCGTGGCGTTGCAGGCCCAGGCAGAGCCGATACACGATCACGTAGGCGAGTGGCGGAAGCACTACCGTGGCGATCCGTCCACCCCATGTCATGGCGTTCAGCGAGATGTCGAACGCCTTGGCTATCAGGTCGTTGCCGCCCGAGATGAACAGCACGGCGCAGAACGTGCAGGCCATCGCTCCCAGCGCCGTACGCACCGGCACGTCGCGCGGGCGCTGCAGCAGGTTGTGCCGGAGGCGGTCTTTGGTGAGTCGGGCCTCGACGAACGGGTACGTCGCCGCCAGCGCGATCAGGATGGTGGGCAGCACGACGGTGGGCCAGAACAGGGGTGGGATGCTGTGCCCCCACAGCCTGATCTCCCACGACGGGAATAGCCGCGTGGAGCCGTCGAGCATGCCCATGTACCAGTCTGGCTGCGAGCCGGAGGACACCTGAGCCGGGTTGTACGGCCCGAACATCCAGACCGGGTTGATCTGCGCGAGACCGCCGAGCGCGGCCAGAACGCCGAAGACGATGAAGAAGAAGCCGGTGGCCTGGGCGGCGAACTTGGGGAAGAACCGGTGCCCGACGACCGTCTGCTCGGTTCGGCCCGGTCCCGGAAAGTCGGTGTGCTTCTGCCGGATCATGATCGCCAGGTGGGCACCGATCAGTGCGGCGAGGATGGCCGGAATCAGCAGTACGTGCACGATGTAGAAGCGCCCGATGATCTCGGTGCCGGGGAACTCCCCGCCGAACACCAGGAACGAGGTCCAGGTGCCGATGATCGGGATCGAGAGCATGATCGCGTCGGCGATGCGCAACCCGGTGCCCGACAGCAGGTCGTCGGGCAGCGAGTAGCCGACGAACCCTTCGATCACGCCGAGTACGAGCAGTGTCAGGCCGATGAGCCAGTTGACCTCACGCGGCTTGCGGAACGCGCCGGTGAAGAACACCCGGAGCATATGAACGAGCATGGCCGCGATGAAAAGCAGCGCGGCCCAGTGGTGGATCTGACGGATGACGAGGCCGCCGCGAACGTCAAAAGAGATGTGCAACGTCGAGGCGTATGCCCGCGACATTTCGACGCCTCTGAGCGGAACGTAGCTGCCGTTGTAGGTAACCTCGCCCATCGACGGATCGAAGAAGAACGTGAGGTACGTGCCGGTCAGGATCAAGATGATGAACGAGTACAGCGCGATCTCGCCCATCATGAACGACCAGTGGTCGGGGAAGACCTTGTTCAGCTGCTTGCGCAGCGGCGCGGCGACCTTGAACCGCTCGTCGACCCAGAGCGCGGACTTGCCAGCGATCGTGCGGGGCCGGGCGGAACGTCGCGAGGGCGCTACGTCCGTCATCCACGCTCCCAGAAGCCGGGTCCGATGGGCTCTTGGTAGTCCTGCGGCGCGACGAAGTACTGCACGCCCTCGACCACCTCGACGCGGATCTTCAGCTTGGGCAGGCTGCGGGTGGCCGGCCCGAATACGGGCTTGGCATCCTTGAGTACCTCGAACTGCGACTGGTGGCACGGGCAGAGCAAGCGGGTCGTCTGCTGTTCATACAGCGAGGCTGGACAACCGGCATGGGTGCAGATCTTCGAGTACGCCACGAAATCCTCAAAGCCCCAGTCGGCCTGACCCTTGCGCGCCTGAACCTCTGCGCCCTGGCCGGGTCGCAGCCGGATGAGCAACGTAGGCGAGCTGGCCGATTGGACCCCGCCCGGGACGCCCGGGAATACGGTCGCAAGGCCACCCGCGTCCAGATCATTCGGGCTGACCCGCCGTCCGTCCGAATACACGATCGGGATGCCGTTCGGGAAGTTCGGGTTCGGCTGGAAGAGCGTGTGGAACAGCGCCTTGCCCGGCACCTTCTCGAGGAGCCCTCCGATGAGTGCGAACACCGGGACGGCAGCGAGGGCGCCGCCGGCCAGGAACAGGCTGCGCACCAGCAACGAGCGGCGGGGCAGGCCCGCGTCGTCAATGCCGGACACCAGGGTTGCGCCCGTCATCACCTGCTGTTCAGGTTCGCCGGGCTGAACGTCGTCGTGGCGCTCCTGGACGAGCTCCTCTTCCGGCATCAGCCACTTGGCCCACAAGATTGCGCCGATGCCCAGCGCGGCCAGCATGATGCCGAGCGTGGCCCCGAGGATCGGGGTGTAGAAACGGAAGTTCTGGCTGTGACCGGGTGTCTTGTAGGCCTGCGGCACGATGATGAAGGCGACGATGAAGCCAACCCCGGCCAGCGCCGCCAGGATGAACAGCCCGGCGACGGTGCGCTCCGCCCGCTTCTCGGCCTTGGTGCCGGGTATCGGGAAGCGGTTGCGGCGATGGACGACATAGACACCGTCGGTCTCGCCGGCGACGATCATTGCCTGCTCCGGGCTCATTGCGCGGAGCTCGTCCTCGCTGGGGATGTCAGGCCCGTGGCCGGTCATGTCGTCACCTGGGTGTCGCTGTCACCTCGCGGCCCGGCTCGCCGGGTCACGTCTTCGCTCCGATCCACAAGATCACGATCAGCAACGCGCCGATGCCGAGGATCCAGATGACCAGGCCCTCCGAAACCGGACCGATGCGGTCGAGCCCGTTGCCGCCGGGATCCTGCGACGCCTGGAGCGTCTGCACGTAGGTGACGATCGCCTTCTTCTGATCGGGGGTGATCTCGTTGTCGGCGAAAACCGGCATGTTCGAGGGGCCGGAGAGCATCGCGGCGTAGATCTGTTGGTCGGTGGCATCGCGTAGCCCGGGCGCGTTCTTGCCGGCCGACAACGGAGCGCCCTTGCCGGTGGTGCCGTGGCAGGACGCGCAGTTGAGGCGGAACAGCTCGCCGCCTTCGCCGAGCTGGTCGTCGCCGACCCGAAGGCTGCCTTCGGGAAGCTGGGGTCCGCCGCCGACCGACTGGACGAACGCGCTGAGCTGGTTGATCTGCTCCTCGTTGAACTTGGCCGGCTTGCGGGGCTGCGAGCCGCCCTGCCCGGCGGCGGGCATCCGGCCGGTGCTGACCTGGAAATAGACCGCGGCTGACCCCACGCCGACCAGGGCGGGGCCGCGGCCCGTGACGCCCTGCAGATAGGTGCCGTGGCAGGTGATGCAACTGGTGTTGTAGAGCTGGCGGCCGGCCTCGATGTCCTCTTGGCTGGTGCGCGTGTCGCTGGCCCCGGACGAGCTGGCGAACAACGTGTACGCGCCGGCCACCCCGGCCAGCACGGTGACCAGCATGATCGCGCCGGTCACCCGCCGACGCCACCGGGAGCTGCGGCGCGGCCGCTTCGTCTTGCGGGCCGGCTTGGGCTTCGGCGCCGGGTCGGACTCGGCGCCGGTGGCCGAGACGGCCGGCTCGAAGCCCAGCTCGTCGAGGTCGTCGGACACGGGCGCCCCTTCCCGTTCGGCCCTCATCGGATGATGTAGATCGTCGCGAACAGCCCGATCCACACCACATCGACGAAGTGCCAGTAGTACGAGACGACGATGGCGGCGGTGGCCTGCGCGGGGGTGAACCGGCCAAGGGTCGTCCGAATCAGGTAGAAGACGAACGCCACCAGGCCACCGATGACGTGCAGACCGTGGAACCCGGTCGTCAGGTAGAACACCGACCCGTAACCGGTGGCCGAGATCGTGTTGCCGTCGCCGACCTGTATCCGCCACTCGTTCGCCTGGCCGAGCACGAAGATCAGGCCGAGCACGAACGTGAGCGTGAACCAGCGGCGCAGCTTGAAGACGTCACCCTTCTCGGCGGCGAACACGCCCCATTGGCAGGTGAAACTCGAGGCCACCAGGATGATCGTGAACGGCAGTGCGTACCCGATCGACAGCTTGATCGGGTTGCCGTCGGGCAAGGTCATCGGCCAGTCGTTCGAGTGGATCGAGCGGACGGTGAAGTACATGGCGAACAGGCCGGCGAAGAACATGAGTTCGCTCGACAGCCAGATGATCGTGCCCACGCTGACCAGGTTCGGGCGCGTCAGGGAGTGGACCCTGCTCGACTCGAAGCGCGGCGCGCTGGTGGACGACGTCACGGTCGCATTATTGCGGGTGCGTGGCGAGCGGAGTCGCGGGGGTCGGCGTGTCGTGTGTCAGCGGATGGGGTGCGGCCGGCCCACCGCGGACGGAGCTGGCGGGCCGGGCGAGCGGCGCCGATACGATGCCGACATGACCGCGCAGACGAGCGATCCGGTGACCGTGGTCGTCTACAGCAACCAGCCGGAGGTGCGCGCCGCCGTGCGCCTGGCCGTCGGGCGACGGCCGGCACCCGACGTACCACGCATCGATTGGGTCGAGTGCACCACGAGCGCCGAAGTCGTCGAGCAGATCGACCGCGGCGAGGTCGACTTGGTCATCCTCGACGGGGAGGCGCAGCCGACCGGGGGCATGGGTCTCGCCCGGCAGTTCAAGTACGAGATCGACGACTGCCCGCCTATCATGGTGTTGATCGCGCGCAGGGACGACGCCTGGCTCGCCAGCTGGTCGCTCGCCGACGGTGTCATCACTGCACCGTTGGATCCGGTGGCCGCCGCCGAAGCGGTGGCCGAGCAGCTGCGTAAGCGCCTCTCGGGCGTCCCCGTGGTGCGGTGAACACCTGGCGGGGCGTTCTCGGCGCGCTGATGCGCGGCGAGTCGCTCGATTCCGCGTCCACGGCCTGGGCGATGGACGAAATCATGGCCGGCGAGGCCACGTCGGCCCAGCTGGCCGCCTTCGTCGTACTACTTCGCGCCAAGGGTGAGACGACCGACGAGCTCGCCGGTTTGGTCGAGACGATGCGAGCGCGGGCGACACCCGTGCGGGTCGACGCGCCGGCAGTCGACATCGTCGGCACCGGCGGCGACCTCGCGCACACGGTGAACATCACGACCATGGCGGCGCTGGCGGTAGCCGGCTCCGGACGGCGGGTCGTCAAGCACGGCAACCGCAGCGCGTCCTCGCAGTGTGGCTCGGCCGACGTCCTCGAAGAACTCGGCGTGGTGATCGACCTCGACGCGGCCGGGGTCGCGGCGACCGTCGCCGAGGTGGGCGTCGGCTTCTGCTTCGCTCCGGTGTTCCACCCCGGCATGCGCCACGCCGGCCCGCCGCGGCGCGAGATCGGCGTACCGACGGTGTTCAACGTCCTCGGCCCGTTGACGAACCCGGCGCGGCCGCCCGCGTCGGCGGTGGGATCAGCCGATCGCCGCATGGCCCCGTTGATGGCCGAGGTTTTCGCGCGGCGCGGCGACACCGCGCTGGTGTTCCGGGGCGATGACGGACTCGACGAGCTCACGACCACGACGACGTCGAGCGTGTGGGTGGCGGCGGATGGCGAGGTGCACGAGACGGTGGTCGACCCGCGCCGCTTCGATCTCGATGTCGCGACGCCGGACGACCTGCGTGGTGGCGACCGGGCCTACAACGCGGCCGTGGTGCACGAGGTGCTGGCCGGTCGCAGCGCTGGTGCTCGCGACGCCGTGCTGCTCAACGCCGGCGCGGCGATCGCGGTCTACGACGGCATCGACGGATGGTCCACTGTGGACAGTCTCATCGCCAAGGGCATCGACGAGGCTCGGCGCGCGATCGACTCCGGCGCCGCCGCCGACCTGCTCGCGCGGTGGGCCGCGGCAAGCCAGCGCATACGCGGATAGCTGGTTCTTCGGATCTGTTCGGCCGGTCAGCCGGGGCGTTCAGCCGGCCGGCGTTCAGTCGGCTGACTCGACGCCGATCGAGAAGGCCGCGTCGAGGTCGTGACGCGAGTAGGCGCGAAACGCGATGTGGGTGTCGGTGTGCTGCACACCGGGGACCTTCGACAGCCGCCCGGCGATGACCTCGGCCACCTGCTCGAACTCCCTGACCCGCACCACAGCGATGAGGTCGACGTCGCCCGCGACGGAGTAGACCTCGCTCACGCCGTCCAGGTCGGCGATCTGCTGCGCTACCTCGGGTATCTTGTCGGCCTCGACGGCCACCATCACGATCGCGGTGATCACGCCGCTCATCGTAGGCGCGGCGCCCTCGGTCAGGCGCGAGCACGGGCCGGGCGGTGCGTCATCGGCAGCCGGCGCCGATCGGCAAAGGGGTCGACGGCGAGCCGGGCCGAGTCGCTTCCGAGGAACGCGCGCAGGCCGCCGGCGCCGAAGGCGGGCATCGTCCACGGCTGCGACGTGTCGACCAGCCGCGTGCCCGGCTCGTCGAGCCATCGCAGGATGCACTCGGTTTCCTCGGCGAGCGCCGCCCGCAGCGGTCCAGGACCGGGGGTCACGACCTCGGCGGTGGCTCGAAGTGCATCGATCACCGGCCAAGGCGGCACGCCGCGTGGGGCGACGCCGGCGGCCGCCAGCCGCCCGAACCGGACGACGGCGATCTGCCAGCCCCCGTCGCCGTCCGGGTGCGCCGCGACGAAATCAAGGATCGACGTCAGCGCGTCCAGTCGCTGCATCCGGGCACATGCCCGTACCACCGAGGCGATGCGGTCGCGGACCACTGCGGCGTGCTCGAACCTTTCCTGTTGCGCGAGCCCGGCGAGCCGTTCCCGGAGCGGGTCGACGATCGGGCGCACGTCGCCGCTCCACGCCGAGCGCACCACATCGGCGAGCGCTCGGTACTCGCCGAGGCCGACGCCGCCCTCACACGGTGCCGCGCACCGGCCGATGCCGGCCAGCGCGCAGGCCTTGCGGACGAACCGGCGCAGCGAGAGCCGGTCGCTGCACTGGCGCAACGGAACCGCGTCATGGATCGCGTCGCGGATCGACTCGGCCTGTCGCCGTGAGCGCAGCGGGCCGAGGTAGGCGGCCGCGTCGTCGCGTCGCTCGTGCACGATCGACAGCCGGGGAAATGCCTCGTCGGTGAGCTTGAGCCACATGGCCCGTTCAGGAAACTTCGACCGGCGGTTGTAGCGCGGCTTGTACGCCGCGATCAGGCGCAGCTCGCGCACCTGTGCCTCGAGCGGGTGCGCGCACTCGATCGGATCGACCCGTTCCGCCAGGCCGATCATCTCGCCCATGCGCGAACGGGTCTCGCTGGCCACGAAGTACTGGCGGACGCGGGCGCGCAGGTCGCGGCTGGTGCCGACGTACAGCGGCTGTCCTTGGGCGTCACGGAACACGTAGACGCCGGGACGGGGCGGCAGGCGATCGGCCAGGTGCCGCTTGTGCCGTTGCGCGTCCGACACCTGCGCCGTGAACGCCTTCAGCTCGGGCAGTGACTGCACGCCCAGGTTGCCCACCCGATCGAGCAGGGCGTGCAGGACGTCGACCGTCGCCCGGGCGTCGGCGAGCGCGCGATGGACTGGCCGGGTCTCGGCATGGAAGAACACGGCCAGGGTGGCCAGCTTGCAGTTCGGCACCTCGTCGCGGGTCAATACCCGCCGGGCGAGCACGGCCGTGTCGATCACGGCGAAGCGGGGCCACGGCGTTGCGAGGGCAACGCACGCAGTGCGCAGGAAGCCGACATCGAACGGCGCGTTGTGCGCGACCAGGACGCTGCCTCGAGCGAACTCGAGGAACGACGGCAGCACCGCCTCGATGCGCGGCGCCGTTTGCACCATTGCGTCGGTGATGCCCGTGAGCACACTGACGAACGGGTCGATGGACCGGCCCGGGTCGACCAGCGTCTGAAACTCGCCGACCACATCCCCCGTGCGGACCTTCACGGCCCCGATCTCGGTGATGGAGTCGCTTCCCGCGGCGCCGCCCGTGGTCTCAAGATCGACCACTGTGAACGTGGTGTCGCGCAGCGGCTCGTCCAGCTCGTCGAAACTCGGCTGGAGTGTGATCTCGCCGGGCGCGGCACTCACCCTGCGGACGGTACGGCCAGGGTCCGACGGAAACGCGGCACCGCGCCCAAGGCTCGCGTCGTAACCTCGCGGCATGGCCATTCCGCAGCCGCGCGACCGCGACGAGCAACTCGTTGCGTTGAGCGAGGCTGCGCGCCAGCAGCTCGTGACGATCGCCGCGGATTTGGTCGGCCGGCTCCCGCCGGACGAGCTGCCCGTCGCGCTGCGGCCAGTGGCACGGTTTACGCCCACGAAGCGGGTGCGGCTTGCCGGGACGCAGCTGGCCGCGGCGCTGGACGCCGACGACTCGTTCCGGGCTCGGGTCGCCGACGCGGTCGCCGAGGCACTGCCCCAGCTGGCCGAGGCCGTTCGAACCGGCGACTCCACTGCCGCGTCGGACCCGGTCGACACCGCCGTGGTGGCCTACCTGCTGCGTCCGGAGGGCTGGCCGGGCATCGTCGCCGACGCCAACGCCCGGCACGCCGCCGAGCGCGAACGCGCCGGTCAAGAGGCAAATGCGGTCGAAGTCGCGCAGCTGCGTACCCAGTTAGCCGACCTCAAGGCCCGGCTGCGGGCCGAGGTGGCGCAGGGCAAGGCCGCGGTGGCCGACGCGGCGGCGGCCGCTGAGTCCGAGACCACCGAACTGCGCAAGCAGTTGCGCGCCCGCATCGGCGAGCTGCGTGCGGCGCAGCGGGCGCGCGACGAGGCCGAGACCGCAGCCGCCGAAGCGACTCGCCGGGCCGACGCGGCTGAGGCGGCGCGCGAGTTGGAGGCGCGGCGCCTGCGGGGTCGCATCAGCGAGCTCGAGCGAGCGGCCGAGGCAGCTCGTCGAGGTACGCGCACCGAGCGCGACATCGAGGCGGCCCGGCTGTGGCTGCTCGTCGACACGCTCACCGAGGCGGCCGCGGGTATCCGGCGCGAGCTCTCGTTGCCGGCGCCGGCCGTGCGCCCTGGCGACACCGTGACCTCGGCCGAGTCAGCCGCCCAGCGCCGAGTTATTTCCGATCCCGCCGCGCTGGACGCTTTGCTGACAATGCCGAACGCGCACCTGATCGTCGACGGCTACAACGTCACCAAAACGGGGTACGGCGAGCTGCCACTGGCCGACCAGCGAGCGCGACTAATCGGTTCCCTTGCGGCGGTCGCCTCCCGTTCCGGTGCCGAGATCACCGTCGCTTTCGACGGCGGCCAACGTCCACCCGCGATGCCGCCGGCGCCGCGGGGCGTGCGGGTCCTGTTCAGCGCGCCGGACGAGATCGCCGACGACCTCATCCGCCGACTCGTCGAGGCCGAGCCGCCCGGGCGAGCGCTGCTCGTCGTCTCCTCCGACCGGCAGGTGGCCCTAGACGTCGGCCGGGCCGGCGCGTGGACGGCCGAGTCGGCCGTGCTGCTGGCTCGCTTCGGGCCGGCGTGACACGCCGAGTCGAAAAATTGTCGGAACGTCCTTCTAGCCTCCTGGCCGGGACGTCGAAACGACGACAGGAGGCGTGCAGGTGCTGATCGACTGTGACGCGTGCCGGGTGCGTGACGTGGCCTGTGCCGACTGCGTTGTCACCGTATTGCTCGGCAAATCCGATGGATCAGTAGACCTCGACGAGGCGGAACACGTCGCAGTCCGGGTACTGGCCGAACACGGGCTGGTGCCGCCACTGCGGCTCGTTTATGGCGCGAATGTCACGCACCGTAGCATTGCGTAAGCAGTGGTTCAGATTACTTGCGATGCCTCGTTGCCGGACGGGTCGGGATCCCGTAACCTTTCCGCGACCTTCCGGCCCACTGGCCCCACACCGGGAGCCACCGAGAGGTCACCGCCGAATCACCTCGGCGCCTACAGCTCTGTTGCGGGGCAGAGTGTCAGCGCCCGGTGAGCCGGGGACCCACGAGTTCCTGGGGTGAATCGGCACGGGGGTGCATTGCGATCCGTCGCAGTCAGCCTCGTGTCGTAGGGCGCTTCTTCCAGCCCGAACCCGTCAGCTAACTCGGTAGGCGGTACGAGGAAGAACGGAGTTTCGCCGACAGTGGCGTTGACTCGGATCCCCGCCCGTGTTCGACCTGCCCTCGCCGGCGCCGCTTTGGCCGTCCTCATCGGAACTGCCGCCGTCGTGGTTCCGCACGTGGCTGGTGCCACGCCCAGGCAACCGACCATCGGCGAAGTGCAGGCTCGCCTCGACAAGCTCGCCAAGCAGAACGAAGCGCTCGCCGAGCAATACAACAAGGCCAACGCCGAGGTGAAGTCCCAACAGAAGGCCGCCGACGCGGCGCAGCGCCAGGCGCTAGCTGCGGCCACCAAGTTCGACAAGGCCCGGGCTCGGCTCCGGGAGACGGTGATCGCGGAGTACGAGTCGGCCGCGTTCAGTCACACCGGTGCGCTGCTCACGAGCAAGGACGGGCAAAGCTACCTGGACACGCTGAGCACGTTGAGTCTGATCTCAACGCATCGCGCCGAGATCTTGGCGCAGATCAATGCCGTGCGCACCCAAGCTCAAGCCGCTCAGAAGAAGGCCACCCGACTGCTCGCCGACGCGCAGAAGATGGCAGCCGCGCTGGATAAGCAGAAAAAGCAGATCGAAGCGTCGACGCAGAAGTTCAAGAATCTGCTCGCCACGCTGACCGCCCAGCAACAGGCGACGTATACGAACAGCGGCACGGTGCCGCAAGCGCTCGGCGACATCGGCGTGGGCGCGGCGCCGAATGCCAGGGCCCAGGCGGCGGTCGATTTCGCGGTGGCCCAGGTCGGCAAGGCATACGTCTTCGCGGCGTCGGGACCGGACGCGTTCGACTGCTCCGGGCTCACCATGATGGCCTGGAAGCAGGGTGGCGTCGACCTTCCGCACCTGGCATCCGCGCAATACAACTACGGCCGGCACGTGTCCTTCAATGAACTGCGCCCCGGCGACCTGATCTTCTTGTACCCACCAGACATCACCCACGTCGAGATCTATGTCGGCCCTGACCTCGCGGTCTCGGCGGCCGACGAAGCGCTCGGAATCCGGTACGTGCATCCCTCGCAGGACATGCAGGCCTGGGCCGGCGCGACGCGTCTCGTCTGACAAGCTTTCTGCAGCCCCCCTGCGGCGGGACGGGTCCCAGAACGGGACCCGTCCCGCTGTCATTGCCCGCGCCTCGACCACCACCTGACCGGGGGCTCGACCCGCACGCCCCGGCCCGTACTCCCAGGTGCGCACTGCGTACCGTCACGTCTATGACCTCGGCGCTGGCGACCTCCTCGCGATGAGCGCTTGCGCGATCCGCCCAGGCGGGGTGGAACACGCGATGAGCCGGGATCGGGTATGAGCCGGCGCACCCTGATCGTCACGAACGATTTTCCGCCTCGGCAGGGCGGCATTCAGTCATTCGTGCACGAGGTCGCGATCCGCCAGCCGGCCGGCTCGGTCGTCGTATACGCGTCCAACTACGACGGCGCGGCCGACTTCGACGCCGGGCAGCCCTACCCCGTGATCCGCCATCCCACCGGCCTGCTGCTGCCGACTCCCGGCGCGCGCCGGCGGATCGTCGCGGTGACGAAGGAGTACGGGACATCGGCGGTGTGGTTCGGTGCCGCCGCGCCGCTGGCCCTCCTCGCGCCCGCGTTACGGCGCGCGGGCGCTGAGCGAATCATCGCCAGTACGCATGGGCATGAGGCCGGCTGGGCGCTGCTGCCGGGGGCCCGCCGAGTCCTGCGGCGCATCGGCGATGAGTGCGACGTGGTGACCTACTTGAGCGAGTACTTCCATCGTCGGCTGGCGCCGGCGCTCGGCCGCCGGGCGACGCTGCGACGGCTCACACCTGGAGTCGACATCGAGACGTTCCAACCGGGGGTGGACGGCGCAGCCGTACGTGCCCAGCACGGCCTGGCCGATCGACCTGTCGTCGTGTGCGTGTCGCGGATGGTGCCCCGCAAGGGTCAGGACGCGTTGGTCCGGGCCTTGCCGGCCATCCGTCGGGCGGTGCCCGACGCCACGCTGCTGCTCGTGGGCTCGGGGCCCTACCACGCACACTTGCGGCGGCTGGTCCGCCGCATGGGAATGGCCGAGAACGTCGTGCTCACCGGGA
>JBKPQM010000141.1:0-15317 GCA_046734095.1 Actinomycetota bacterium | reverse complement strand
GACCAGCGGTCCTTCGCAGTTTTGCTCTTAACGACTCCCCTGCAGCTCGGCCACATTCGCGGCCAGCCATAAGCCGAGGGAGCGCCCGTGGTCGGGCAGCCTTCAGAGCCGCCGCAGATGCTGACGTTCGCGCGGGGACGCGAGTCGTCATCGTGACGAGATACTCCACGCGCTCCTCCTAGCCGCGGGCGATGCCGTCGAGGAACTGCCGAACTTCGCTGAGATAGCGTTCCTGCTCCTCGACGAACATCATGTGCGCGGAGTCCTCGAACACGACCAGTCGGGCATCGGGCAGCCGGTCCGCCATCTCCTCCGACGCGCCGACGGGGCAGGTCCGGTCATACCGGCCGGCGAGCACGAGCACCGGGTGGGTGAGAGCGACGAGCCGATCCTCAACGTCGATACCGCCGTAGTCCGCGGCGGCGAAGTGCCGGATCACGTCGGGTGCGTAGCGCGCCAGCCCACGCGTCCGACGACGGTAGTCGCCGAGCGGCACACCACGCGGCTCGCGGAAGTGGAACGGCCACTGGTCGTCGATCAGCACTGCGGCCTCGGCCTCGGTCTGTACTTCGGACTCGCGCGCCCACGACGAGCTGACTTGCTCGCGAAGCTCGATGGGCTCGAAACCCGCCAGCTGCGCATCGACCTCGTCGAGCCATCGCGCATTGCCTACTCCGGCCGACACAATCGTGCCGCGCGGCTCGCCCGGATGATCGACTGCGTGCTGCAAGACGACGAAGGCGCCGTAGGAGTGCCCGAGTGTTGTGTAGGAGTTCTCGATTCCGAGGCTGGCGGCCAGGTCACTGACGTCCTCGGCCATCCGGTGAAGCGTCCACGTCTCCGGCGGCGCCGACCGGTCCGAGCGGCCACACGCGCGTTCGTCAACGAGCACCAGGCGGTAGCGGCCATCATAAGTAAGCGGATCAAGATAATCGCCGAACACCGTGTGATCCAGCCCAGGCCCACCGTGGAACACCAGCAGCGGGAAGCCCGACGGCTGGCCCCGCTCCTCGACGTAGATCTTGGTATCGGCCACCTGCACCAGCCGCCCCATCGGCCCACCTCCGACCCGAGAACGCACGACAGTCTGCACCAGGGTCACGGGCGACCGAAGCGCGGGACCATTAGTGCGTCCGGCATCGTCGTTCGGTCGCGCGCTCCATGCGCGCCCCTAAGAGAGAAAGGGCTTATATGTCCGAGAACGACGTGTTCATCGACTACGCCAACCTCCCGGCGCCCCGCGACGGCTTCGTCGTGACGATGTTCATCACAGTGCGGAAGGTGGCTCGCTCACGCGCCTTCTACCGGGACGTACTGGGCGGGACGGTCGTCCTGGAGGAGAACCCGTGCATGGTCAAGCTCGCCAACTCGTGGATCATCATGAATCCCGGCGGCCCGCCGACCCCCGACAAGCCTGACATCACCGTCGCCGATTACGAACCCGGCAATACCACCTCCATCTTTCTGAATCTCCGCGTCGCTGACATCGAGGCCTGTTATCGAGAATGGAGCGCTCGAGGCGCCACCTTCCTCACCCCGCCGATCGACCGCGGCGCTGAGATCCGTTGCTACATGCGCGACCCAGACGGTTACCTGATCGAGGTGGGCCAGTCCACCGGTCTGCTCTCAGGGCACCTGGCCGCCAAGCGGGCCGAAGACCTCCCCGGCTGACCCGCCCCGACCAGCGCCTGCGGCCACGCGAGAGTCCTGCGTCGCCCCCTCGGGTACGCCGGACGCCTATCGTGGACGGCGTGCAAGACGTGCTCAAAGAGTTACTTGCCTGGTGGCAGGCCGGCGAACCCGTCGGGATGGGCACGGTTGTGGCGACGTGGAAGTCGGCGCCGCGTCAACCGGGCGCCGCGATGCTGGTCGGTCCCGACGGGACGGCGGTCGGCAGCGTGTCCGGCGGCTGCGTCGAGGGAGCGGTGTACGACCTGGCCGCCGAGGTCAGGGACGGCACCCCGGCGGTGCTGCAGCGCTACGGCGTGAGCGACGACGACGCCTTCGCCGTGGGCCTCACGTGCGGGGGCATCATCGACATCTACGTCGAGCGGATAAGCCGGGCGACGTTCCCCGATCTCGATGAGGTCGCCGCCGATGTGCGCGACGGCCGGCCGGTCGCCGTGGCGACGTTGGTCGACGCCGAGGAGGCGCTGCGCGGACGACGCCTCGTCGTGCGCCCAGAGTCGAGCATCGGCTCACTCGGCTCGCCCCGCCTGGACGACGCCGTGCGCGACGATGCCCGCGGGTTGCTGGAGCAGGGGCGGTCTTCGGTCATCCGCTACGGACGCGACGGCGAGCGCCGGTTGGACGATATCGGGGTGTTCGTCGCTTCGTATGCGCCTCGCCCCCGCATGATCGTGTTCGGCGCGATCGACTTCGCGGCCGCCGTGGCTCGGCTCGGATCCTTCCTCGGTTACCGAGTGACGGTGTGCGACGCGCGGCCCGTCTTCGCCACCGCCCGACGCTTTCCGGACGCGGACGAGGTCGTCGTGCAATGGCCGCACAAGTACCTCGACCAGACGGTAACCGACGAGCGCACTGTCGTGTGTGTGCTGACCCACGATCCGAAGTTCGACGTGCCGCTCCTGGAGGTCGCACTGCGGCGGCCACTCGCGTACGTCGGCGCCATGGGCTCGCGGCGCACGAACGCCTCGCGGATCGATCAGCTGCGCGAGCGGGGGCTGACCGACGACGAACTCGCTCGGCTGCACGCTCCCATCGGGCTGGACGTCGGCGCCCGCACTCCGGAGGAGACGGCCGTCTCGATCGCCGCGGAGGTGGTGGCCGCCCGCTGGGGTGGCACCGGCGCGGCGCTACGGGAGACCACGGGGGCAATTCACAGCGAACCGAAACCACGGCTGAGTGTTACCTGAGCCGGCACGCCGTGCCGCGCGAAATAGCTGCGTCGGGAATGGAATTATTGCGTGGTGACCGCAATCGCCACGAAGACGGAGGCCGCCCAGGAGCCGGCGCGGCGCTTCCGCGGTTTGTGGCCGCAGCGTCTGCTGCGCTACCGGGCACCGCGGTTGTGGCAGGAGCTGCTGCTGATCGGTGTCGGCTACTACCTCTACCGCGAAGCCCGCAACCTGGTGCCGGACCAGCCGGGAATCGCCTATCGACACGGGCGCAGTGTGCAGTGGCTGCAGGACAAGCTGCACTTCAACTTCGAGTTGTCGGTCAACCACTTCGTCGCCCGCAACGAGTGGCTCGCGCAGGTCATGGACTACTACTACGCGACACTGCACTTCGTCATCACGATCGCGGTGCTCGTGTGGCTCTACGTCGCGCACAAGGGCGCGTACCGGGGTATGCGGACGGCGTTGTTCGCCACCACCCTGATCGGGCTGGTCGGGTTCTACCTGTATCCGCTGGCTCCGCCGCGGCTGCTGCCGGGCTACGGCTACATCGACACGTTGGCGAAGTACCACACCTGGGGGTCGCTGGCCGACCCCAACGTCGCCGAGCACACCAACCAGTTCGCCGCCATGCCGAGCCTGCATATCGGCTGGGCGCTCTGGTGCGCGATAGCCGTCTTCTATCTCGCGAAGCCGCTGTGGCTGCGGGTGCTCGCAGTCATCTACCCGCTCGCGACCGTGATGGTTATCGTCGGCACCGCGAATCACTTCGTGATCGACGCCGTCGGCGGCCTCATCGTCGTGGCCGCAGGCTTCGCCGTGCAGTGGCTGATGTCCGGGCACGCCGCTCACCAGCCGCCTCCGGACCTGGCGGAGGCCGCGCCCGCGCCGATCCCGGGGGCGGCGACCGGTCCTCGCTGAGCCCGGCCCTCAGCCGTAGAACACGCGCTCGACGACCCGGCGGGCGCGGCGAGCCGTGCGTCGCCAGTCGTCGACGAGCCGGCCGGGATCGAAACCCGGTGGGTACCCCAGCGTTCGGCCGACCCCGAGCAGTTCAGCCCCCTGGGTGGGCAGTTGGTCTTCGGCCTTGTCCCGGACGAGGGTGATCGCGTTACGGGCGTGGGTGGCCAGGCGCCAGGCCGCCTCGAGGCATTCGGCGTCATGCGTCTCGAGCGCACCGGCCTTCGCGGCCACGCGCAAGGCCGGCAGGGTGCGGGTTGTGCGCAGCTCGCATATTTCGTGTGCGCGCGCGAGCTGGAGCAACTGAACCGTCCACTCGATGTCGGTGAGTCCGCCTCGGCCGAGCTTCAGGTGCGTCGTCGGATCGGCGCCGCGGGGCAGCCGCTCGGCCTCCATACGTCCTTTGAGCCGGCGGATCTCGGTGCGGTCGGCGGCGCCGAGTCCCGAGCTTGGGTACCGCACCGGATCGATCACGTCGACGAACCGGGCGCCGAGGGCGGCGTCGCCAACTGCGAAGCGCGCACGCAGCAGCGCCTGTGCCTCCCAGGCCGACGACCAGCGCGCGTAGTACTGCGCGTATGAGGCGAGTGATCGCACGAGCGGGCCGCTGCGCCCTTCCGGGCGAAGGTTGGCATCAATGACAAGGGGCGGATCGGCGGACGGCGCGGCGAGCAGGCCGCACATCCGCTCCGCGACGTCGTGCGCCAGGCGGGCGGCGTCGGGCTCGTCCGGACCGTCGTAGACGAAGATGACGTCGGCGTCGGAGCCGTATCCGACCTCGTCCCCGCCGAGCCGCCCCATGGCAATCACTGCGAACTCGATCGGCAGGTCGGCCAGCCCGAGCTCAGCCGCCATCGACTGGCGAGCGACGCCGAGGGCCGCGTCCAATGTCGCTTCCGTGATTGCCGTGATCGCCTCGCCCACGTCGACGACGTCGAGTGCACCGAGTAGGTCGGCGAACGCGGTCCGCAACAGTTCCTGACGCCGCAAACCTCGCACCACCGACACCGCGGCGACAGCGTCGGGCTGGCGGGCCGCGGCGTCCGCCATCGTCGCGCGAAGATCGTCGGCCGGCCGAGGGGCTAGCGCGGCATCGTCCGCCAGTAGTTGCAAAGCTTCCGGAGCGCGGTCCAGCATGCCGGCTATGTACTGGCTCGTCCCAAGCATATACGCCAGCCGCTGAGCTACTGCGCCCTCGTCGCGCAGCAGGCGGAGGTACCAGGGCGAGCTGCCCAGAGCCTCGGAGACCCGCCGATACGCTAGCAAACCGGCGTCGGGGCCGGTGGCCTCGGCGAAGTAGGCGAGCATCGCGGGCAACAGGGCGCGCTGTAGCGCGGCCCGGCGGCTGACGCCGGCGGTCAGCGCCTCGATGTGCCGCAGCGCGCCGGTCGGATCGGCGAAGCCCAGCGCCGCGAGGCGACGCCCGGCCTCGCCCGGACTGAGGCGCAGGTCGGCGGACGGCACCCTGGCCACGGCATCCAGCAGCGGACGGTAGAACAGCTTCTCGTGCAACCGGCGTACCTCCCGGCCGTGCAGGGCCCACTCGGCCGCGAACACAGATTGCACGTCGCCGCGATCGTCGGGGCGATAGCCCATCGCCCGCGCGAGCACTCCGACATCGTCCGGATCGTCAGGAATCAGGTGGGTACGCCGCAGCCGGCGCAACTGCACGCGATGCTCGGCGGCCCGCAGGAAGCGGTACGCGTCACCCAGGCTCAGCGCATCTTCTCGTCCCACGTAGCCGCCGTCACGCAAGGCCTCCAGCGCCGGGAGGGTCGCCGCAACTCGCAGCGACTCGTCGCCTCGGCCGTGCACCAGTTGCAGCAACTGCACGGCGAACTCGACGTCGCGCAGGCCACCTGGGCCGAGTTTGATCTCGCGCTCGGCCACGGTGGCCGGCAGATGATCGACGACGCGACGGCGCATCGCCTGCACGTCGGCGACGAAGCCGGGACGATCCGCCGCCGTCCACACCAGCGGCGCGATCAGATCGAGGTAGCGCCGACCGAGCTCGGCGTCGCCGGCAACTGGGCGTGCCTTGAGGAGCGCCTGGAACTCCCACGTGCTCGCCCACCGGCGGTAGTACGCCTCGTGGCTGGCGAGCGTGCGAACCAGCGGCCCCGCCTTGCCCTCCGGACGCAAGGCCGCGTCCACCGTCCACGCGGCGGCCGTGCAGATGCGCATCGTCTCGGCGGCCAGCCGCGTCGCAGCGAGCAGCGCGCCCTGCTCCTCCGTGTCACCGGCCGGTTCGGCGACGAAGATCACATCGACGTCGGACACGTAGTTCAGCTCGCGCGCGCCCGCCTTGCCCATAGCGATGATCGCGAGTCGGCACAGGGCGGCCTCGGCCGGCAGATCCGCCCGGGCGCAGGCCAGGGACGTGCGCAGGACCTCGTCCGCCAGATCGCCCAGCGCCTCGGTAACCGCCCGAACGTCCAGTTCGCCGGCGAGATCACGCCCCGCGATGGCGAGAAGCTCACGCCGGAAAACCGCGCGCAGCTGCGGAACCGGCCCCGGCTCAATGGCCGGGAGGGCCCGCTCTCCGACAAGCACCCGCCAGTCCGCCGGATGGGCGGCGAGGTGCTCGGCCAGCGGAGACGAGGCGCCTAGCAAAGCGGTCAGTCGAGCCCGGAAGGCTGCGTCGCGTAGGAGCGTGTCGAGGAGATCCGGGCCGGCGGCCCCCGCCAGCTCAGCCAAGCCGCGTAGCGCTGTGTCGGGATCGGCGCTGCGTCCGAGCGCCGCAACGACCGCCGCGGCGCGATCGCCGGTCGGAGCGTTCGCCGACGCGTCCCACAGCCGCAGTGCGTCACCGCTGAGCAGATCCGCCGCCTGGTCCGCATCAGTAAATCCGAGCCGGGCCAGCCGAACCGCGATGCGGCTGGTCACTGGCCGCGCGTCGGCGGCTGCCGGGCCGCGTGCAACTCCGCCGCCAGGGCCGCCCGAATGGCGTTCTTGTCGGTGACCGGCTCGGCGGTGACCATGCGCAGCGGACGGGTCGCGGGCACCGAGGCCGGATCGGCAACGATGCCCGCGAAGGTCGCGGCGAACGGCTGCCACACCTCGGCGATGTCCGGATGTACAGCGTCGCTGCGTTCCAGCAGCAGCTCAACCTCGTACTCTGCCAGCTCGGTCGCGTCGCCGGCGGCCCACTGCCGCACGACCTCAGGGGTCGTCTCGATGTGGAACTGGATGCCCCAAGCAAGACGTCCGGCTCGGAACGCCTCCACCTCGCACACCGGCGAGCTGGCCAGCAGCAGCGCGCTCGGCGGCAGCTTCAGCACCGCGTCGTAGTGCCACTGGATCACGTCCGGGGTGATGGGCAGATCACGGAACAGCGGATCGGTAGCCGCGTTGGCGCGCTTGGCCACGAGCTGCGCGCCGAACTCGGGACCGTTCGGGTTGCGGCCCACCTGCCCGCCCAACGCGAGGGCGAGCAGCTGGGCGCCGAGGCAGATGGCAAGTGTCGGCGTCTCGGTGCGCACCGCCTCCGCGAGCAACGCGCGGACGGCCGGGAGCCAAGGCGCGCGTTCGTCGTCGGTGGCCGCCATGCCGCCGCCGAGAACGACCAGACCGTCGTATCCGTCCAGCTTCGGCAGCGACGCGCCGTCGCGCACGTCAAGCGTGAGGCCCGCGTCGCGCAGCCAGTCGCCCAGTCGCCCGATCGGGTCGCTGGGAGCGTTCTGCACGACGAGAACACGCACGCGGCCAGCCTACTGGCGCGACTCGTTAACCCGTCGCCAGCGCTAACCCCAGATGATCAAGCCACGTGCTCACGCACCGGTGACCCGGTGCGGCAGCTTCCATCCCGGCCGGACGAAGTGGCAGGTGTAGCCGTCCGGGTAGCGCTGCAGGTAGTCCTGGTGCTCGGGCTCGGCCTCCCAGAACGGCCCGGCCGGTACGACCTCGGTGACGACCTTGCCCGGCCAGAGCCCCGAAGCGTCGACGTCGGCGATCGTGTCCTCGGCGATGGCCTTCTGCTCGTCGTTCAGGTAGAAGATCGCCGATCGGTAGCTGGTCCCGATGTCGTTGCCCTGCCGGTTGCGCGTCGACGGGTCGTGGATCTGGAAGAAGAACTCGAGCAGCGCGCGGTAGCTCGTCACGTCCGGATCAAAGGTGATCTCGACGGCCTCGGCGTGGCCCGGGTGGTTGCGATACGTGGCGTGGGCGTTCTCGCCGCCGGTGTAGCCGACGCGGCTAGAGATGACGCCAGGCTGCTTGCGGATCAGCTCCTGCACGCCCCAGAAGCAGCCGCCGGCCAGAATTGCCTTTTCAGTTCTCACGTCTAGTTAACCTCCCATTAACGTCGGGTATTTCACGTGAGCGGCCTAGAGCGAAGGCAGGTAACGCCGCAGTTCGAACGGCGTGACGGCAGCGCGGTAGTCGACCCACTCAGCGCGCTTGTTGCGCAGGAAGTAGTCGAAGACGTGCTCGCCGAGCGTCTCGGCGACTAGCTCGGATTCCTCCATTGCCCGCAGCGCGTCGGCCAGGTTGTGCGGCAGTTCGGCGTAGCCCAGCGCCCGTCGCTCGGTACCCGACAGCGACCACACGTCGTCTTCCGCACCCAGCGGCAGGTCATAGCCCTGCTCGATGCCCCGCAGGCCCGCCGCCAGGAGCACCGCGAAGGCCAGGTAGGGATTGCACGCGGGGTCGAGGGAGCGCATCTCGACACGCGTCGAGTTCGCCTTGCCCGGCTTGTACATCGGCACCCGCACAAGCGCCGAGCGGTTGTTGTGCCCCCAACACACGAATGCCGGCGCCTCGAGGAGCTCACCCGGCTCGGCGTACCCGAACAACCGCTTGTAGGAGTTCACCCACTGGTTCGTGACGGCGGTGATCTCGCGAGCGTGGTAAAGCAGCCCGGCGATGAAGGCCCGCGCCGTCTTGGACAGATTCAGCGGATCGCTGGGGTCGTGGAAGGCGTTCGTGTCGCTTTCGAACAGCGAGAGATGGGTGTGCATGCCGCTGCCCGGGCGGTGCCCGAACGGCTTGGGCATGAAGGTCGCGTGCACGCCGTGGGCTATCGCGACCTCCTTGATCACGTGCCGGAACGTCATGATGTTGTCGGCCATCGACAGCGCGTCGGCGTAGCGCAGATCGATCTCCTGTTGCCCCGGCGCTACCTCGTGGTGGCTGAACTCGACGGAGATGCCCAGGCCCTCCAGGGAGTTGACCGCGTCGCGGCGGAAGTGGTGGGCCATGTCGTGGCTGGTCATGTCGAAGTAGCCGCCGTTGTCCAGCGGTTCAGGCTCGCTACCGTCGGTCGGGAGATCCTTCAGCAGGAAGAACTCGATCTCCGGATGCGTGTAGAACGTGAACCCGCGCTCGGCCGCCCGTGACAGAGCTCGGCGCAACACGTAACGCGGGTCGGCCCACGACGGTGAACCGTCCGGCATGGTGATGTCGCAGAACATGCGCGCCGAGTCGGCCGGCCGCCCGTCCGGCTCGGGCAGGATCTGGAATGTCGACGGATCCGGACGGGCCAGCATGTCGCTCTCGCTGGCCCGGGCGAACCCCTCGATCGCCGACCCGTCGAACCCGATGCCCTCCTCGAACGCACCGTCGAGCTCAGCCGGCGCGATCGCCACGGACTTGAGGTAGCCCAGCACGTCGGTGAACCACAGCCTTACGAAACGGATCTGGCGTTCTTCGAGCGTTCGCAGCACGAACTCTTGTTGGCGGTCCACGGCACTCCACTATCCAGGCAACTGATTACCCGGAGATTACGCTGTGCTTATCCCGCCTGCGCGGATCCGTGTCTGCACCACTCGCTCCGCTTATCCCGCCTGAGCGGATCCGTGTCTGCACCGCTCGCTCCGCTCGGGTGCATCCCCGGCTGCGCTCCGCGCCTTCGGCGCGGGCCGCGTCGCGGCGGCTGGGCTCTTCGCGCGAGCGCTCATCGCCGCTCGGGTGCATCCCCGGGCTCCGCTCCGCGCCTTCGGCGCGGGCCGCGTCGCGGCGGCCGGGCTCTTCGCGCCAGCGCTCATCGCCGCTAGCGGAGGGCGCTGCCGGCTTCCCACTGCGCCCAGGGAACACCCCAGTCGCCGTTCTGCCAGACCTCAAGCGGCGCTCCCCCGGTGCGCCGCACTTGGACCACATCGCCGATCTGCGACCACTTGTAGAACCATTGGGCGTTCTGCGGCGAGACGTTCAGGCAGCCGTGCGAGGTGTCGGTGTTGCCCTGCGCCCACACCGACCAGGGAGCAGAGTGCACGTAGATGCCGTCGGTGCTGATGCGGGTCGCGTAGTACACCAGTTCGTTGTAGCCGCCCGCGTCCAGCGACAACCCGAACGTTCGGGAGTCCATCCGAACCGGGTTGCCCTGATCGAGCACGGTGTAGGTGCCGGGCTGCGTCCAGAACGTGATCGTCTTGCCGTTGACGACCTGCTTGCCGCCCTTGCCCATCGACGTGGGCATCCGCTTGATGAGCCGGCCGTTCTGGTAGACCGTTATGATCTTCGTCTTGTCGTCGGCAACCGACACGTGCGAGGGACCGATCTTGAACGAGACGCTCGTGTCGGCCTGGCCCCACAGCCCGGGGCTGACCTGCTTGCCGTACACCTGCGCCGCCACGCTGACCTTCGTTCCGGGCGTGTAGTACGTCCGCGGACGCCAGTGCACGTTCTGGTTGTCCATCCAGTACCAGCCGCCCGACTGCACGGGGGAGGTGGTCACACTCAACGTCCGCTCGGCGGCGGCCCGGTCGCTGATCGGCTCGTCGAAATGGACATTGACCACGAACCCGACGCCATACGTAGCGCCGTTGCGGATCGCGTTGCCGCCGGTGCTGTTGAGGTAGGGCATCGTCATATTCGGCGGCGTGACGGTAGTGAAGTGCGCGGTGCGCTGGACGGCCTCACCGGCGCCGTTCGTTGCCTTCGCGAGGACCGTGTATGTCTTGCTGTATCCGAGCGCCTCGGCGACTTGCCAAGAGGTCTTGTCCGCGTTCAGGGCGCCCTTGACGACCTTGCCGGTCGGGCTGGTCATCGTGACCGACGAGAGCGTTCCGTCCGCCACCGCCACGGATACGGGATCGTGGGGGCCGACGTTCTCCGCCCCGTTGGCTGGACTCACGCTTAGCTTCGCGGGCGGCGCCGGCGCTTGATCGGGCGTGTCGGGCTGGCCGCTCGCGGCGGTGTTACCTACCGCGGACGTGTGCTGGCCTCCGTGACCGCTGCCGGACGAGCACCCGCCGAGTACCAACACGATCGCCGCCGCTACCGCGGCGACGCCCCATCCCCGCTGAACCCCCATCGAGCCGCCCACCCTCTGGCCTAAGCACCCACGACACTGCAGTTCCCCACGACAACTACTGAGTCCATTGTGAAGCACGACAGCGCGGAATCACGCCAAGCACGCAGCACGGTGGGCTCCGCCCTTCTAAACACGCACCGACGACTCGTTTGGTTGCGTGAGATCGACGTTGATCCAGCACACGACGGACACCGCGCCGGCTTCCGACATTCTGCACTATGGTGGTGAGACTGCGCGCACCGGGCGGTTTCCCGGTGACGGATTTGCCACGGGTCACTTCGTATGCGACGCCGTGCCTGGGGACACTGGAGGTATGCCGCAACTGCGTCTTGCCCTCGCCCAGATCGATCTGACCGTCGGAGACCTCGCCGGCAACGCCGCCGCCGTATTGGAGCGGACTCGCGAGGCGGCCGCCGCCGGCGCGCACCTGGTCGCGTTCCCCGAGATGGCCATCACCGGCTACCCGCCCGAGGACCTCGTGTTTCGCGAGTCGTTCCGGGCCGCCTCCCGAGCCACGGTCGACAAGCTCGCCGCCGACCTAGCGGCGAACGGCCTCGGTGACATCGCCGTCATGGTCGGCTATCTCGATGAGGACGGCGGGCCGCACAAGGCCGCCACGCTCTACCTCGACGAGCGTGCGGGCCCGCGTAACGCGGCCGCGTTCTGCCTCGGCGGACGGGTCGTCGCGAGGTACTTCAAGCACCACCTGCCGAACTACGGGGTCTTCGACGAGGCGCGGTACTTCGTCCGGGGTGATCGCTTCACCGTGGTGCGCTACCGGGGCATCGACATCGCGCTGACCATCTGCGAGGACATGTGGCAGGACGACGGGCCGTTCGCGGTCGCAGGCGAGGTGGGCGTCGGCTTGGTGATCAACATCAACGGCTCGCCCTACGAGCGCAAGAAGGACGACGTGCGCCGGCTGCTGATCCAGCGTCGCGTGCGCGAGGCCCGGGCCGCCATCGCCTACCTGAACACCGTGGGCGCGCAGGACGACTTGGTGTTCGACGGCGACTCGATGGTGGTCGCGGCGAACGGCTCGGTCGTCTTCCGGGCGCCGCAATACGTCGAGGGCGTGTTCTACGTCGACCTGGACCTGCCCGCGGCCGGCACCCTCGGCCAGCCGCACAAGGGGCAGATGCGCCTCGACCACCATGACACCCTGCTGCCGGCGGTCAACCCCTATCAGCCGATGCCGGGCGTGGTGGCTCAGCGCCTCGGGGCCGAAGCCGAAGTCTGGGGCGCGCTCGTCACCGGCACCCGCGACTACATCCGCAAGAACGGCTTCCGCTCGGTTGTGTTCGGCATGTCCGGCGGCATCGACTCCTCGGTCGTTGCCGCGATCGCGGCCGACGCGATCGGCGGCGAGAACGTCTACGGCGTGTCGATGCCGAGCGACTATTCGTCGGAGCACTCGAAGAGCGACGCCGCGGATCTGGCCCAGCGTATCGGCGCCAACTTCCGGGTGGTGCCGATCGCCCAAATGGTCGCCGACTTCGTCGAGACGCTGAAGCTGACCGGAGTCGCCGAGGAGAACGTCCAGGCCCGGGTACGCGGAACGACGTTGATGGCGTTGTCGAACGCCGAGGGACATCTGGTCCTCGCGCCCGGCAACAAGAGCGAACTCGCCGTCGGGTACTCGACGATCTACGGTGACGCCGTCGGTGGCTTCGGGCCGATCAAGGACGTGCCCAAGACTCTGGTGTGGAAGCTGGCCCGGTGGCGCGACGCTGAGGCTGAGGCGCGCGGAGAAACACCGCCGATCCCGCCGAACTCGATCTCGAAGCCGCCCTCGGCAGAACTGCGACCCGGCCAGCTCGACGCCGACTCGCTGCCGGACTATCAGCTGCTGGACGCCATCCTCGCGTTGTACGTCGACGGCGATTCGGGTCTTGCCGAGATCGTCGCCGCGGGCTATGACCCCGATGTCGTCGCCCGCGTCGCCCGGATGGTCGACGCCGCCGAGTGGAAGCGCCGGCAGTACCCACTCGGCCCGAAGATCAGCTTCAAGGCGTTCGGCCGTGATCGACGGCTGCCGGTGAGCAATCGCTGGCGGGAGAATCCGCGTTAGTTCGACCCGCCCCGCTGCTGAACGATGGGCTCGCCGGGGCGTGACGTATTTCTCCCTCGTTACATACAGACATCGCCCACGTCACGGTGCACCATGAGCGCATCCACGCAGGAGAGCCCGGGGACCGACGAATCGGCCTCGAGGAGAGAGTGGGGAAGCCATGTCAGAGACCTTGTACGGCGGGGTGCAGAATCGGCGGGTCACGATCCGCGACCTGCAGCATGCCAAAGAGATCGGCGAACGCTGGCCGATGCTCACCGCGTACGACTACTCGACGGCGCGGGTGTTCGACGAGGCCGGCATCCCGGTGCTGCTCGTCGGCGACTCCGCCGCCAACGTGATCTACGGCTACGACACCACGCTGCCGGTGACCGTTGACGAGCTGCTGCCCCTCGTGCGCGGCGTCGTCCGTGGCACGAAGCGGGCGCTGGTCGTCGCCGACATGCCCTTCGGTAGCTACCAGTCCTCGCCGCAGCAGGCGCTCGAGACGGCGGCGCGTTTCATGAAGGACGGCGGTGCGCAGGCGGTGAAGCTCGAGGGCGGACGCCGGGTGGTGCCGCAAGTCGAGGCTCTCGTCTCAGCCGGAGTCCCGGTGATGGCGCACATCGGCCTGACCCCGCAATCGGTGAACACCCTGGGCGGCTACCGCGTGCAGGGTCGCGGGGACGAGGCCGCGCATCGGCTGCTGCAGGCCGCCAAGGCACTACAACACGCGGGCGCATTCGCGGTGGTGATGGAGGTCGTGCCGGCCGAGGTAGCCGTCGAGATCACCTCTCAGCTACACATTCCGACCATTGGCATCGGCGCCGGGCCCGGCTGCGATGCGCAGGTGCTGGTCTGGCAGGACATGGCGGGCCTGCGCAGCGGCGATCGCAGGCCCAAGTTCGTCAGGGAGTTCGCCGATGTCGCCGGCGTGCTACTCGCAGCCGCCGAGAGGTTCGGCAAGGAAGTTCGCGCCGGCACGTACCCCGCCGAGGAGCACGCGTACCACTAGGACACAGCCGAGTCGCTTCCCAGGTTTCCCCCTTAACGCTGAGACATCGTCGCATTTGAAGGGCGACGGACCTGACGCGAAGGAAGTTTCGACGAGGACTCCAAGATCGGTGCGGTGGGCATCGGGCGAGAGTCCGCCAATCCGATTGGCCGGTGCGCTGCCGCGAATGCGCTAATGCGCCGGGCGGAGGGCGTCTTGTCAGGCGTGGTCTTCCGTGACGGGGCCGCCCGCCCGCATTGTGCCCGTCGATACCAGCACCGGCCCTGCGTCGGCCCAGCGCTGCGGAAGCGGCAGGAGGGCCTACCGGGCGAGACCATCGCCCGCTTACTGGACGGCCCGGCCACGGCTGTGCGGCCAGTTTCGGCTGCTGGTCGCCGGCAAGAACGTCAAGACCGTGGTCGTCACCGCGTCGCCCGCGAGCCGGCCCGCATCCTCTGGGCCGAGATGACCGCCTGATCGATGCCCGCACCCTCGAGGGTCACGCCGATCGGGGCGGCGACGCTCCCCGAGCCCACGACGCGTCGGGCACCGCCGTCGCGGGGAAGATCCCGTTCCTTCTACGGCGCAGGGGTTGTCCGGCCCGTTGTTAGTCAGGGGGTTCGGCGCCGTCCGCCGTGTGGTCGGTGGGTAGGTCGGGTGGTCGGGAGTGGTAGTGGTGGTCGGTGGGGCTGGTCCAGGTGTGGCGGCCGTCGGGTTCGCGGTGGGGGGTCCAGTCGGCTTGGTGTTTGGCGTTGTGGTGGCGTTTGCAGACCGCGGCGAGGTTCTCGGGGTTGGTGGATCCGCCGCTCTGGTAGGGGATTCGGTGGTCCAACTCGCACCGGTGCGCCCGCCGAGCGCAGCCGGGAAACACGCAGACCTGGTCGCGGGCGATCACGAACTCGGCGAGATCGGTGGGGGGCCGGTAGGTGGTGCGGGCGTAGTCGAGCAGCGCCCCGGTGAGCGGGTCGGTGACCAGCCGCCGCCACGTCCCGGTTTCGTCGGCGGCCAGCCGCCGGGCCAGGGTGGCGGGGATGGGGCCGTGCCCGGCCAGTTCACCGGGCTGCTCGTCGACGCCGAGCAGCGTGGACAGCGCGACGGTCACTTGGATGGCCGGGCGTAGCCCCTGCGCGCGGGGCAGCCGCGGGTCGTGCAGGGCGGCCACGCCCAGGTCGACGAGGGCGTCGGCGCGGCGCTGATCACCGG
>JBKPQM010000140.1:0-18163 GCA_046734095.1 Actinomycetota bacterium | reverse complement strand
ACCCACGTCGGTGCCGCGATCATCGACGGGTCGACCCGGCCGGACCGGACCGACCCGTCCGCCACGGCGTCCGGCCCGGGTTGCCCGGTGGCCGGGCTGGGCTGCGCGTCGGCCGGGCCGCGATGCGTCGACAAGGTGGTGACGATCGCGAGGACAAGCACAGCGCAGCCCGTCGCGCCGGCCGCGAGCAGGATGATCCGCTTCCGAGCGGCCGCGCCGGGCGAGCGCGCGGCGCGATGACTGGCTGGCTGCTGCGGAGGCACGTCGAAGCTCCCAGTCGTCAGCCCCCGCTCGGAGCAGTCTGCCAGACATGTCACGTTCAGGCAGTGATTGGCACGCAGTTCTCAGAGTGCGAGATGTGCGTCTCGCTTAGTTGAACTGGTTCGCGCGGCGCGTGTAGGGTCCTGGGCGTGCGTCATCTCGTACTTATCGACAAGCGCGTCGGCTGAGCTCCACCGCATCCGACGCGCTAGCCCTTCGTGCACAGCACGAGGGGTTTTTTGTTGCAGCGACGACCGAAGGAAGGCGCCACGATGGACGGCCAGACAGCCAGCGGGGAGAACATCACGGGCGCACAGGCACTCGTGCGTTCACTCGAACGGGTCGGCGCCGACGTGGTATTCGGCATTCCCGGGGGAGCAATCCTCCCGGCGTACGACCCCCTCTACGACTCCACCAGAGTGCGGCACATCCTCGTCCGCCACGAGCAGGGCGCAGGCCACGCCGCCGAGGGCTACGCGCAGGCGACCGGCAAGGTCGGCGTCTGCATGGCCACGTCCGGGCCGGGGGCCACGAACCTCGTCACGCCCATCGCCGATGCGTACATGGACTCGGTGCCGATCGTGGCGATTACCGGCCAGGTCGGTCGTTCGTTCATCGGCACCGACGCCTTCCAGGAAGCCGACATATCCGGAATCACGCTGCCGATCACCAAGCACAACTTCCTGGTGCAGTCGGCCGCGGAGGTTCCCCAGGCGATCGCCTCCGCATTCCACCTGGCCTCGACCGGACGCCCCGGACCGGTGCTGGTCGACGTCCCGAAGGACGTGCTGCAAGAGCGCACCGGGTTTAGCTGGCCGCCCCGCATCGACCTGCCCGGCTACCGTCCGGTGACTCGCCCGCACGGCAAGCAAGTGCGCGAGGCGGCGCGCCTGATCGCCACCGCGCGGCGGCCCCTGCTCTACGTGGGCGGCGGGGTGCTCAAGTCGCGGGCGGTGGCCGAGCTACGCCAGCTCGCCGAGCTCACCGGCATTCCGATCGTCACGACGCTCATGGCTCGGGGCGCATTCCCGGACAGCCACCGCCAGCACCTCGGCATGCCGGGCATGCACGGCAGCGTCACAGCGGTCACCTCGCTGCAGAAGGCCGACCTGCTGATCGCGCTGGGCACGCGTTTCGACGATCGGGTGACCGGACGGCTCGACACCTTCGCACCCGGCGCGGCGGTGATCCACGCCGACATCGACCCGGCTGAGATCGGCAAGAACCGCCTCGCGGACGTCCCGATCGTCGGCGATGCGCGCGAGGTGCTCGTCGAGCTGATCCCGGCAGTGCGCGCCGAATACGCCGCCGGGAACCGGGCCGACCTCACCGGGTGGTGGCAGCAGCTCGACCAGTGGCGAAAGACCTATCCACTCGGGTACGACGATCCGGCCGACGGCACGCTGTCTCCGCAGTACGTCATCGAGCGGCTCGGCACCATCGCCGGCCCGGAAACGATCTTCGCGGCCGGGGTCGGCCAGCACCAGATGTGGGCCTCGCAGTTCATCAGCTACGAGAACCCGTACACCTGGCTGAACTCCGGGGGCGCCGGCACGATGGGCTATGCCGTGCCGGCCGCCATGGGAGCGAAGGTCGGCCAGCCGGACAAGCTCGTCTGGGCGATCGACGGCGACGGCTGCTTCCAGATGACCAATCAGGAGCTGGCCACCTGCGCCATCGAGGGCATCCCGATCAAGGTCGCAGTGATCAACAACGGCAACCTCGGCATGGTGCGGCAGTGGCAGGCGCTGTTCTACGAGGAGCGGTACTCCCAAACGGATCTGAGCACGCACAAGCTCATCCCTGACTTCGTGAAGCTGGCCGATGCACTCGGCTGCGTCGGGCTGCGCTGCGAGGCGAAGGCCGACGTCGACGACACGATCCAGAAGGCGATGTCGATCAACGACGCGCCGGTCGTGGTCGACTTCACCGTCGGCAAGGACGCGATGGTCTGGCCGATGGTGGCCGCCGGCACGAGCAACGACGACATCCAGGCCGCCCGCGGCATCCGGCCGAGGTTCGACGAGGACGAGTGATCATGAGTACGCATACGCTGTCGGTGCTGGTCGAGAACAAGCCAGGCGTCCTGGTTCGGGTCGCCGGGCTCTTCAGCCGGCGCGGGTTCAACATCGAGTCGCTGGCCGTCGGGCCGACCGAACACCCGGAGATCTCGCGGATCACCATCCTGGTCAGCGTCGAGGGCACGGCGCTGGAGCAGGTCACCAAGCAGCTCAACAAGCTCGTCAACGTCATCAAGATCGTGGAGCTCGAGGACGCCCAGTCGGTGCAGCGCGAACTGCTCCTGGTCAAGGTGCGCGCGGATGACACCACCCGCCGCGGCGTGCTCGAGACGGTCGAGCTGTTCCGGGCCAAGGTCGTTGACGTCGGCCCTGAGGCGCTCACCATCGAGGTCACCGGCCAGCCGGCCAAGCTCGACGCGATACTCCGCATGCTCGAGCCGTACGGGATTCGGGAAATGGTGCAATCGGGTGTCGTCGCGTTGGGCCGCGGCCCACGGTCTATGACGCAAGCCGCGCTGCGTTCGGTCGAGCGCAGCGCTTGAGGAGAGGAATCGCAGTGGCAGTAGAGATCTTTTACGACGTCGACGCCGACCTGTCGATCGTCCAGCGACGCAAGGTCGCCGTACTCGGTTACGGCAGTCAGGGGCACGCGCACGCGTTGTCGCTACGGGACTCGGGCGTCGACGTGCGGGTGGGGCTGCCTGAGGGTTCGAGGTCGAGGCCGAAGGCGGCCGACGAGGGTCTGCGCGTCCTGTCGCCGGCCGAGGCGTCCGCCGAGGCCGACCTGATCATGGTGCTCGCGCCGGATCCGGCGCAGCGCAAGCTGTACGCGGAGTCGATCGAGCCGAATCTCCGCGACGGCGACGCGATCTTCTTCGGGCACGGGTTCAATATCCGGTTCGGCTACATCAAGGCGCCGGGCAACGTCGACGTGGCGATGGTGGCGCCCAAGGGCCCGGGACACCTCGTCCGGCGGCAGTTCGTCGACGGCAAGGGCGTACCGGTGCTCGTCGCCGTGGGGCAGGACGCCTCGGGGTCGGCGTTCCCGCTCGCCCTCTCCTACGCCACGGCGATCGGGGGCACCCGGGCCGGAGCGATCAAGACGACGTTCACCGAGGAGACCGAGACCGACCTGTTCGGGGAGCAGGCGGTGCTCTGCGGTGGGGTGTCCCAGCTGGTCCAGTACGGGTTCGAGACGCTGACCGAGGCCGGCTACGCGCCCGAGGTCGCCTACTTCGAGTGCCTGCACGAGCTGAAGCTGATCGTCGACCTGATGTACGAGGGCGGCCTCTCGAAAATGCGCTGGTCGGTGTCCGATACCGCGGAGTACGGCGACTACGTCTCGGGTCCGCGGGTGATCGACCAGCACGTCAAGGCGAACATGGCCACGATCCTCGGTGAGATCCGCGACGGTTCCTTCGCGGCGCGGTTCATCGCCGACCAGGACGCGGGGGCGCCCGAGTTCACGGCGCTGCGGGACAAGGCCGAGCAGCACCCGATCGAGGAGGTCGGCCGCCAGCTGCGCGGGCTGATGAGCTGGGTGGCCACCCCCGACGACGACTACACGGAGGGCACGGCCGCCCGATGAGACTGGCGGTCATCCCCGGCGACGGCATCGGCGTCGAGGTCACCGAGCAGGCGTTGCGAGTGCTGACGGCGGCCGTCCCGAACGTTGACGCGAACCGCTTCGACCTCGGCGCGGCCCGCTGGCATCGGACCGGTGAGACCTTGCCCGATTCGGCACTGGACGAAATCCGCGAGCACGACGCGATTCTCTTGGGGGCCGTGGGCGATCCGTCCGTGCCCTCCGGCATCTTGGAGCGCGGGCTGTTGCTGCGGCTGCGCTTCGAACTCGATCATTACGTCAACCTTCGTCCAGCCAAGCTGTATTCGGGCGTGGCGACCCCGCTCGCCGGCGAGCCGTCGATCGACTTCGTCGTGTACCGGGAGGGCACCGAGGGTCCGTACGTGGGCAACGGAGGAGCGTTACGGCGCGGCACCCCGCAGGAGGTGGCCACCGAGGTCAGCGTCAACACCGCCTTCGGCGTCGAACGGGTCGTCCGGGCCGCGTTCGAGCGGGCGCGGACGCGGCGCCGCAAACATCTGACTCTCGTGCACAAGAACAACGTTCTGATTTATGCCGGTGGCCTATGGAAGCGCACCGTCGACGCCGTGAGCACCGACTATCCCGAGGTCACCGTCGCCTATCAGCACGTCGACGCCGCCACGATCTATCTGGTCACCGACCCCGGCCGCTACGACGTGATCGTCACCGACAATCTGTTCGGCGACATCATTACCGACCTGGCCGCCGCCGTGTCGGGCGGCATCGGACTGGCGGCGTCGGGCAACCTCGACCCGTCCCGGCGCAACCCGTCGATGTTCGAGCCGGTTCACGGCTCGGCGCCCGACATCGCCGGACAGGGCAAGGCCGATCCGACGGCCGCGGTGCTTTCGGTCTCGATGCTGCTCGACCACCTCGGGCGATCCGAGGCTGCGGCCCGGGTCGAGGCAGCTGTCGCCGCCGATCTGGCATCCCGCGACCCCCGTAACCCTGGCACCACCGCGGAGATCGGCGAGCGACTCGCCAAGGCGGCGTCGTGAGCACTCCCCCGCGGCCGACGATGCAATGACCGACACTCTCCAGTTGCTGGAGCGGGCGATCGGCCAGATGGGGACGATCATTTCGGCCATCCGTCCTGGGCAGGCGAACCGGCCGACGCCGTGTCCACAGTGGACGGTGCATGACCTCGTCCAACACGTGGTAGGGAGCGATCTGCGCAATTTCACCGTGTCGGCGCGAGGCGAAGCCGCCGACTGGCGGGCGGCCGCCGAGCCGCTCGGCGAAGACTGGCTCGGCCAATACCGCGCCGGCGTCGGCCCGCTGCTCGAAGCGTGGCACGCCGCCGACCTCGATGCCACGGTTCACACGCGCGGCGGCGACGCGCCGATGCGGATGCGCGCGGACCAGCAGATCGCCGAGCTGGCCACCCACGGCTGGGATCTCGTCGCTGCCACCGGCGCGGACGCGCCGCTCGACGACGAGTTGGCCGAACACTCGCTTGCCTGGTCGCACGGCGTGCTCCGGCCCGAGTTCCGCGGCCCCGACAAGGCGTTTGGAGTTGAGGTGCCCGTGGCGGCCGACGCGCCGGCATACGACCGGCTGGCCGGGTGGTTCGGCCGCGACCCCGCGTGGCGTCCCTCCTGAGCCAGCTCAGCGGGCGGCGTCTAAGCGTGCCCGCTGATCGGCGCTGAGCGTCAACCGCGCGCCCGCCATCGCCTCGTCGAGCTGGGCGACGGTGCTCACCCCGACCAGCGGCGTGATCGACGGGGTGCCGCCGATCAGCCAGGCCAGCACGACCTGGTTGCGGGTGACCCCGAGATCATCGGCCACGCCGTCCAGCGCAGCCAGCCGCCGGCTCGTGCCGGGGTGGTCGTATCCCTCGGGCAGCGGCCGGTCGGCCCGGACGTAGGCGCCCTCGATCAGCGGCGTGTACGCCCAGATGTCGAGGCCTTCGACGACGGCGTAGTCGAGCGTCTCGTCGCTGACCGAGCCGAACCGGTGGCCGTGCACGAGTACGCCCGGTCGTGGCACCACGTAGGAGTGGCGCAGTTGCAGTCCCGTGTAGCCGGTCAGCCCCAGCGATCGGGCGGCAGCCCGGGCCTGCTCGACCCGCCACGTCGCGTGGTTCGACGCGCCCACCCGCCGGACAAGGCCGCGCGCCACGAGCGACCCGAACGCGCCGACCGTCTCCTCGATCGGCACGGACCGGTCCTCCATGTGCGCCCAGTACATGTCAACGTGGTCGACGCCCATCCGCTTCAGGCTGCCCTGAATGGCGTCAGTGATCGTCGACGCCGACAAGCCCTCGATACGGTCCGGGTAGCCGCCCGGAACGAGGGGCTCCGCACCGACCTTCGTGCTCAGGAATACGCGGTCGCGCACGCCCGGTCGGGCCGCGAACCACGCGCCGAGCAGCGTCTCACTCGCCCCGCCGTGTCCGGACGGGTCTTCCCAGAACGGGTAGTTGTCGGACGTGTCGACCATGGTTCCGCCGCCGTCGACGAACCGGTCGAGCAGCTCGAACGAGGTGCGCTCGTCCTGCCGGGTACCGAAGAACATTGCTCCAAGTGCCAGTTTCATGCTTCGAGCGTGCAACCCGGAGCGCACTCCAGGTCAAACTAATATGCGGGCATGTACTCGCCCGGACAGGTGGCCGACAAAACAGGGTTCAGCATCGACACCCTGCGCTATTACGAACGCATCGGCTTGCTCGACGGTATCGCCCGTACTCCGGGTGGCCGTCGCGTGTTCACTGACGACGACCTCGACTGGCTCGACGTGCTGCGTTGCCTGCGCGACACCGGCATGCCCATCGGTCGAATGCAGCGTTACGCGCAGCTGTGCCGGGCCGGCGAAAGCACCATCGCGGAGCGGATCGTCCTGCTCGAGGAGCACGATCGCGCCGTCGATCGGCAGATCCGCGACCTCCGCGCGCAGCAGCGCCACATCCGGGACAAGGTTGCCTGGTATCGCGCGCACAGTTGACCGCGACGCCCAGCCCGATCTGTGGCAGAATCCTTCCCGTGCACCGCGGCCTCATCATTATCAGTTAGCGCGTCGGACTAGCTTCACTCCGACGCGCAGACCCTTCGCCATCCGGCGGAGGGTCTTTTGTTTGGCCTACGAGATAAGGGACTCAGATGCTGACCGATGACTTCCACGTCTTCGACACGACGCTGCGCGACGGGGCCCAACGCGAGGGCATCACCTATTCGGTAGCCGACAAGCTCGCGGTCGCGCGGCTGCTCGACCAGTTGGGCGTCGGCTTCATCGAGGGCGGCTGGCCGGGGGCGATGCCTAAGGACACCGAGTTTTTCGCCCGCGCCGCCGACGGCGAACTCGTGTTCAAGAACGCGGCGCTGGTCGCATTCGGGGCTACGCGCAAGGCGGGCGTCCGCGTCGAGGACGACCCGCAGGTGCGGGCTTTGCTCGACTCGCGCGCGCCCGTCGTCACGCTGGTCGCCAAGTCCGACGTGTGGCATGTCGAGCGCGCGCTACGCACGACGCCCGAGGAGAATCTCGCGATGGTGCGCGACACCGTGCGATTCCTCCGCGACCACGGCCGGCGCGTGTTCCTCGACTGCGAGCACTTCTTCGACGGGTACAAACACGATCCGGACTATGGCGTACGGGTGTTGGACGCCGCAGCCGAGGCCGGCGCCGATGTCGGCGTGCTGTGCGACACGAACGGCGGCATGCTACCGATGGGTGTGCAGTCCGTCGTGGATACCGTACGCCACCGTACGGGGATCCGGCTCGGCATCCACACCCAGGACGACACGGGGTGCGCGGTGGCCAACACCTTGGCCGCAGTGGCGGCCGGCGCCACTCACGTGCAGGGCACCGCCAATGGCTACGGCGAACGGGCCGGCAACGCCGACATCTTCGGCGTCATCGGTGGACTGGTTACCAAGATGGGACTCGACGTGCTGCCCGAGGGCTGCCTGGCCGAGATGGTGCGCGTCTCGCACGCTATCGCCGAGATCGCCAACCTCGCCCCCGACACGCATCAGCCGTACGTGGGAGCCTCGGCGTTCGCTCACAAGGCGGGACTGCACGCGTCCGCGATCAAGGTGTCGCCGGAGCTGTACAACCACCTGGACCCGGCCGTCGTCGGAAACGACCAGCGCATCCTCGTCACCGAGATGGCCGGCCGGGCCTCGGTCGAGCTCAAGTCCCGCGAACTCGGCGTCGACGTCGCACAACGGCCCGACGTCGTGGGAAAGGTGGTCGACCGGGTCAAGCAGCGCGAGGCCGAGGGCTGGTCGTATGAGGCCGCCGACGCGTCGTTCGAGTTGCTGCTGCGCGACGAGTTGGGCGATGTCCCCGAGACGTTTCGCGTCGAGTCGTATCGGGTGATCGTGGAGCGGCGCGAGGACGGCTCACTGGTGAGCGAGGCGACGGTCAAGGTGCACGCCGGCGAGCAGCGGGTCATCTCCACCGACGAGGGCAACGGCCCGGTCAACGCATTGGACCGGGCGCTGCGCTCAGCGCTCGAGACGGCCTACCCGCGCCTCGCCCAGCTCGAGCTGACCGACTACAAGGTGCGTATCCTGCCGGGCAAGCACGGCACGGACGCGGTTACGCGGGTGCTCGTCGAGACCTCCGACCGCCAACGGGAGTGGACAACGGTCGGCGTGCACGGCAACGTGATCGAGGCGTCATGGCTAGCCTTGCACGACGCGGTGCGCTACGGCCTGCTACACGAGTAGCGGAGATACACGACGCCGCCGAAGCGGCGTTCGTCGAGCAGGTCCAGGTCGAATCGAACGTCGTCAGGCAGCGCCGCCGTGCCACCACCCACGACGACCGGGTTCAGGAACAGGTGCAGCTCGTCGACGAGGCCGGCGCGGATGGCCGTGGCCGCGAGGCCCGGCCCGCCCACCGTGATGTCGCTGCCCGCTGACTCCTTCAGCTGCCGCACCTCGTCCGGGTCGAAGCGTCGTTCGAGACAGGTACGGGCAGTCGGCGTGGTCTGCAGTGTTGTGGAATAGACAATCTTGTCGGTGGCCTGCCAAATCGTCGCGAAGTCTCGCTGAACCTGCGGGCCTTCGTCGGTCGGCATCGTCTCCCAGGCGAGGAGCACCTCGTACATCCGCCGGCCGAGGAGGTAGGTACCGATCGGCCGCTCCAGGTCGTTCACGAACGCGTGCACGTCTTCGCCCGGCGCGGCCCAGTCGAAGACGCCGTCCTTGTCCGCGATGTAGCCGTCAAGCGAGGCGATCGCCGAGTAGATCAGCTTCGCCATGTCGAGCCCACGCAGGTCGCGCAGTCGTGAGTACACGGCTGCCCGGACGGGCAGGCGTCGCTCGCGTGCATCTCGTCGGGGTCGTGGTGGTGACCGCGGTCGAACGCGCCCGCTTCGGCGAGTATGTCCGCGGCCGCGGCGTCGATCCGCAACTCGGCCGCGTCGGCCCGAACGCTCGTAAACAGCCCCCAGGCGACCAGCGCGAACAGTCCGGCAACGACCAGCGCCAGCGTGGCAACCACTCGGATCGCGACCGGCGCCGGGGCGGTCCACGGCAGGATGCCCACCGCTACGAGCAGCGCGGCGGACAGCCCGGCGGTCGCGGCGGCTCGTCGGCGGCGCTCGACCGGCACGGACCACAGTGGCGAACTCACGGCCCAAAGTATGCCCGGTAGCCTGGACCGCGATAAGCGAGCATCGCAGGATCGTCGCGCCGAGCGCAGCTCATCGGACGATGAGCGCTCGCGAAGAGCAGGAGGTTCCGTGCGCATCGCCCGCTTCGTCGTGCCGTCGGTCGCCTTGAGCTGGGGAATCGTCGAGGGTGACGAGGTCGCCGCCATCGACGGCCACCCGTTCGGGGCGATCACGTTCACCGGCCGGCGGTGGGCCCTTTCCGACGTCCGGCTGCTCTCGCCGATCCTCCCGAGCAAGGTGGTGGCGGCCGGCCGCAACTACGCCGACCACGCTGCCGAACTCGGCAACACGGTGCCCGAGCGTCCGCTGCTGTTCCTCAAGCCTTCCACGTCAGTGATCGGCACGGATGATGTGATCCGGCTGCCCACCGACTCGGAGCAGGTCGACCACGAGGCCGAACTCGCCGTCGTGATAGGCCGTCCAGCCAAGGATGTCCCGGTCGAGAACGCGCTCGATCACGTGCTCGGCTATACGGCCGCCAACGACGTGACCGCCCGCGACCAGCAGCGGGCCGACGGGCATTTCACCCGGGCGAAGGGCTACGACTCGTTTTGCCCGCTCGGCCCGTGGATCGAGACAACCGTCGACCCGTCCGACCTGCGCGTGACCGCGTCGGTCAACGGCCAGCTTCGTCAGGACGGGCGCACCAGCCAGATGGTGCACGGTGTCGCCGAGCTGATCGCGTTCGCGTCGCACATCATGACGCTGCTGCCCAGCGACGTGATTCTGACCGGAACGCCTGCCGGGGTCGGCCCGATCCGTGACGGTGACACGGTCAGCGTCGAGGTCGAAGGAATCGGCACGTTGATCAACGAGGTGCGTGCGAAATGACGGTCCGGGTTCGGTTCAGTCCTTCACCAACCGGCGACCTGCACGTGGGCAATGTCCGGACCGCACTGTTCAACTGGGCGTATGCGCGACACACGAGCGGGACCTTCGTCTTCCGCGTCGAGGACACGGATACCGCCCGCGACACCGAAGCGTCCTATGTCCAGCTGCTCGATGACCTGCGCTGGCTCGGCCTCGACTGGGACGAAGGCCCCGAGACCGGTGGCCCGTATGCCCCGTATCGGCAAAGCGAGCGGCGCCCGATCTACGCCGACGTCGCCGACCGGCTGCTCAAGGCCGGCCACCTGTACGAGTCGTACTCGACGCCCGAGGAGGTCGAGGCGCGCCACCGCGCCGCCGGCCGGGACCCGAAGCTCGGCTACGACGGGTTCGACCGGGACTTGTCGGATGCGCAGCGGGCGGCGTACCGCGCCGAGGGGCGGCAGCCGGTGCTGCGAGTGCGTATGCCCGACGAGGACATCGCGTGGATCGATCTGGTGCGGGGCGACATCACATTCGCGGCCGGCAGCGTGCCCGACTACGTCGTGGTCCGCGGCAACGGCGACCCCCTCTACACGCTGACCAATCCCGTAGACGACGCGTTGATGCGTATCACCCACGTGCTGCGCGGCGAAGATCTCACCTCCTCCACCCCGAGGCAGATCGTGCTGTACCGGGCACTGATCGACATCGGCGTCACCGACTTCGTGCCGCAGTTCGGCCACTTGCCGTTCGTCATGGGAGAGGGCAACCGGAAGCTGTCCAAGCGGGCGCCCGAGGGCTCGCTCGACTATTACCGCCGCGAGGGCTACCTGCCCGAGGGGCTGCTGAACTATCTGGCGCTGCTGGGGTGGTCCATCGCCCCGGACCGCGACGTGTTCACCCTGGACGAGATGGTGGCGGCGTTCGACATCGTCGACGTCAACGCCAATCCGGCCCGGTTCGACCCGAAGAAGTGCGAGGCGATCAACGCGGCGCACATCCGGATGCTGCCGCCCGATGAGTTCGCCAAGCGGCTGGCACCGTGGCTGCCCGGCGCTTCGGCCGACCTGGTGGCCAAGGCCGCGCCGCTCGTGCAGGAGCGCGTGCAGACGCTCGCCGAGGCCGCGGATATGCTGCAATTTCTCGTCGAGGACGACGTCGAGCAGGATGCGATCAAACAGCTCGGCGAGGCCGGGCAGGGCGTGCTGGCCGCTGCGATTCCCGTGCTCGAGACGCTGCCGAACTGGGATGCGGCGTCAATCGAGTCAGCGCTGCGGGTGGCGCTCGTCGATGACCTGGGGCTCAAGCCGCGGAACGCGTTCGGCCCGATCCGCGTCGCGGTGACCGGCCGTACCGTGTCGCCGCCGCTGTTCGAGTCGCTGGAGCTGCTCGGCCGCGACCGCACGCTGGGTCGCCTGCGGGCCGCCCGAGGGTGATCGGCCGCGCCTGAGCCGCTTTGGTCGGCTCCAGGGTGTCCGGTAAAGTATGTGGTCGGCCCGCCTGGCGGGCCGCAATGGGGTATGGGGTAATTGGCAGCCCGACGGATTCTGGCTCCGTTAGTCTAGGTTCGAGTCCTGGTACCCCAGCGCTCTACCAAACAGGCACGCGGCCCCGTCGTCTAGTGGCCTAGGACGCCGCCCTCTCAAGGCGGTAGCGGCGGTTCGAATCCGCTCGGGGCTACACATCTGCAGCCCCCGGCTTCCGGGGGCTGCCACACTTCCGCGTACAGCGTCGAGATCGACAACCTTTCGACGTGGGCACGGCTGGGGCACAGCAGTCGCAGCGTGCGCCGCGTCCAGCGCGTAGGCGACCTCGTCATGTCAGCGGCGTAGAACAGCGACCCGTCCGGTGTCGCCGGTCGCCCAGCAGGTCCCGTCGGCCGCGCAGCTGACGGTGTTGAACTCGCCGTCGTCGAATCGAGTCCAGTGCCGACCCGCGTCGTAGGAGATGTCCGAACCGTTGATTCCGACTGCGACTGCGGTGGCCGGGGTGAAGGGCACCCAGGCGGCGGCGAAGCGGACTCCCGATGGCTCGCGCGCGGGGGAGATCCACGGGTGGCCGAGGTAGGAGACCGCGGCGACGTGGGAGGTGATGTCGGGGGTGAGGAAGTCACCGCCGACGGCCAGGCCCAGCTTGGCAGTGCGGAATGCCAGCCCGTATATCCCGGCCGTCCCCTCGGGGGAGCCGCTGAGGATGGGCGTGGGTTTGACATCCCAGGTGTACCCGCCGTCGTGAGAGTGGAAGACACGCGATACCGAGCCGCCGCTTCCGAACCACACGTCCTCTCCCGCGGTCGTCAACATCGTGCCGCTGTCGGCGAAGCCGTATTCGTCGGGGTGCGCTGGTGGCATTCCGGCGTTCGGCCGCACGGTCCACGTGTTGCCGCCGTCAGTCGTAGCGAGAACTTGGAACTTGCCATCGAGTGGATCGGAGACGACGAGGCCGCGCCGGGTATCGAAGAACGCCATTGCGTCGAAGAATGCCGCCGGGTCCGTCGCCTGGTAGGCCAACTGCCAGGTGCGGCCGCCGTCGGATGTCGAGTACACACGAGAGTCGGTTCCCGAGCCGGCGGTCATCGCGACGGCCCGGTACGCGTCGCGGGCATCGAGATCGCGGAAGTGTAAACCCGCTGTGCCAGGCGGTGACACGTCGTGCCAGGACTGGCCACTGTCGACGGTGCGTAGGACCGTGCCGTCATCCGAGCCGATCCATGCGGTCTGCCGGTTCACAGCGGCGAGAGTTCGGAACGTTGCCCCACCCGCTGACGGCAGCACGTGCCAGCTGGGCACGTGACTCGGTAGTAACGACTTCGCGTGGGTGCTGGGCGCCATCATGAGCGTCGTGGCGGCCGCGAGAAGTGTCGCCAGCCCGCACCGGACCACTCGGGCGTGCCGCCTGCGCGAGTGCGCATGAGAGGCCGTCAGAGCCGGGTCCGTGTCGTGCCGCACGCGGCGATGAGCGCGACGAGGATTGTCCTGCTCAGGGCAATGGGTAGTCGTCATGTCGTTTCTCCCTCTGGTCGGCCGCTGCTGCTCCGAAGGGCGGCAGTGATTCGGACGTCGCTCACTGCAGCCTTGCGCGCGTGGATTGGCCTTGATTACAGTCGCGCGGCGCTTGGATGAACCTTGGAACGGCGACAAGGCGGACATTCGCCGGTAGCCTGGTGCGGCGCAGCAAGGACAGAACCCGGGGGGGACATGTCCGAGCAACCAAGTTCCGAAGCCGGAATCGGACCCGGCAACGCCACTAGCGGGGACAAGCGCGGCCTGCGATTCGAAATTCTTGGACCTATTCGGGTAACTCTGAAGGGGTCTGCCGTTAACCTGGGCGGCGCGCAGCAGCGGGCCGTTCTGGCGCTGCTCCTGATAGACCACGACACTCCCGTCACAGTCGCGCGCATCGCCGACGCGGTGTGGGACGGGCGGCCGCCGCCCAGGCACGCGACCACGATTCAGACCTACGTGTTCCACCTGCGGGAGGCTCTCGAGCCCGACCGACCTCGAGGCTCGCCGGGCCGGGTCATCGTCAGCGAACGCGGCGGCTACCGCCTCGACACCAACGGCGCAGCGATCGACGCGCGCGAGTTCGAACGACTTGCTCACTCCGGGTTGGAACTCGTGCGGACCGGCGAACACGAGCGCGCGCTGCCCGAACTCGACGCAGCCCTAGCTCTGTGGCGCGGAGATGTCTTCGCCGATGTCGCCGAGCTCGAAGCAGTCGCCCCTGTCGCGGTGGGTCTGAACGAGCTGCGACTGACCGCCGTCGAAGCGCGGATAGACGCGCTACTCGCCCTCGGCCGCCACAAAGTCGCCGTCGGCGAACTCGATCAGCTGACGACGGCCAACCCGTTGCGGGAGCGCCTTTACGCGCAGCGCATGCTCGCTTTATACCGTTGCGGACGGCAAGCCGACGCGCTTGCTGCCTACCGTCACCTGCGCCAGGTGCTCGACAACGAGGTCGGCGTCGAACCCTCCCCGCCGCTTCGCGAACTCCATCAGGCGATCCTCACGCACGACCCGAGCCTGACCGACGGCCTGCCTTCTGCCGACACCAAGCGGGAAAGTGCTCCGGACCTCCCTTCAACCCCGGCGCCGGCTACGACGAGACGACCGCCCCGACGGCGCCGGCGCCTGTTGGCCGCCTCGGTTGCGGCGGTCGTCGCAGCCGGTACAGCCGTCGCCGTCGTGATGACTCATGGAGAGCAGAGCAGCCTCAAGGCGCTACCACCGAACAGCGCGGGAGTCGTTCACGCCGACGGCAGCCTGCACGATGCCGTGCCTGTTGGCCAGAGCCCCACCGCCATCGCATATGCCGATGGTTCTGTGTGGGTCGCCAACGGCGGCACTAACACCGTCATGCGCATCAATCCACGCACCCACGAGGTCGTGCGGGAGATCCTGGTCGCTGGCGATCCGGTAGCGATCGCCGCTACGAGCTCAACCGTTTGGGTGGTCAATGCGGCGGACGGCACGGTGGACCGCATCAACACGGCCGTGAATCGAGTGGTCGGCGAGCCGATCAAAGTCGGCAACCAGCCCGGCGCGATAGCGGCCGGGCCGAGCGGCGTCTGGGTTGCCAATACGGGCGATGACACCGTGCAGCGCATCGACCCCGATTCGTACGACGTAGGAAAGCCGATCGAGGTAGGCGGACGGCCCAGCGGCATAGCCGCCGTCAACGCCGATTCGGTGTGGGTCGCGAACGGCTTCGACCGCACCGTGTCCCAAGTCGACCCGCACACCGGAATCGTCCGCGCGCCGATCCAGGTGGGCGCCGGACCAGCCGGCCTGGCCGTTGTCGACGGCTCCGTCTGGGTCGCCAATGCCTTGGAACAATCAGTCAGCCGAATCGACCCGGCAACCGGCGCCACCGTCGACACGATTCCAGACGTGGGCGACGGGCCGACAGCCGTAGCCAGCGACGGCCGATATCTGTGGGTTGCCGCGTCGCATTCCGCGACCGTCGCGCGTATCGATTTAAGGCGCCGGGATGTCCGTCGTTTCGTGGTGGGCGCGTCACCGGTGGCCCTGACGACGGTCGGCTCCTCTGTGTACGTCGCCTCGCAAGCGTTCGCGTCCGCTGGCCATGTCGGCGGGACGCTCACCGTTGGCACGACTGATATCCCGGGCGGCTCCACCGGCATCGACCCCGCCAGCCTGTACTACTGGTGGACGGCGGCGGGGGAGCGCTTCGTCTACGACGGGTTGGTGGCGTTCCGCGGGGCAAACGGAGCCGCCGGCTTCACCTTGGTCCCCGACTTGGCGGCCCGCATGCCTACCGTTTCCCAGGACGGAAAGACCTACTCCTTCACGCTGCGAACAGGCATCCGTTACTCCACAGGACGAATCGTTCAGGCTCAGGACTTCACCCGCGGGTTCCGCCGCGTCTTCACCGTCGCTAGAACTGCTAACCCATACCTGTTCAACGGCGTCGTCGGGGCGGCCCATTGCCTCTCGCACCCGACGACGTGCGACCTCAGCCGCGGCGTGATCGCCGACGACGTACGCCACCGTCTGAGCATTCAACTCACCGCGCCGGACGCGGACTTCCTCCACAAGCTGGCATGTTTGGTCTTCCCGGCACCGCCGGGGACGTCGGGAAAGCAGGTGGCAAGGTCCCCGGTACCCGGCACCGGCCCGTACCAGATCCAGGCGGCCCACCAGCGGTTCAACAAGGCGGTCCACACCACGGAAACCACGTTCGACACGTTGATTCGCAACCCGTACTTCCGCCAGTGGTCGTTTGCCGCCCAGCCCGCGGGCTACCCGGACGTCATCAAGTTTCACAAGTACAGCCGGGCTGAGGATGCGGTCAAGGCGGTGCGTGCCGGCACCGTCGATGTCGGCGCGGTCGCCGGCGGGGACTCTGCAAAGCTCGGAGCGCTCGTCGCGGGTCTTCGGGTGCATGATCCAGATCGCCTGCACGCACTGACACGTCCCGACAAATGGTGGGTGGCGCTGAACACGCAAGTCCCGCCATTCGACAACAAGCTGGCCCGGCAAGCGGTCAACTACGCAGTCGACCGGGAGCAACTCATCACGGATGTGTTCGGCGCGGGGCTGGTCGAGCCGAGCTGCCAGCTGCTCCCCCCGAACTTTCCGGGCCACGCGTGGTATTGCCCGTACACGCGAGCCGGACCGAAACCGTACAACGGGCCCGACCTGAACAAAGCCAAACACCTCGTTGCGCAATCCGGTACACGCGGCGCACAGGTCACCGTCTATGGGATAGTCGGGCAGCCATCCGAGCGCGCACCCGCGGGTTTGGCCAAGGTCCTGCGCGACATCGGATACAAAGCCTCTATCCGACTTGTGCCTGACACCCCGCACAACGAAGCCCTGCCCTACGACCCGCGCAACGGCGTGCAAGTCTTCGCGCCCGACGGTTGGATCGCGGATTACCCGGGGCCGGACACGTACTACGAACCGCTGCTCTCATGCCGGGCCGAGTACCTGAACCCGCCTGGATTCTGCAACGAACACATCGACGATCTCGCAGTAGCCGCCCGGCGCACAGCGCTCACCGACCCCGCCGCGGCTCGACGACTGTGGACGGAAATCGACCGGGCGGTCACCGACGAGGCCCCCTGGGTCACTTTGGGAGGCGACGTGACGTACCAGTTCACGTCCAGCAGGGTGGGCAATTACCAGAGCACGCCCTTCAATCCGCTCTACGACCAACTCTGGGTCAAATAGCAACGTTTGCCGCTCGGCGTAGCCGCGGCGCCCCACGACGCATGCGCCTCCCCCACGGGACTGCCGGAAGCTACGCGCGCACGTGGTGTCTCCAAGCCGTTTCCAAGCACGGCTTCGACTGAATGCAAGCAAGTTCCGACCGGCCGGTGCTGTGCTTCACCGCACATCCGCCGGGGACCCGCCCCGCGGGAAGACTTCCAAGGAGGTGCGACATGCTCACCGCACATCGCCTCACCGCATCCGTTCTGGCGAGCCTGACCCTCGCGCTGGCCTACCTCGCGGGCAGCACCACGGCCGGCGCGATGCCGGCCCCGCCGCCCGAGACCTTCTCAAACCAGGGACCGCCGCCGGCCACGACCGTGGTGACCCACACCGGGTCACCCGTGTGGACCTACGTCGTCGTCGCGGTCGCAGCCGCCGTGCTCACGCTGGCCCTGGCCTGGACGACCGCCCGGCTGCGGCACGCGCATGCCGGCTCGACGCGGGCCTCGGCCTCACCAGCGTGACCAGTCGAGACCACAACTACCCGATTCGACGAGACCGGTGCCCCACGCGGGGCGCTGCTCCCAGGCTTTGGTCAGCCTGCGGCTTGGGCCAAGTTGTGAGACGCCGCCACGCGAACACGGAAGCGCGGTCAATGTGACTTTCGGCATCCGGTGATCGGCGGCGGAGTCCGTTATCCCGGTCGCGTTGAAAGGGAGTAGTCCTCCTCGCCGGTGAATCGACACGCTGGGACACGTCCCCGGTTCCCGGGTCCGCGATAGTGCGGGTGGCCTGCTAGTGGTTCGTAAACGCCGTGGAATGGTTCGGCGCCGAGTTCAAGGTCGGCGCGGTCGCGGTCGGCACCATTCTGGCCGCCACGGGAACAGCCATGCCCGGAAAGCGTCGTGACGCTGGTCGCGGTGCTGTTTGGCAGCAAGGCGCAAGGGGACAACATCGCTGTCGGCGCCGTGTTGGGGGGCCCTCAGCAAGGGAAACACCACCCTCGGTACTTCGTCGCCCCACAACTCTGATCAAGAGGGACAAGTGGCTGCGACAGCCACCATTTCGCCTTCTTGATCAAAGGCCGACGGCGGTAACCGGAGGGCCCTGCAGCCAGCAACCGCCGGGCGAAGACCCCGCGGGTCACGTGGTCGGGAAACATGTGCAG
>JBKPQM010000139.1:0-9885 GCA_046734095.1 Actinomycetota bacterium | reverse complement strand
CGACGCGCAGTTCGCGGGGAACATGGTCGAGCCATCCTCGACGCGCGACGGTTATGCCGACCCCGTCCGGACGGGATCCCTTGCGCCACAAGGGGATCCCGTCCGTAGTCGGCATAACCGCGAGGTCGGCATGACCGTCGTAATGCCGACGTCGGCATTACGGCGGATCCCGCGTGCCTGGGGTCCAGGTTCCCCAGTCACTTTCCGTGTCGAAGCTGGCGTCTCAGGCGCTCGCTCGTAGCCGTCAGCAGGCAAAGTGCGATGGCCGCGAACCGTGACGCGCCGGTTCAGCCGAGGAACTGCGTGAGGCTCGACCACGAGGTGTGCCGAGACTGACTGTCTCGATGCTCAACCAGGATTGAACCTCAGGCTGGGCCGACAGATCTCAACGGTCATGAAGATCTCCCGTGTGCGGTCAGGGGATTTCGTGTCCGCCGACAACAGGTTTCGACCGACCCGCCGCGTATCCAGGTCTCACACGCGACCGGTGTGCAAGTTCGCTGGTCTCGGCAAACAGGATTTTCGCGAACTCGCGCGCTTCACTCCAAGGCCGACGACGATCCGGGTCGATGGCTGTGCAGCTGCACCATCATCACGACCCGGGCCCGGGACGACGTCGGCGAGATTATCTGAGGTCCCCTCGCTGCGGCCCTGGAGTTCTGGTTACCAGCCACGACAGGCACGTAAGGCACATGCGGATCGGTCGTGGCAACGCCCGCGAACGGGATGCGCCGATGATGTGACGGACTTGAGGCAGTCCGACGTGTCACGGACTGTGGCCGGCCACTGGTGGGGCCCCGCGACAGCCGACGCGCGATCGCCGATTGTGCCGACCTCGTGATTGTGCCGACCTCGCGAGCGAATCGGCTGACTGGCAAGGGGTTCGGCATCTGCTGGTCGGCACAATCACGACCCGTCGACGAGGGCCGACAGGCTGTCGGTCCTGGGTTGCCGGAGGACCTGGATCGGCGCACCCAAGCACGCCGGCGGCCACCGCCGAATCGAATTTCGCCTGTGTTCACGGCGAACCAGCCCGTGATGAACCGGTCCCGACCGTCGTCCTGGCTCCCGGCACTGTCACCGCATCTCCGGACGGCGCGCGAGAGGCATCAGCCCGAGCAACGGGACTGTGCCGACCTACCCGCGGCGGATTCCCTTACGCAGCAGGCGATCCAGCCCCAAGGTCGGCACAATCACGAGGTCGCCACAACGCCGAATACGGAACGTCGGTCCGGCGCCGTGACGGCAGGGGCGAGTGTCGTTGTGCGTGCTCCCGAGCGTGGGCCGACGCCGCACTTCTTGGCAGCGAGGTGTACGCACCGCAGGCGGCGGGGTGCTGTGATGGGCACCGCGTGTGATCTGGCCGCGAGGTCGATTCGGGTCCCGCTATCAGCCCTTGCGGTCCTTGGCCAGCGGCGGCATGTACGTGGTCCGGCTCGGCGACACCCCAAGCTGGACGCAGCTCTCCAGCCACGTCACCGCCGCCCCGGTCGGGTCAACGACGGGCACGGCGAGGCGGGCGGTGGCGAGCCGATCGCGCAGTTCGGCCGCCACGCCGAGCATGCCGGTGCAACCGAGGACGATGACGTCCGCCTCACCCTGGGTGACCGCGTCGGAAGCCTGCTCGAACAGCCGGTCCACCAATACGTCGTGGTCCTCGAGGCCGAGCACGGGCATGTCCACGACACGGATCGCGCCGACGCGCCGGTCGATCGTGTAGCGGCGGGCGAGCGAGCGGAGCATCGGGACGACGTTGGCCAAGACAGTGACGATGCCGACGCTCTCGCCGAGGCTGAGCGCGGTGAGCATCGCGGGCTCGAAGCCACCGACGACGGGCACGTCGATGATCTCGCGCGCTGCGTGCACGGCGGGGTCGCCGAAGCAGGTGATGAAGACCCCGTCGACCCCGTCGGCCGCGGCCTCTTCGACGCGCTGAAGGATGCCGGGCCCGGCCAGCGCCTCGTCGTACTCCGACTCGATGCTGGCGGTGCCGCGCTCCAGGGGCACGACATCGATCTTGGTGTCGGTTGCCGCCCAACCGGTGACCTCGGTGCGGACGTGCTCGACGAACGCGTCCCCGATGACGGGGATGATGACCCGGATGTGCATCTCGTCTCCTAACGGTTGAGTGTCTCGGAGGTTAGGAAGACCCACGAGGCGCGGGAATGTGCAGAGTGCATCGTGCGGCGCTCCCGGGTGTGCGCGGCGACCAATCAGACGCCGAGCGCACGGCAGGCCACCTGGAGGGCAAGGCGCTGGCTGGGGTCGTCGAGGTCGACGCCGAGTCGGTCGCGCACCTGCTGCACGCGAGTGCTGACGGTGTTGCGGTGGACGCCGAGAGCCTGGGCCGTGAGCACGACCGAGCCGCCGCTTTCGAGATAGGCCCGCAGGGTGGTGAGCAGCGACCGGGAGTTGCTCAGCGGCGCCAGGGCAGTCTCGGCGAAGGCGCGCGTGACGTCCGAGCGCTGCCAGGTCGCCAGCAGCCGGGCGACGCCGAGCTCGTCGGAGTGCTCCACCGCGGGACGGAAGTCGTGGCTGCGGGCGAGGTCGGCGGCGTCGCGGGCCTCGGACAGGGTCTCCGCGAGACCATTCGGGCCGCGGTGCGGTCGGCCGATGCCGGCGGCGACACCCCACTCCCGGGGCAGGGCGGCCGCCACGAGGCGCACCGCGCGCAGCAGGCTCCGGGCGTCCTCGGGTGCCGGCTCGGACTCGGAGCTGGTCCACATCACCCAGCCGTCGCCGCGGTCGACCGCGGTGACGACGTGGATCCCGTGGCGCTCCAGCGCGGCGCACAGCTGTCCGGCGACCGGATCACCCCGCCTGCCGGACGGGTCGGCGGTCACATGCAGCCCGACGTGCCAGTCCTGCAGCCGCCAGCCGAGCGACACAGCGTCTTCGACGACGTCCCGGCTCACCGATTCACGGCCGGCGAAGATCTCCGAGAGCAGGCGTTCTTGGAAGACCGAGTCCCGGTCGGCCTGCGCCCGCTGGCTCGATAGCCAGGAGCGGATGAACGGCTCGGTCATGGCCAGCCCCATGGCGAGGACGTCGAGCCGCGAGTCCGCGGCTCTGTCGAACGGCCAGGCGAGCCACGCTGCCAGGCGGTTGACGTCGGGATCGAGCACCGGATGCACGAGCAGGTGGTCGCTGCGCTGCGCGACCGGCTGGTCCCAGTGCAGGCGCGGGTCGAGTTCGACGGGGGTACCCAGCACACAGGCGCCGTCGGAGGTCACCAGCGACAGCCTCGCGGACAGCACCGCCTCTGCCGAGGCAAGGATGTCGTGGCCCGAGCGTTTGGTGCTCAGCTGGCGCAGTAGCCGCTCGACCGTGCGGGCGCGGACTTGCTCGGGCGCGCGGACGCGGGCGGTGAGCTCCTGCATCAGCGGCACCGGTTCGGCGTCTTCCATCCAGAGCACCGGGATCTGCAGCCGGTTGGCCAACCGGACGCTCGACAGCAGTGGGCGCGCCGGTCCGGCCACCACTAGCAGTGCTGCGGCGCCGGCCTGCTCGGCACGCCGGACGAGCGCGTCGAGGCGGTACGGCGGCGTCACATGCGTCTCGACACACATCACCAGGTTGCTCTCGACCCCGTCGAGGGAGCCGTTGAACCAGTGCACGTCGTTGACAGCGGCTTCGATGCCCGCCGCGCCCGCGACGATCCGGGCGCCGGCGAGGATGGGGTCGAGGAGCAGGTCTGCCACTCGGGGCTGGCTGGTCATCGGGCCAGCTCCAGGTCAAGACCGAACGCCGCTGGCCCGACGACGCGATCGGCCGAGTCGGGCCAGGTGTGCAGCGGCGCCAGCGCGAACAGCACCAGGGGCTGCCCGAGGCGCACCTGGTCGGTGCGCAGCGACGTCCGGCTTCTCGGGTCCAGCGCGACGATGACGTCCGGCGTCGCCGCGACGGTGAGGCCGTCGCAGGTGGCGGCAACAAACTCGTCGAGGTGATCGATGCGCGCGCTCGACCCGCTGTGGTGGTTGGTCAGCGTGATGCTGCCCGGTGCGCGACCTCGGCGGGGACGGATCTCGTCGACCCGACCGTCGAAGAGAAGGCGCCCGCCGAGCCCGGAGACGAGCAGCCTCTCGTCGTCCGCTTCGGCGCTGAGGTAGGCTGCGCCGAGCGCCCAGCACGACGACAGGCTGCCGCGGACCCCCACGGCCGCTAGGACCTGTGCCGTGGTCGGGTACAGCGCCATCGCGGCCGCCCCGCCCATCGCGGACACCGTGGCCACGAGCAGTGACTCGGTCGATCCCAGTGAGCTGTTCGACACGACTACGGTGGCCCCGGACGGGCCGACCAGGGCCATCGGCGTGGCTTGGTGCCCGGCGACCGCGAGCGTGGTCATCCTGATGCTGGGGAACGCCCGTCCCATCAGATCACCGTCGACGATCGGCACCCCGAGTTCGGCGGCGCCGAGGACGGCGACCATCGCATTCAGGCCGCCGATCTCGATGACCCCGACGGCGTCGAGCCGCCCGCCGACCGTGTCGACGACCGCTCTCCCGGCCAGGGCGAGATCCTTCGGGTCGATCAGCCGCTCGGCCATGACGTCCGGTCCGCCCACCACACCCACGTGCACGACCCGGGCCTGCGAGGGCAGCTCGCGCGCGGCGACGACGTCGACCGCCCGGTCGCGCAGTTCGTGCCGCAGCAATTGCGCGCCGATGCCGACGGACCCTCCACCGCCGGAGCCCAGCAGGGTGGCCCCGGCTGCCAGCGCGGCGACGTGCTCCTCGGTAAACCGGCGGAGCACCTCGGGCGCGGCCCGCCGCACCGCGGCGTCAGGCATGGTGGCCGCCCAGGCTCAGCTCACCCGCCGCCTTGACGCGGATCCGGGTGGCGTTGCCGGGCAGGTAGGCCAGCGGCACCTCCTCGATGTCCACGACCCGCACGGAGCCGGGGCGGGCGCCCGCGGCGACCGCGCGGTCGACCGCCTCCTGCCGCGCCTCGTCGAGCACGACGTCGCGCTGCCCGGGGGCGACGGAGAACACCCGGTCGACCACGCCTCCGACCTCGGCGATCGCGGCACCGATGGCGTTGGCCACCGCGTAGTGCTCGGGCCGCACGACCGACGCCGCGCCGGCGAGGGTGTCGGGGACGAGGAAGCTGCCCCCACCCACAGCGACGACAGGTACAGGCTCGGCCGAGATCCGCGTCCGGTCGACGACGTCGGCCAGGCGGTCGGCGACGTACGCCACGACGGCGCAGATGAAATCGCGGTCGAGGCCAACAACGCGGTCGCGGTCGCCGATGTCGGCGAGCCCGGCCGCGACGGCGATGTCGGTCGCAGTGAGCGTGTCGCCGCCGAAGACGAGCGCCTGTCGGTTGAGGCGGTACCCCACGCTGATCGGGCCCACACGCAGGTCGTGCGCCTCCCCCGTCACCAGGCTGCCGCCGCCGATACCGGCGGAGAGCACGTCGGGCATCCGGAAGTTGGTCTGCACGCCGGCGACGGCGACGTCGGTGGACGCCTCGCGCGGGAAGCCGTTCTGCAGGATGCCCACATCCGTGGTCGTGCCGCCGACGTCGATGACGGCGCAGTCGAGCCGATCGGAGAGGAAGGCTGCTCCGCGCATCGAGTTCGTGGGGCCGGAAGCGAACGTCGCCACGGGGTAGCGCCGGGCGTAGTCGACGTCCATGAGGGTGCCGTCGTTCTGGCTGAGGAAGACGGGTGCGTTGATCCCGCTTCCGGTCACCGAGCGGGCCAGGCCGGTCGTGACGTGGTCGGCCAGCTCGCGCAGCGCGGCGTTGACGATGGTCGCGTTCTCGCGGCCGAGCAAGCCCATGCGGCCGATCTCGTGGGACAGGCTCACCGGAGTACCCGGCAGTTCCTCCGCGATGATCTCCGCGGCACGCAACTCGAACTCCGCGTTGACCGGGGAGAACACCGACGAGATCGCGAAGGACCGCGCTCCCGCCTTCGCGGCCTTGTCGAGGATCGCCCGGAACTCCGGCTCGTCGAAGTCGTCGATCCGGGTGCCGTCGTAGTCGTGGCCACCGTGGCACAGGTAGCCGAGCCCGCTGACGGCCGAGCAGAGCCGCTGCGGCCAGTCGACCAGTGGCGGAAGCGCGCTGGTCGCCGGCAGGCCGAACCTGATCGCCGCGGTCGGGGCGAGCCGGTCGCCTTCGACCAGCGCGTTGATGAAGTGCGTCGTGCCGATCATCACCGCGTCGACCTCGGCCGCGTCGAAGCCCGACAGCGACTTCAGGTCATCGATAACCGAGACGATCCCGCCGGTCACGTCCGTTGTCGTCGATGTCTTGGTGGCCGCGCGCACCCGGTTGCCAGCGACGAGGACGGCATCGGTGTTAGTGCCCCCGACATCGATTCCCAACCTCAGCATGGTCGCTGCTCTCTTTGCGGGGTCAGCCGGCCGGTGTGAAGGCACGACGTTAGGCCCAGAGTGTGGCACGGGTCACCGGGCGCTGTGCCCAGAATCAGACCTAGAGCTGGGCATGTTGCCCAGGTGCCGCCGATCGTCGGCCCTCCGAAGCCTGCCGGGTACGTCGGCCGCCTCGTCCGCGGGCCCAGCCGGCCCGTGCTCTCGATCCGCGGCCGACCGGGGGCGGCATGCCCAGTCGGCTCTGCGTGGTTGGGCGCTCCGCCCAGTGACCGTGCCCACCGTCGCTGCTCTGATCCGGTTCCAAGCAATCGCCCACCGGACGGCACCGAGCCCCTGATGAAGACGGAGATCCAGATGAAGCGACACCTCGCCGTTCCCCTCGTCACCGGCCTCGCCGCCCTCTCGATCGCGGCCTGTTCCACCGGCTCCGCCGGCTCGTCCAGCGGAAAGAAGGCCGCTGATGCCACGGTGGACACCTCGGGTTCCCTGGCGGGCAAGAAGGTCCTGTACGTCGACGGCGTTCCCGGCAACGCGCTCCTCGACGGCATCGCCCAAGGGCTCGCCGCGGAGCTGAACAAGCGGGGCGCGGTGATGGTGCGGGTCTTCCAGCTCAACGCGCAGAACCAGATCGACCTCGCGGCCGCCAACCAACGCATCAACGAGGGCATCGCCGAGCACGTCGATGCCATCGTGACGTTCCCGCTGGACGCCAACGCGATCCGACCCGGCGTGGCTGCGGCGACGAAGGCCGGCATCCCCATCTTCACCTTCCAGGACCTCGGTGGGCTGAATGTCACCGGCAAGGTCGCCTTCCCCGACGAGGCCCGTGGCGAGGCGACCGGCAAGGCGCTCGCCGAGCTGGCGGGCGGGCGCGGCAAGGCGACCGTCCTGTCCGGGATCCCCACCGACAACATCAATGCCGCCGTCCGCGGCGCGGTGAAGGGCCTCGAGGCCGGCGGTCTGACTCTGGTCGGTAACCCGGACAACCAGCGCAACATGAAGGACGACGCCCCGGATGCGCAGCGGGTCGCGCAGACGATCTTCCAGAAGTACCCCGACCTGGCTGCCCTCGTGGTCTACAACTCGGCCTCGGCGACCGGCGCCATCGCCGCCGCCAAGCAGGCCGGGCTCGCGGGAAAGGTGCGCATCGCCACCATGGCCGGCGAGGACACCAACGTCGACCAGGTGAAGTCCGGCCACCTCGCACTGACCTACGACCTGGACGGACTGAAGTACGGCACGGCGATGGCCGGGCTGGTGACTCGCGCGCTGACCGGCGAGAAGCTCGACAACGCGGTGGTGCAGGCGCCGCTCGGCGCGATCTACACCAAGGACAACGTGGCCGACTACGTGCCTTGGACCCAGCGCCAGACCTACGTCAAGATCCCGTCGACGTTCTGACGCCATGCACACCCTCGAGGACCCATCGGCGTACCCGGCCGCGGTGACAGTCACCGGAGTGACCAAGCGGTACGGCGCCACGCTGGCCCTCGCCGGCGTCGACGCCTCGTTCCGAACCGGCGTCGTCACCGCGGTGGTCGGGGCCAATGGCTCGGGCAAGACCACGCTGCTGAAAGTCGTCTCCGGGCTGCTCGAACCGACCGACGGCCGGGTGGCCGGGCCGGACGGCCGAGTGGTGCGCAGCATGGCCGACGCCCGGCGCGCGAGGGTCGCGCTCGTCCCTCAGGAACCGACCGTGGCTGGTCACCTGGCGGTGTGGCAGAACGTTAGCCTTGCTCGCCCCGAGGCGAGCCGCGGACCGTTCCTGCGCGATCGGGCGGCCCGGCGCCTGGCCGCGCAGCACCTGGCCGGCCTGCTGCCCGAGTCGAGTCTGGAGCAGATCACCTCGACGCTGAGCAAGTCGTCTCGGCAACTGGTGCAACTGGCGTCCGCGATGGCGAGGAAGCCCGCCGTGCTGATGCTGGACGAGCCGACCGCGGTACTCGACGAGGATGGCGTTCAGGCGCTGCACTCGCTCATCCGGGGCTTCGTCGGCTCCGGTGGCACCGTTGTGATCGTGTCGCACCGGCTCCGCGATGTGCTCGAACTCGCCGACGACGTCGTGGTGCTGCGCAACGGCCTGGTCAGCCACACCGGCCCCGTCGGGGCAGACACCGAGCAGCGCATCGTCCGACTGCTCTCTGCCGAGGAGCGGGCCGACCGGCCCGCGCACCGCCCCGACCGCGGCCACATCGTCCTCCAAGCGCGCGGCGTGCGCGGCTGGCGAGGGTTGTCCGTGGACGAGCTCGTCGTGCACAGCGGGGAAATCGTCGGCATCGCCGGCCAGAGCGGGAGCGGCCGGTCTCGTCTGGCCTCCGTCCTCGCCGGCGCCCACGCCGCGGAAGGGAGCGTCCTGGTGGAGGACCGCCCGTTCCGGCTAGGCAACATCCGCTCTGCCAAGGAGGCCGGGGTTTGCTACATCCCCGAGGACCGGCAGGTTACCGCCATCCTGGGCAACCAGTCCGTGTCGGCCAACCTGCTGCTCGGACACGAGGATGGGTCGGTGCGCCGCGGACCGTTCCGGAGGCGGGCGTCGGAACGGTCCGAGAGCCGAGCAGTGATCGAACGCTTCGAAGTGCGCCCGCCCGACCTGGACATGCATGCCGCGCTCCTGTCCGGCGGCAACCAGCAAAAGCTCGTCGTCGGGCGGGCACTGTCCAAGGACGCGAAGGTCGTGGTCGCCGACGAGCCCACGCAGGGCGTCGACGCCTCGGCGCGGGGCGCCATCCATGCGGCACTGGCCGAGGCGGCAGCACGCGGCAGTGCGGTGGTCGCCGTGTGCAGTGAGTTCGAGGAGCTCTTCGAGATCTCCGACCGCGTCGTAGTCCTGCGCGACGGCCGGGTCGTTCTGGACCGGCCTACCAGCCGCGTCACCCAGGACGAGGTGCTCGCCGCCTCGCTCGGATCCCACTTCGAGGAGCGCGTCTTATGACCGTTACGACCTCACCCGTCGCCTCGACCGTAGTGACCGAGCCGGCCCGCAGGCCGGCCGCGAGCCCAGTCCGCCAGCAAGGGCTCTTCTTCGCCATCGTGCTCGCGATGTTCCTCGGAGCGCTGCCGTTCCTGCCTCAGCTGCGCAACGGCCCGTACCTCATGGTCCAGCTCGCGACGTACGCCGCTGTGCTGGTGATGGCGCTGGGGCAGACGTTCGTGGTGCTCCAGGTCGGCTTCGACCTCTCGACAGGTGCCATGCAGGGCTTCGTCGGCGGGCTGGTGTTCCTCATGGTCGGCTGGGGCTTCGCCGACGGGCCGGTCGTGCTGCTCACGCTGGCGGTGGCGCTGGCGATCGGAGTACTCGGCCACGGCGTGCTCATCGCCAAGGCGAAGATGAACTTCTTCATCGTGACGCTGGCCAGTTTCACCATCCTGCCCAGTCTGCTGCGCGTAATCCTCGACGGGTCCAGCAAGCCCGTCTACAGCCCCACCCTCGACTCACTCGCCAACGGCTCGGTGCTCGGCATCCGCACACCCGTCATCATCGCGGCGGTCGTCTTCGGTGCGCTGTGGGTGCTGCTCAACCGGACTGTCTTCGGCCGCAACG
>JBKPQM010000138.1:0-9750 GCA_046734095.1 Actinomycetota bacterium | reverse complement strand
GTGGCCTCACCGCACCGTTGGTCTGCGACCGGGTGCCCGTGGAGTTGCTCGTCCTGGTCGCCCCCATGATTCCCGCGCCGGGCGAGGCGCCCGCCGACTACTGGTCCGGCACGAGATACGAGGACGAGGTGCGGGAGCAGTACGACGATGAGATCGCCCTGTTCTACCAAGACGTCGCGCCGGAGCTGGCCGCCCAAGCGCTAAGCCGGTCACGCGGCCAGTCCGAGGCCCGGATGGCGGAACCGTCGCCGCTGCTGGCCTGGCCCGACGTGCCCACGCGCGTCGTGATATGCCGCGACGACCGCCTGTTCCCTCCCGGTTTCCTCAGCCGCGTCGCCCGCGAGCGGCTGGGCATCACCCCTGATGAGATCGACGGCGGGCACACCCCTGCCCTGAGTCGCCCGCGCGAGCTGGCGGACCGCCTCGACGCATACGCCGCCCAGCACGGACTGGTTCCCGTCGGTCGCCGGCGCGGGCCCGCCTGACGGCGGGTGCTGGCTATGGCGAACGCCGATCACCAGCAGCGCCCGGCTCCAATGGGCTACGACGCCGAACTGCGCCGGCATAACGAGGTACTGCGCCGGGCCTGCGGTATCCAAGTCCGCGACCACGTACTCGACATCGGATGCGGGACCGGGCAGACAACCCGGCAATCCGCGCGCACTGCCCCGGCGGGGAGCGCGCTCGGGGTCGACGTCTCCGCGCCCGCGATCGAGCGTGCCCGCGAGCTGGCCCGGGCAGAGCAGCTGAGCAACGTCGCCTTCGAGCGGGCCGACGCGCAGGTCTCTCGCTTCCCGCCCGGGCGCTTCGACGTCGCGATCAGCCGGTTCGGCACGATGTTCTTCGACGACCCCGGCGCAGCGTTCGCCAACATCAGGCTGGCGCTGCGCCCGGACGGGCGGCTGGTCATGATGGTCTGGCAAACCCCCGACCGCAACGAGTGGGAGGTCGCTATCCGCCAGTCCCTGGGCGGATCCGACGCGGCAGCAACCCCCGCGTCCGCGGGACCGGATCCGTTCTCACTCGCCGATCCACCGGCCGTGACGAAGCTCCTGCAGACTGCGGGATTCACCGACGTCACCTTCACCGACGTCGACGAGCCCGTCTACTACGGACCGGACCTGGCCGCCGCACTCGACTGGGTCCGCGGCTTCACCTGCACCAGCGAAGCTCTCAAGCAGCTGGACCCCACCGCCGCGGCGCGTGCGATCCGGCGGCTTCGCCAGGCACTCGGCGCGCACCTGAACGATGACGGTGTCTGGTTCAACTCCCGCGCCTGGATCGTCACCGCTCGTCGCAGCTGAGGCGGAACCGCCGCGGATCACCACCGATTCTGTCTCTCGATCCCGGTCGGTTCGCGCGCAGGCGGATCAGAGAAGCTGCTGGCCCCCGTCGACGTCGTACGTTGCACCGGTCACTGCCGTGTTGATCATCAGATGGATCGCTACCGCGGCGACATCCTCGGGTCCGACAACCCGCCCGATCGGGAGCGTGGAGCGCAGCTCCTCGCGTCGTGCGTCGAGCTGATCGCCGAGCAGCGCCGCCGATAGCGCGGTGTCGACGAAGCCGGGCGCCACGAGGTTGACCCGGATCGGCTTGATCTCGAGGGCGAGGGTTCGGGTGAGCGCCGGAAGCCCAGCAGTCAGTGTCGAGATGGTGGCCGTGCCGACGGCCGGGCGGCGTCCGCCGGTGCCGCCGATCAGGACCAGTGACCCTCCCGGCCGCACCCGGCCGATCGCCTGGCGGGCAACCTGAATCGGGACGAACATGTGCTGCTCCATGTCGCGGCGGGCCTGGGCAAAGTCGATCTCGGTCAACGGCGCATACTGCGGCCCGCTGCCGCTGACCATCACGTGGTCGATCGGTTCGGGCAGCTGGGTGAAGAACTGCTCGAGACGGGCGAAATCCAGGGCGTCGAAGGCGGCGGTGCTCAGGGCGTCCACGTCTTTCGCCGCTCGCTGGAGGCGGTCAACATCGCGGCCGGTGAGGATGACCTGGGCCCCTGCCTCTCGCGCCTGCCGGGCGGTCTCCAGACCGATACCGGAGCTTCCTCCGATCACGACGACCGTCTGTCCGAACAGTGCTGGTTCACGTTGAGTGCCGGGGCTGGGCACTTCGGTCATGGCTCCTCCTGAAGCCTGCGCGCGAGCACCCTGGTCGGTGCTGGGCCGGGGTGTCCTACTGGCGCGACGCCCGTCGGCTGGCGGCAACGTACCCATCGAGCCGACGCGCATCTCTACCCAAGGAGCATTCGCCATGTCACCGAACACCGCCACACTTCGGCGCCCGCTCATCCGCGACGAGTCCAGCCGGATGTTGCCCACGAGATCGGCCGCCGAGTACGCGCTCGGGGCTGCGTTGATCTTCCTTTCGTTCGGCGATCGAAGCGGAGGTTAACGATGACCGGTTTCCCGCATATCAGCAGCCTGCCGGAGCAAGGCGCCGTGGACGATTCATCAGGACCGGATCACGGCCGACCGGCCCGACACACGCATCGTCACCCGCTTCCATGCCCGCGACCTGCATTTGGTCATGGCGCCGGCGCAACCCGGAGTACCGGTGCGCTTCCACGTAAGTCTCGACGGCCGAGCGCCCGGCGACGCACACGGACTGGACGTCGACGCGTCCGGCGCCGGCGTCCTCACGGAACCTCGCATGTACCAGATCCTCCGGCAACCGCAGCGCATCACCGATCGCACCGCCGACATTGCTTTCCCGGACGGGAGCGCCGAGGCTTTCGTCATCACGTCCGGCTGAGCTCGTGCGGCGCGCGCGTGGCCGGGACCGACCAGGGAGTTGTACGGGGCGACGGGGCGACGGCGGACAGTATTAGTTTCATCAGCAGCCCGTGGAGGAGGTATCCGATGAGTGCAACCCAGGCCAGCGGTGACGTCGCGGCGAACGGCGCGCCCGACACCGTGCCGATGCGGTTCGAGGTCACGACGTTGCCGGTCGCCGACGTCGATCGCGCCAAGGCCTTCTACCAGGCCCTGGGATGGCGCCTGGACATCGACTTCAAACCCACTGAGCACTCCCGAACGGTGCAGTTCACCCCACCGGGCTCGCCGGCTTCGATCCAGTTCGGGCAGGGCACGACGTCCATGACACCCGGTTCCCTACAGGGCATGTTTCTCGTCGTCGACGATATCAACGTCGCTCGCGCCGACCTGATCAGCCGCGGCGCCGACGTCAGCGAGGTCTTCCACCGGGAACCCGGCAAGGGCCAGGTGCCGGGCCCCGACCCCGAGCACCGCTCGTACAACAGCTTCGTGTCCTTCGCCGATCCCGACGGCAACCGGTGGCTGGTGCAGGAGATCACCGAACGGCTTCCGGGGCGGGTGTAAGCGATGGACGTAGAGGCCCTCGCTCAGCTACTGCGCGAGACGTCCGAACATCACGGCGCGTTCGAGGCGGTCGCTCCTCCGCACAACTGGTGGGACTGGTACGCCGCGTACATGGACAGCCGAGAACGCGGCAGCTCCCCCGACGAGGCCTCCGCGGCCGCCGGGCGCTACATGGCAGACGTCAAGCACATCGTCGTGTCCCCGGCCTGATTCGGAATTCCCTCGGCGGCCCTGGATCGCCGCGACTTCAGGCGCGTTCCTTTGCGATGTCGGCCAGCTCGTGCGCGACGTGGCGGGTTGCCGCTCACGCACCGCTGTCGACAGCACGGTCCCGTCCGGCGCGGCAAATTGTGCTGCCGACAACCCTGAAGGTGCGCGGCAGCTCGCAGCCGCCAGAGCCGAGACCCTGGAGCTTGATCGTCCGGTTGATCGCGGGTGTGTGCTAGCTCAATTCTGCTCGTCGGGTGCCTGTTGCTCGGCGCCGGCCGAGTCGCCGGACCCCGTCTGCTGCTGGGCCCAATCGACGCCCTTGTCGATCTGATCGGCGTGGCCGAACTTCTCGCCGGCTGCCTCGCCGCCCTTGTCCAGCGCCTGATCCACTTGTTCGTCGTGATCGTCGGCGAACCCCTTGATGTCGTCCAGGCCAGGCATGGTTCGCCCTCCCTCGACGTTTGATGCCGGTACCATGCCTACGCCGCCCGGCGCTCGCGCACAACCCGGTTGGCGAGGAGCCGGAGACGCTCGCACTTGATCGTGGTGTCACCGGAACACCGTTCGAAGCTAACGGGATCTTCCCTACCCCAGCTGGTCGCGGCGGCGGATCAGGTAAGCGGTCTCGGCGGTGTTGCCCGCCAGCTCGATGGCTTTGTCGTACGCCGCGCGCGACTTATGGCTGCAGCCCAGCCGGCGCAGCAGGTCGGCGCGGGTCGCATGGTAGGCGTGATAGCCGGCCAACGTGTCCTCGAGACGGTCGACGGCCGCCAGTGCCACCTCCGGGCCGTCAAGCTCGGCGACCGCAACGGCCCGGTTGAGCGCGGTGATCGGCGATGGATCCAGGCGGACGAGCTGGTCGTAGAGGGCGACGACCTGCGCCCAGTCGGTGTCGCGCGCGTCGCGGGCGGAGGTGTGCACGGCGTTGATCGCTGCGAGGATCTGATAGCGGCCGGGAGCCACCCCGGCGGCTGCGGCAGCTAGGCGCTCGCGCACCAGACGATGACCCTCGGCGACCAACGCCGCGTTCCAGGCCCCACGGTCCTGATCGTCGAGCGGGACCAGTTCGCCGCTCGCCGAAACCCGGGCGGTGCGGCGCGCCTCGGTGAGGAGCATCAGCGCCAGCAGCCCGGCCACCTCACCGTCCTCCGGCACGAGGGCACGGATCAGTCGGGTGAGCCGGATCGCCTCGGCGGTCAGGTCGTTACGTACGGGATCCGTGTCGGGGCCGGTCGCCAAGTAGCCCTCGTTGAAGACGAGGTAGAGGACGGCGAGTACGCCGGAGACGCGTGCCGGGAGATCTTGTGCGGACGGCACCCGATAAGGGATGCGAGCCGCCTTGATCTTGGCCTTCGCGCGGGTGATCCGCTGCCCCATGGTGGTCTCCTGCACCAGAAAGGCACGGGCGATCTCGGGCACGGTCAGACCACCGACCATACGCAACGTCAGTGCCACGCGGGTCTCCATCGCGAGCGCCGGGTGACAGCAGGTGAAGATCAGCCGGAGCCGCTCGTCGTCGATGGCGCCCAGAGGCTCTGGCGGGTCGTCGTCGTACACCATCTGAGCCTCCTTCTGCTTGCCGTCGCGCTTGTTCTCGCGCCGGATCCGGTCGATGGCCTTGCGGTTGGCGGTCGTGGTGAGCCAGGCGCCGGGGCTGGGAGGTACGCCGTCGGCCGGCCAGCGCTCGACCGCGGTCGCGAACGCCTCGGCCGCCGCCTCCTCCGCGATGTCGAGGTCACCGAAACGCCGGGCCAGGGCGGCGACCACCCGGGCCCACTGCTCGTGGTGGGCCCGGGTAATCGCCTCGGGGACGTCGATCACGCTCACAGGAACGGGCGCACCTCGACCTTCCGATTGCAGGCCTTCGACCCCTCGGCGGCCAGCTTGAGCGCCACGTCGAGGTCAGGGGCGTCGATGATCCAGAAGCCGGCGAGGTACTCCTTCGTCTCGACGAAGGGGCCGTCGGTGATCATCGCCTCCCCGCGCCGGTTGTCGACGACGGTGGCATTGGTGGGCACCCCGAGGCCGCCGGCGAAGACCCAGTAGCCCTCGTAGTGGAGCCGGTCGTTGAACACGTCGATGGCCGCCATCTCGTCCGGGGTGGCCAAGTCGGGGGCGTCGTGGATCACGGAAAACAGATACTGCATGGTCATCTCCTGTCGTTGGGGACGCCCCTCGTAGGGCACTCACCCCTACTACGAACGCCTCTGCCCCGATCCGACACCGCCTCCCCGATTTCTTTCAAGGACCTTCCGGCCTGACGCGCCACCCCCCGCCGGAGCGGACACACTTCGTGTGGGTCTTGGCCATATGGCTGGAGCCGGTCGGTCGTCCAGTGCGGCACCCATGTCACGTTCTTCACCCGCTTGCATATTGCGGGCGCCCGGCCGGCCGATAGACCTGGATCGTTATGCCCTTCGGGAAGGCTCGCGATTCGACCAGGTCAAGGGCTATGTCGGGGCCGGTGTCGGGGAACAGCCGCGTGCCCTGGCCGACGACCACTGGGACGATGAGCAGATTCATCTCGTCGACGAGGTCGTTCTCGAGCAGCCACCGGGTCAGTGCGCCGCTGCCATGCACCTGCAGCTCACCCGCCGGCTTGGCCTTCAGCTCGCCGACGGCCGCCGCGAGGTCACCGGAGAGGACGGTCGTGTTCGCCCATCGCGTTTCGGTGAGCGTGTTCGATGTGACGTACTTGGGCTTTGTGTTCAAGGCACCCACGATGGGGTTTCCCAGATCCTCCCTCACGCCCCAGTAGCGCGCGAAGAGCTCGTAGGTCCGCCGGCCGAACAAGAACGCGTCGGCGCGCTGGTAGGTCTGGTCGAGGAACGTCATGGCCTCGCTGTCGAACAGCGGCCTGGCCCATCCGCCGCGCTCGAATCCGCCGCTGCGAGTCTCGTCCCGCCCGCCGTTTCCCTGGACCACTCCATCGACGGAGACCTGCGTGGTGGTCGTCAGTTTCATGATCGCGGTTTCCTTCTCCTTGGGTGGTGGGGCGCCCTCGTGGGCGGCCGCTCACCCTTGCTACGAACACCTCTGCCCCCATCCGACACCGCCTCGCGGTTTCTTCCCAGGATCTCTCGTCTAAAAGCCCGAGTTCATCTGCCGGCAGTCGTGTCTGTGGCTAGGAGCGGGAAGAAGTGGCCGGCGATCTGCCTGAGGACGCCGATGATGCGCCGGGGTGGAAGGTCGGCTGCGGGATTCTCGAGTTCGGCTGGGAGTGGCACTCCCAGTTCCTGGGCCTGGGCGATGAGCGCGGGCGCGATGCCTTTGCCCAGGGTGCTCAACGCCTGGCCCACCACGTCGGGGTCCATCGTCCAGTCGGGTACCGGACGGGTCGTGACGGTCGCCCAGGTGTCTGGGTCGCGGGGCGTGTCGAGGGAGAAGACGTGCTCGAAGGTGCCGGCCGAGGCGTCCCGCTGCGTGAATGCCTCACCGAGTCCCCAGCGCTTGCGCAGCGTGGCGATCAGGGAGGTGTGCCGGTATTCATCGTTGTAGACGGAACCCGGTTCGATCCACGGGGAGACGAGGATGGCCGGTACCCGGTAGCCGGAGCGGTCGAAGGTGAAGCCGAACTCGCCCGGGGGTGCGGATAGGTCCGGTGGCGGGACCGGCCCGGGAGGGACGTGGTCGTAGGTGCCGCCCGGCTCGTCCCAGCCGATCAGCAGGGGGGTGTTCCACACGTTCGGGCCCGTCAGTGAGGTGGCGGAACGGTAGGCGGTGAACACCCGTTGCAGGAATGCCTCGCCGGCCAGCATCGCGGACGGGTTGTCCATCGCCAGGTCCACCGCGTCAGAAAACGACCGCCCGAACGCGGGGTGGTAGTCACCGTGCCCGCCCAGCATGTTCGGCTCGATGAGCGAGAAGTCCGGCAGCGCGCCCGCTGCAGCGTCTTTTTCGAACTCGGCGAAGGGCACGAAGCGGGTGGCCAGCCGGTCTTTCAGCCGGGGGTAGTGGATCACCCCGGTGAACGAGATCGGCATCGGCTCCATGATGTAGACCTTCCAGGTTCGCCCGTGGGCCTCGAGCCGGTCGAAGATCGTCCGGGTTGGGTGAGTCCATGTCGGTGGCGACGCTGTACGGAACCACTTTGCGTTCTGCGCCGTGCTCGGCCCACGCGGGAATGGGATTGCTCAGCGCCGCGGGATCCCGCCAGGCGGCGAACCTCGAAACCGCTTCGCCGGCTTGCGCACCGTCAGACCTCCAAGCTCACGACTCCGGACTGATATTGCCGGGTGTGCCAGAAATCTTGACGCGGAAGATTGCGGTGCACGGGAACGCGCGTTCGAAGTTGGCGGGCACTACGCGTTAGATTTGCCGGGTGAATTCCGAGAGTGTGGCGGGGCCTGACTCCGTGGCGTACTCACCTGGGGTCAGCGTTCGCACGGTGTCGGATGACCAGTGGCGAATCGTCGCCTGGTTGTGGCAACTATTTCGGCACGATCTCGCCATCATCGTGAACGCGCTGCCATACGCGGACGGCCGATACCAAGCGGCGCAGCTTAAGGAATTTCCCTCGTCTAATGGGACGGGGTACCTGGCGTGGCGGGCTCATCCCAAGTCCGGTGAACAGGCACCGCTTGGATTCGCCGTGGTTGACGGCCTGGTCGCGGACCGGCGATCGATGGTGGGTTTCTGGGTCGCTCCGGTGGTGCGCCGCGAGGGCATCGGCCGGTTGCTGGCGATTGACGTGCTCTCACGACATGAGGGACCGTGGTCGATCGGCTTCCAGCACGAAAACGTCGGTGCCGGTGCGTTCTGGCGCGACGTCGCTGACGCGGTATTCGGTCTCGGGAGATGGGCGGAAACGCAGCGCCCGGTTCCGGGGCGTCCGGACGTCCCACCGGATCACTTCATCGAGTCGTACTAGGCCGAGATTCTGCATGCTTAGCGATCATGAAGGCCGGTCGTCGGCGTCGCGACAAACTGCCATGACCTAACCTTCGCTCGTGGCGATGAGTCCAGAGGAGTTCTATACGCACGCGGTCGCGGCCGCCGACGGTGAGGGTCGGCTACCGCTCTCCCGCATGACGGGGTGGGACATCAGTCCGTTCGAGCAAGACGGGTTGCGCGTTGCGGCTCTGCGCCCGCCGGTGGTGCCCGAACCGGCCCGGCACGGAGAGGATCCTTCGGACTGCGAGTCCTGCCGCAGCCGGGACGACGGAATCTGGTTCGACGACCACTGGCGCCTGACCCGGGTCACCGGAGTCGGCGTGCCGCTCGTGCTCATGCTGCATCCGCGGGCTCACTACGACTTGGAGGATCTCCCGGAGCAGCTGGCCTCCGCGCTCGGGCGGCTGACCACGCATCTGGCCCGCCACGTCCAAGCCCTGCCGCACATCGCACGCGCACACGTCTACCGCATCGGCGATGGCGGCGCGCACCTGCACGTCTGGTTTTTTGCCCGTCCCGAGGGCCAGGCCCAGTTGTACGGGTCGTGGATGGTCGTATGGGACGACCTGCTGCCGGAGTACCCGGCAGAACTGGCCGATGCTGATGCGGCGACTGTGGCCGACGCGTTGGTCGCCTCCTACGGAGGTCGCACGTCGGTCGCCAGCCCCACGTCAGTCGTGCCGCCAACGCAAGCCTGACGACAGGCGCTCGCGCTCTCTACTAGCCGTGGTGCCTCAGCCGACCGGGCCACGCAGCGCGAGAACACGCTCGAGCGCATGGATGCTCTCGCCCCGATCGAGCTGCCCGTCGGCGACCGCCGCCGCAAGTGCGTCGACGGCGTCCTGGCCCTGGCTCACGATGCGCGCGGAGCAGAGCACGATGTCCATGCCGGCCGCCGCGGCCGCCACGGCGCGCTCACCAGTGTCGCCGAAGGGCTGCAACGAGCCGGCCTCGATCGCGTCGGTGATCGTCACCCCGCGGAAGTTCAGTCTCCCGCGGAGCTCGCCGCGCACAATTCTTGGTGACAGCCCGGACGGCAGGTTCGGATCGAGCGCCGGGTAGGTCGCCCACGACGTCATGACCATGTCCACGTTGGCGTTGATGGCGTCCGTGAACGGCGACTCGTCGATGGTGCGCAGATCTGACAGCGACACGTCGAGCGTCACGGCACCCAGATCGGTGTTCTGGGCGCGGGTCGCGGCGCCGAGCCCGGGGAAATGCTTAGCGGTGGTCACTACACCGAGGTTCTGCTGTGCGGTAATCGACGCGGCACCGCACTTGCCGCAGACGACCGGATCCATGC
>JBKPQM010000137.1:0-8606 GCA_046734095.1 Actinomycetota bacterium | reverse complement strand
GGACCCGAGACTTCGCCTCCACCCGGCAGGTCGTCGCGAACCGATACGACGTGATGGTTCCGAACGACCAACTGCTGGGCGCGCAGCAGGTCCTCGGCACCGTCGGCGGAGCGCCGACCAACCCTATGCAGTAGCGCGGACGCGGATCACCGATCTGGGTGGTTGAGGATGTTTGTGTCGCGCAATTCAGACCGGAGCAGCTCAGAGCATGCTGCTACCAGCCAATGACCGCAGCCTGGCTGTACTTACCGGCACCGTTCGGGGCGTGTACGCCGTCGTGGTCCAGCGCGCTGGTCACGGCCAGCGCGATTACCGCCAGCAAGACGATCATCACGGCGATGCGCGCCCGGACGCTGGGCACCAATCCGGGCGGGTTCCGATCCCGTCGCTCGCCGATCCAGCGCCGCCGGACGATCGTGTACCCGAGCAGCACGGCGCCGAGGGCGATGCACACGTCAGCGGTGTTGCTACGGCCGGGCGTGCCGTCCGGGATGAAGTCGACAACGCCGCGCGCGCTGCCCGGGGCCGTGACATTGTGGAACCCCAGCCGGTCGAGGATATTGCTCGTCCAGCCGCCGACGACCAGCGCTCCGCCGATGAGCACGCCGGTCGGACGAGGCCGGCGCGTCAGCCACACAACTGCGACGATGAGCGCGACCGTACCGACAACATCGGCCACGGCACCGCCGACCGGAGTTGCGAACCACGCGCGAATGTCCGAGCCGAGCAGGATGTAGCCGCCGCTGTTGATCAGCACGCCGTCTACGTGTCGCCAGGTCCACCACTTCACGAGTTGGTCCCCAACGACCACCCCGGCGATGACAGCGGCGAGCAGCCGCCGTTGCCGGGCGATGTCCGTGGCGTCCGTCATGGCGGTTCAACCCCAGCTCGACGCCGCCGCGCCTTCGACTGTTCGTGGCTCCCATCGTAAGAGCTCCGGTCGAATCAGGCGGCCTGCTCGCGGGAGCACCACCACGTCGTGCGACCGCCGACGGTGCCGTGAGCCATCGGTGCGCCATCTCGTGGGCACAGCGCGTCCGGCTTGCGGTACGGCACCAAGGAGAGCGCGTGGACGCCGCCCTGGCGGACAGCGTGGTTCACGGCCCGGCGCAGCGCGCGCAGCAGGCGGTCGAGTTCGGGGCGGGTGAGCTGGGATACCGGGCGGGCTGGGTGAATCTTGGCCAGCCACAGGATCTCGTCGGCCAGCAGGTTGCCGATCCCGGCAATCGCCTCTTGGTCGAGCAGACGAGCTTTCACCGGGGCGGTTCCGCGTGTGATCATCGCTCGGAACTCCGGCGGCGTGATTTCGGTGGCATCCGGGCCGAGGGTGTCGATCGGCGGATTCAACCGGGCGCGGCCCAGACGGCGCGGATCGATCAGCATCAGCCGCCCGCCGTCGGCGAACGTCAGCGAGAAGCGGGTGAACCGGTAGTCGCCGGATCGGCGTCCGCGTTCCCAGTAGTCGCCGCCGTCGGTCTCGGTGCCGTCCGGATCGGCGATGACGATCTTGCCGGACATGCCGAGATGGATACCGAGCACCGGACCGGGGGTGCGAACGCGGCCCACTCCGGATGTGTCGCACCACATGGTTTTGCCCCGCCGGTGCACGATCGTCAGCCGCCGACCGACCAGCGCTGCGCGGATCTCGCCCGGCAGGTGCGGCCGGCACTCGTAGGTGTCGGAGTCGTCGACGTCGACGATGCGCCGGCCGAGCGCCCCACGTTCGATGACCGAGCGGGCCGACTCGACCTCGGGCAGTTCCGGCATGGCGACCCTTTCCTCGCGCCGTGAACTCCACTTTGTAGCGTGAGGCACTGTGCCACGTTCACGTCGGGTCGACGGCTTCGAGCTCGCGTACGACGATTCGCCGGGCGAGCGACCGGTGCTGTTGTTACACGGCTGGCCCGGCGACCGCACCGACTTCCGGCGCGTCGTGCCGTTGTTGCCAACCGATGCGCGGGTGGTTGTCCCCGACCTGCGAGGGTTCGGCCGGTCGGACAAGCACGCCGAGCCGCCTTCGAGAGCCTACTCGCCGGCCGCCCAGGCGCGCAGCGTGCTCGGCTTGATGGACGAATTGGGTATCCAGTCGGTTGTGCTGGCCGGATACGACATCGGCAGCCGCATCGCGCAAACCATCGCCCGCAGCGCACCAGACCGCGTGCGCTCACTCGTCGTATCCCCGCCACTGCCTGGCATCGGCCAGCGCATCCTCGCCGCCGAGTCCCAGCGCGAATTCTGGTATCAGGCGTTCCATCAAATCGGGCTGGTGGAGCAGCTCATCGACGGCGACGCGGATGCAGTCCGCCATTACCTTATGCATTTCTGGTCGCACTGGTCTGGGGAGTCGTTCGAGTTGGCCGACGTCGACCTCGATCACCTCGTCGAGATGTACTCGTCCCCGGGGGCGTTCACCGCGTCGATCGGCTGGTACCGCGCTGGATCCGGCTCGGTTGCCGCCTCACTCAGCGAGGTCGCGCCGACGCCGCGCGAGCGAATCCACGTGCCGACCACGGTGCTGTGGCCGGATAGTGACGCACTCTTCCCCATCGCCTGGTCCGATCGCCTCGAAGCGTTCTTCACCGAGGTCACGGTCCAGCGCCTGCGCTCGACCGGTCACTTCACGCCGCTCGAGGCGCCGGACGCCTTCGGCGCTGCGATCGTCGCGCGTTTGGCCTAGGCCGCAAGCGGTGAGAGTCACCGCATGACTACGTTTCGAGAGCGCGAGGACACCTACGACGTCCCGCCCGAACTCAGCATTGCCAATGGCCTGATGCCGCTGATCGGCAACGGGGCGCACGTCGTCCAACGTGAGCACGACCTCGAGAACGTCTACTTCGACACACCCCGCGGCGACCTACTGCGACACGGGATCACGTTGCGCCGTCGCCGGGGTGGCTCCGACACCGGATGGCAGCTGAAGGTGCCGTCCGGCAAGGCGCGGACGGAGATCCGCGTCGGCGACAGCGATGCCCTCCCGGACCGGCTCACCAAGCTGGTCGCCGGCGTCAGCCGGGGCTGCGAGCTGCACGAGGTGGCGCGAATTCGGACCCACCGGCTCACGCATCGACTGCTGGACGAGCGCGAGGAGATGGTCGTCGAGGTGGACGACGACACCGTGCACGCGACAACCCCAGATGCAGTCCGTGAATGGCGGGAGGTCGAGGTCGAGTTGGGCGAGCACGAGGATGAGCGGCTACTCGACACGATCGGGCAGCACCTGTGCGACGCGGGCGCGACGCCTTCGCCTTATCCCTCGAAGCTGGCGCGAGCCTTGCCCCGCGAGCTGCCCGCAGACGGGACGTCACCGCTCACCGACTACCTGCGTGCGCAGTACGGTCGGCTGATAGCGCAGGACGTGGCGCTGCGGCGCGGCCGCGGCGATGTGCACAACGCCCGGGTGGCCATCCGCCGGCTGCGCAGTACGTTGCGCACGTTCCGCCAGGTGTTTCAGCCCGATTCGACGCCGTCCCTCGACAACGAGCTGCGCTGGTACGCCGCGCTGCTCGGGGAGGTGCGCGACCGGGAGGTGCTGCAGGAGCACCTCGACGGTGCGGTCGGAGCACTGGCGCCCGAGCTGACCTTGGGCCCGGTCAAGGCGCGCATCGACGAGCAGTTGGTCGGCGAGGCAGCGCGGGCCGTGGAGGACGTCGGGTCGGCGATGAGCAGTGAACGCTACTTCGCGTTACTGGACAACGTCGAGCGGTTCGTACGGGAACCGCCGCTCGACGCCGAGCCGTTGCCCAAGCAGCTGCGCAAGCAGGCCAAACGCGCGGCCCGCCTGACGATACGGCGCCTCGATCGCGGCCTTCGGCCCGGCGAGGGCGCGGCGAGCGATATCGCCCTGCACCAGACCCGCAAGGCGGCCAAGCGGGCCCGCTACGCCGCCGAATTGGTCCGGCCGGTTGTCGGCAAGCCGGCCAGGCGGGAAGCCAAACGGTTCAAGGAACTTCAGGACATCCTCGGCGAGCACCAGGACAGCGTGGTCACCGCTCGGGTGCTGCAAGCACTCGGCGCCCGAGCCGGCACTACGCCCGGCGAGAACGGCTTCACCTACGGTCTGCTGTTCTGTCGCGAGCAGCAACGCGCCGCGCGCACTCGCAGGCAGGCCTGGCGGTGGCGGGTGAGCTGAATCTTGGGCCTGGCCGCCTGATTCTCCTTGCCGCCAAATCCGCTAGCTCGCCAACGCGCCCGTCAACCGCCGGGCCCCGGCTACGAGGATCGGGGCGTAGCGCTGTCCGGGGGCCCGGCCCAACCGCTCGATCGGTCCCGAGATCGAGATCGCCGCGATCACGGCGCCCGACGAGGGCGCGCGCACGGGCGCTGACACTGACGCGACGCCGGCCTCGCGCTGCGCGACTGACTGCGCCCAGCCGCGCCGGCGCACATCGGCGAGCGCTCGCTCGCCGAACTCGGCGCGCGACAGGATGTCGGTCAGTGTGGCCTCGTCGAGCCACGCGCACAGCACCTGGGCCCCCGAGCCGGCCGTCATCGGCAGGCGCGCGCCGACCGGCACGGTCGTCCGAAGGCCGGACAGGCGCTCGGCGGCGGCAACGCACACCCGGACGTCACCATCGCGGCGATAGAGCTGGGCGCTCTCGCCGGACTCGTCCCGGACCCAGGCGAGCACCGGGCCGGCCGCCGCCGCAAGGGGATCAGGCAATGCGGCCACCAGCTCGCCCAACCGCGGGCCAAGGACGAAGCGGCCGTCGATGTCTCGCGCGAGCAGCCGATGGACCTCGAGGGCTACCGCTAGGCGGTGCGCAGTGGCCCGGGGAAGCCCGGTGGCGTCGACCAGTTCGGCCAGCGTGGCCGGGGAAGCAGCCACCGCGTCCAGAATTCCGGCCGCTTTGTCGATGACGCCGATGCCGCTATGCTGTCCCACAAAGCGATACTAGAATCTCATAGTTCGGGATGGCAAGACGATGGGTAAGACGCTCGCCGAGAAGCTCTGGGACAGCCACGTCGTGCACAGCGCGCCGGGAGAGCCCGCACTGCTCTACATCGACATGCACCTCGTCCACGAGGTTACGAGCCCGCAAGCCTTCGAAGGCCTGCGCCTGTCGGGACGGACCGTTCGCCGTCCGGATCTCACGCTGGCCACCGAAGACCATAACGTGCCCACCGAACGCATCGAGTTGCCCATCGCCGATCCCGTCAGCCGCACACAGGTCGAGACCCTCCGTAAGAACTGTGCCGATTTCGGGGTGCGGCTCTATTCCATGGGCAACCTCGAGCAGGGCATTGTGCACGTGATTGGTCCCCAGCTGGGCCTTACCCAGCCCGGCCTGACGATCGTGTGCGGCGACTCGCACACCTCAACGCACGGAGCCTTTGGGGCGCTGGCGTTCGGCATCGGAACCTCGCAGGTCGAGCACGTGCTTGCCACGCAGACGCTACCGATGGATCGGCCCAAGACGATGGCCGTCACGGTGAACGGCCAACTGCCTGAGAGCGTAACGCCGAAGGACGTCATCCTCGCCGTGATCGCCAAGACCGGCACCGGCGGCGGACAGGGCTACATGGTCGAGTACCGCGGGTCGACGTTCGAGCAGATGTCGATGGAAGGCCGGATGACGGTCTGCAACATGAGCATCGAATGGGGCGCCCGCGCCGGCATGATCGCCCCGGACGAGACGACGTTCGCCTACCTTAAGGGCCGGGCGCACGCGCCGAGCGGCGCCGAGTGGGACGACGCCGTCGCGTACTGGAAGAGCCTGCGCACCGACGACGACGCGGTATTCGACGCCGAGGTCACCCTCGATGCGTCCACGCTGACTCCGTTCGTTACGTGGGGCACCAATCCGGGGCAGGGCGCGCCACTTGCCGAGTCGGTGCCCGACCCGGCAGCGTTCGCCGACGAGTCCGACCGGCTGGCTGCCCGGAAAGCCCTGGCCTACATGGGATTGTCCGCCGGCACGCCACTGCGCGACATCAGGGTCGACACGGTGTTCGTGGGCTCGTGCACCAACGGCCGAATCGAAGACCTGCGAGCCGCCGCCGCCGTCATCCAGGGACGGCGCGTCGCCGACGGTGTGCGAATGCTCGTAGTTCCGGGGTCAATGCGGGTACGCGCGCAGGCCGAGGCCGAGGGGCTGGATGCGATCTTCACCGCGGCCGGCGCCGAGTGGCGCAGCGCCGGCTGTTCCATGTGCCTGGGCATGAACCCCGACCAGCTGGCGCCCGGCGAGCGCAGCGCTTCCACGTCCAACCGCAACTTCGAGGGACGTCAAGGTAAGGGCGGGCGCACCCATCTCGTCTCGCCTCTCGTGGCGGCGGCCACCGCCGTTACCGGTCATCTGGCCAGCCCCGCCGACCTCTAGGAGCCCACATGGACAAGTTCACGGTGCACACCGGGCGGGCCGTGCCGCTGCGGCGCAGCAACGTCGACACCGACCAGATCATCCCGGCCGTGTACCTCAAGCGGGTCGCCCGCACAGGCTTCGAGGACGGGCTGTTCAGCGCCTGGCGGGCTAACGAGCCGGACTTCGTGCTCAACCAGGACCGTTTCGCCGGCGCGACGATCCTCGTCGCCGGTCCGGACTTCGGGACCGGAAGCTCGCGCGAACATGCCGTCTGGGCGCTCATGGACTACGGATTCAAGGCGGTGATCTCGCCTCGGTTCGGCGACATCTTCCGGGGCAACTCGCTCAAGGCCGGGCTGCTCACCGTGGTGCTCGACGAGAAGGTCGTCCAGCAGCTCTGGGACGACGTGGAGAACGACCCCAGCACTGAGGTGACCGTCGACCTCGTCGAGCGGCAGGTGCGTTGGCCGAGCGGCGCTGGCGCAGTCACGTCGCACGGCTTCGAGTTGGACGACTACACCCGCTGGCGGCTCCTCGAAGGGCTCGACGACATAGGCCTCACCCTGCGACACACGGACGAGATCGGCGCCTACGAAGCTCGGCGCAAGCCGTGGCTGCCTTCAACAGCCGTGCCTGGGGCGAATTCCCTTACGCAGTAAGGGGTTTCTCCTCCTCGTAGCGCGGCCGATGAGCGCTACCACGCAGTGATCCGGGTTGTGGGACCTGAGAAATGTCCTGCGACACAAGCGGATTAGGGTTGACTCACGGCCGTAACGCCTTACCGTTGCGGGCAAGTCGGCCACAGTGGCCGAGCTGATGTCCGGGGAGGACACGTTGCCAAACAAGGCTCAGTTCATCGAGTTGGTCGCTAACCGGCTCGACGGGGACAAGAAGCACGCACAGCAGGCGGTTGACGCCTTCATCGACGAGGTGCAGACGCTGGTCGCCAGGGGAGAGCGGGTCGCACTGACCGGCTTCGGCATTTTCGAGAAGCGCGTCCGCGCTGCGCGGATCGCCCGCAACCCCGCCACCGGGGCGACCGTGCGGGTGAAGAAGACCGCTGTTCCGGCGTTCCGGGCCGGTGCGGAGTTCAAGGCGGTCACGAGCGGCGCGAAGAAGTTGCCGAAGGCGCCGGCCAAGAAGGCGCCGGCCAAGAAGACCACGGCCGCCAAGGCGCCGGCGAAGAAGGCCGCGGCCAAGGCACCGGCCACCAAGGCGCCCGCGAAGAAGACGACCGCGAGGAAGACCGCGGCCAAGAAGACGGCGCGCTGACGTCCTGCGTCGTAGCGGGACATCAAACGACGACACGCGGCCCGCAGCGGACATCCGCTGCGGGCCGCGTACTGTCAGCGGGCGGCGTTGCCGTAGTAGTCGGCGGCGACGACCGTGCCATCGGCGAGGCTGAGCACCCACGCCGATCCCTTGCGCGTCACGACATTCTCGACTCCGGCCAGGTCGGCCACCAAGCCGGGGACGGCAGCGCCTTGGCTGGAAATGACGGCCGCCGGCGCCGACTTCGCTATTTCCAGCAGCCTGTTGCGCGTCGTATCGGGGTCGTCCAGGTAGGCCTCGTCAGCGAAAGCGGGATCGATCTCCACCTCCAGGCCAGCGGAGACCGCGAAAGGTTCGACCGTCTGCACGCAGCGCACCCGGTCGGCTGACACGACGCGGGTCGGCGCGAAGGCGGGCAGGAACCGCATGAATCCACGAGCCTGGCGACGCCCCGCCTTGTCCAGCGGGCGCAGTCGATCGTCGTCCGCCCACTGTGAGCGCTTTCCGGCTTTCGCGTGCCGTACCAGAACGATCACCGCCTGCGGGGCTGGCTTCGCAGTGAAAGAATCCAGCACGGCCCGCTCGATGTCGTGACTGAGTCGCGAACGAGCTTCCTCGAGCGACACCCACACCAGGTCGTCGACCTCGGCGTTTGGGACGAACTCTCCGAACCGGTAGCGCATGGCCCAGTACTGCACGGTCTTCGGCACCTGCTCGTCCGGGCCGGAGGAAGTGACGGGGACATCGCCGCGCCGAGGGGTGACCAAGTACTCGGTTTCGATCAGCCGACGGGTCACCGCCACGGTCGCACCGATCTCCTCGTGCACTTCGCGTATCGCCGCGTCGAGCTCACGTTCGCCCTCGGTGAGCTTGCCCTTCGGTAGCGACCAGTCGTCGTACCGATCGCGATGGATGAGAGCGACGCGCAGCGGGCCTTGGTCTACGCGCCACACCACGCCGCCCGCAGCGCGGATCTCGGCGCTCACGGCACTACTCGCCGCGGCCACCGAGCTGCTTCATCATCCGCTCTTG
>JBKPQM010000136.1:0-13385 GCA_046734095.1 Actinomycetota bacterium | reverse complement strand
GCTCCGCCGTCTACGACGTGCTCACCAACCCCACGCCCGTGGTCATCGACGTGGTCACGGGCTGACCGGGACGAGCCGCCGGGGGGAGCCGGGTGAGAGTCATGACGCGCATCGACACCGTCGTGGTGGGCGCCGGGCACGCGGGATTAGCCGTAAGCCGGCTGCTGACGGCTGCCGGACATGAGCACGTCGTCCTGGAGCGCGGCCGCGTCGGTGAACGCTGGCGCACCGAACGATGGGACTCGCTGCGCCTGCTGACCCCGAACTGGATGACCCGGCTTCCCGATTGGTGTTACCAGGGGCCGGACCCGGACGGCTACCTGAGCGCGGGCGACTTCCTGCACCTCTTGGACCGCTACGCAGCCTCGTTCGCGGCTCCCGTCGTCAAAGCGAACGTGGAGCACGTGTGCCTCGCGCCTGGTGTATCAGCCAGGCGATACCTGGTCGTCACTGATAGAGGCACGTGGCGGGCCCGGCAGGTCGTGATCGCGACCGGTCCCCACGGCGCCCCGCACATGCCCGCCACAGTCCTGGCTGGACCGGTCGAAATGGTCCACGCCCAGCAGTACCGCAACCCCGGACAGCTCCCACCGGGCGCGGTGCTCGTCGTGGGGGCATCGTCCTCGGGCGTGCAGATCGCCCATGAACTCGCCCGAGCCGGGCGTCCGACCGTGCTCGCCGTCGGCCGGCACGCCCGGATGCCGCGCCGCTACCGCGGCCTGGACATCTTCTGGTGGCTGTCCACCACCGGCCGCCTGGCTCGGACGATCGACAACGTGCCGGACGCGTCGGCCGCCCGGCACGAACCGTCCCTGCAGCTGCTCGGCGACCCCGACGCGCAAAGCCTCGACCTCGCCGAGTTGCAGCGTTGCGGGGTCCGGCTCGCCGGGCGGCTCGAGCGGGTTGACGGCGGGCGGGCCTGGTTCGGCGATCACCTGGCCGGCGCAGTCGCCGCCGCCGACCGGCGCATGCACCGCTTCCTCGACGCGGCCGACGCCTTCGCCCACCAGGCGGGATTCGACGACAGGAGGAGCCCAGCCGTACGGCCCGGCCCGGTCCGGGTGCCCGCGACGCCGGGGTGGATCGATCTGCGGGCCGAGGAGATCGGCAGCATCGTGCTCGCTACCGGCTACCGCCCGCACCTCCCGTGGCTGCACGTGCCGGTGCTCGCCCCGGACGGCAGCGTCGAACAATACCGCGGTGTCACCGCCGCCCCCGGCGTCTATGTCGTCGGGCAGCGGTTCCAGCACCGCCGCGACTCCGGATACATCGACGGCGCCCGGCATGACGCCGAGGCAGTCGTTCGCGATCTTCTCGACGACGCCGGACAAGCGGCCAGGCGCGGGCCGCTCACCCCGAGCCGGGAACCAGCGGCATGACCCACTACGACGTCGTGGTTGTGGGCGGCCGGGTCGCCGGCGCGTCCACCGCACTGCTGCTCGCACGTGCCGGCGCCCACGTCGCGCTGCTCGACCGCTCCCGCCCCGGCACCGACACGGTGTCGACTCACGCCCTGATGCGGGCTGGGGTGCTGCAGCTGTCGCGCTGGGGGCTCCTGGACCGGATTGTCGCCGCGGGTACTCCCGCGATCCGCAGCACGTCATTCCACTACGCCAAGGGTTCGAGCCTCCGCGTGGCGATACGGCCCGGTGCCGGTGTCGACGCGCTCTACGCGCCCCGCCGCTACCTGCTGGACGGGCTCCTCGTCGAGGCCGCGGCCGACGCCGGCGTCGACGTACTCCACGAGACGACGATGACGGCGCTGCGCCGCGACGAGAACGGTCGCGTCCGCGGCGTGCGCGCGACGGGTCGATCCGGCCGAGCGGTCGAGCTCTCGGCGTCGACCACCGTGGGGGCGGACGGCGTCAGGTCAACCGTTGCCGCGCTGGCGCAGGCGCCGACCCTCAGACAAGGCCGATCATCCTCCGCGGTGCTTTACCGCTACCTCGCCGACATCCCACCGGACGGCTACGAGTGGGCGTACCGGGCCGGAGCCGCCGCCGGTGTGATCCCTACCAACTGCGGGCAGGCCTGCGTGTTCGTCAGTACTACGCCGGCCGTACTGCGTCCTCTTCGCCGCAGCGGGGTCGAATCCGCGTTCACGTCGCTCCTCGCGCAGGCGGCTCCCGGGTTGGTGGCCCGCGTCCTGACTGCGACGCCGGCCAGCCGGATCCACGGGTGGGGCGGCTTGCCCGGATACGTGCGTCAAGCGTGGGGACCCGGCTGGGCACTGGTCGGCGATGCCGGCTACTTCAAAGACCCGATCACCACCCACGGCATGACCGACGCCATGCGCGACGCGGAACTGCTCGCCACGGCGATCGATGAGTCGGCGACCAGCGCTCAAGCGGAGAAGCTCGCGTTCGCGCGCTACCAAACGATCCGCGACCGGCTCTCCGCGGACCTGTTCGCGGTGACGGAGCAAGTCGCCACCTACGACTGGGACGGCGACGGTGTACAGGCTCTGCTTCGCCGCGTCAGTTCGGCGATGAAGGACGAGGTCGACCATCTTCAGACGCTGGGCCCGCCAGTTCCTCGTCGAGTGGTGCGTTCCGGCGCGAGTGGCGCGTTGTAACGCACCACTCGACGCCTAACGCACCACTCAACTGCTACGAGCCGCAGCAGCGGTCACTTGGCGGGGAACGGAACCGGGCGGGGCGAACCCATCGCATCGTCCGACGGAGCGAACTCCCCCACACGGTAAGCAACCACCACGAGCTGTGCCGTATACGGCGTGGGACCCACTCAGTGCTCACCTCTCAGAGCCCGGCAAGCGGTGCATCCCGCAGAAGCCGTCGCCTAGCCCCGGCTCGTGAGCGTCCCCGACGCTTCCGCGCCGAGGCGCACCGGCGACGTGGAATGGTGGAACGCTTCGAGTTCGACTACCACGGCGTCCGTAGCATCACTGACATGACCGTCATCAAGATCAACGCGATCACGGTACCGGCCGACAGCGGCGACGAGCTGGCCCGCAGGTTCGCCGCTCGCGCCGGCGCCGTCGACAATCAAGACGGATTCGAGGGCTTCGAGCTGTTCAAGCCGACCGACGAGCGGACGACCTGGCTGGTCGTGACGCGATGGCGTGACGAGTCGGCATTCCAGGCCTGGGTCAACTCGCCCGCGTTCGGTCGGACACGGACACCGATCGGCGGCCGAACGCTCCGGGGGCGAGGCCGCACCGCCGGTCGGGATACACAGCGAGTTGTGGTCCTTCGAGATCGCGGGTGGGAACCAGTAAGCGCGTCATCGTCTTCTCATGGAGGTCCTCGCTAGCCGCCTTCTCCTTCGCGCCGCCGACACCGATCGCTCTCGGCGCTTCTATCGCGATGTGCTCGGCCTCGCTGTGTACCGCGAGTTCGGCGCGGCGGCGCACCGCGGCATCGTCTTCTTCCTTGGCGGCGGGTTCCTCGAAGTCTCCGGCACCGCCGGTTCCTCCGAACCGTCCAACCTCGCGCTTTGGCTGCAGGTGCGCGACGTCCAGGCCGAACGCCATCGCCTGACCGCGCTCGGTGTCGAAATCGTGCGCGAACCGCGACAGGAACCTTGGGGCTTGATCGAGATGTGGATCGCTGATCCGGACGGCGTCCGTATCGTGTTGGTCGAGGTGCCCGAGGATCACCCCTTGCGACGAGACCCGCGCGCCGCCCCGGCTTGACGGACTTGCATAACCCAGGGAATGCAGTTGTGGCTGCGACCGGGCCGGGGACACTAGCTTGAAGCAGTGAAGACAATCCTGAACATCATCTGGCTCGTCTTGAGCGGATTCTGGCTAGCGTTGGGATACGTCCTCTTTGGGGTGCTGGCCTGTATCTTGATCATCACGATCCCGTTCGGGATCGCCTCGTTCCGCATCGCCGGCTACGCGCTATGGCCGTTCGGACGCACCATCATCCGTCGCGGGGATGCCGGTGTGTGGTCGGCGATCGGCAACATCATCTGGATCATCATCGCCGGGCTGTGGCTTGCAATCGGGCACCTCGTATCCGGCACGCTGCTATGCCTGACCATAATCGGTATTCCGTTTGGAATAGCCAACTTCAAGATGATCCCCGTCTCGTTGGTCCCGCTCGGGCGTGAGATCGTCAAGACCGGCGCTTAGCCGGCCCCGGCGAAAGGACCACAACGTGACCACGCCCGACTCGCAGTCGATGACCGACGCGTTGCGCAGCGATCACCGCGCGATCGCCGCCGAGCTGGGTGACCCATCGGCGACGAGCGACACCGAGGAAGCCGGCGCCAAGCGGGAACAGCTCGTCATGAATCTCGTCCGCCACTTCGTCGCCGAGGAGCAGTACCTCTACCCCGAAGTCAGGGACCGCCTCGAGCGCGGAGACGACATCGCCGAGACGAACTTCGCTGCCGACCGAACGATGGAAGCGAAGCTCAAGCAGCTCGAAGACTCCGACCTGACGGCCCAGCGGCTGGGTGCATTGTGGGCTGATCTGCACACGGCGTTCGCCGCCCACACCGAACGGCAGAACGGCATCTTCACCGATCTGGAGTCTGTCTCCTCGCCAGACCGCCTCGCTCACCTCGGCGACGAAGTATTAGGCGCCGAGGAACTCGCCCCCACCCGCCCACGGTCGATCGCGCCGTCCTCGCCCGGCTGGAACAAGGTCGTGAGCCTGGTCGAGGGCTACGTCGATCATGTCAGGGATCACTACGAGCACCGGGGCGAAGACCCGGACGAGACCGGATAACCCGGCCGCCACTGCGACGATCAGTCGAGACGAGGACCTCTCCTGCTGCCCACGTCGCCTGCGGAAACGCAATTCACTCGCGCGACGACAACGCGGCGTCCCACTCATGCAAGTCGGCTGCGTCTTTGGCCTGTTGCAACGCATCCATTGTGCCGATCTTCTTGTTCGCGCCGAACCTCTCGCTGCGCCAACCGCAGGAGCACACAGCCTGCGTAACACCTTCACCCAATTCGAGCACCGTGGTGCGATGCTGCATCGCCGCTCTCCTTCCGGCGCGCTTCAATCATTCGTGTCGTGATGTCCCACGCGCCGAATCGCTGCTTCCGTACGCTAGGGTACGGTGGATCGCATCGGTAGTCATGCAGGAACAGGAACTCACGCACTGGTGGGCATCACCCAGGATGCGCGCCAACCGCGTCACGGATCTCGGCTCCGTTCGGCATCTCGCTGCGGGCGCAGTGCGCACAGCAGAACATGTGCCCTTCCACCTCCACACCGTGCCCGAGGACGCGGCATTGACAGTGCTCGCATATCGGGGCGAGCTTGAACGCCGCGCACTCCAGGGAATCGAACACGTGCGTTTGACCGCCCACCGTGCGGACCTCGAAGGACATCCAATAATCGTTGCCGCAGACTTCGCATACGGCCATCGGGGCTCTCCTTCCGTACGCCGTTGCCAGATGAGCCTGCGCTTGCTCCCCTGAGCTGACAAGGGCGGAGCCCGGCCGCCGCCGCCGGCTGCCGAAGCTGATCCGGACCCCTCGCCGTCGATCGTCCGACGGAAACGAGACTGGAGGTTGACGGCGAACCCGAGGGAACCGCCATGAAGCCCGGTCAACATCTTCATCTCGTCGGACAATGGATTCATGAGGACAGAGACCGATGAGCTCGACCAGATCGGCGCCGCCTACCTCGAGCACCTGACCGGCGCCGATCTACGTACGCTGGTCCGGGCGGACGAGGCCACCGTGCGCGACGCCGAAGCGCGGGTGGCGGCACTGCATCGCGAACCCGCGCTGGTACTCGACGTGCTCGACCGGCCGGCGACGTCCACGGCCTTGCTCAACCTCGCCGCGGACCGCAGCCGCGAGTTCAGCTTCGTCTCACCGTTCTTGGTGTTCGCGGCTGCCGTACATCGCACGGCCGTTGACCTGGCCTTCACCAGCTACGCGCCCGAGCGGGCCGCACCTCGGCTGCGCGTGCCCGTCTTCGACGGCCCGCAACTCGCTGAGTACCTCGGCCACCCCAGGCATCGGCTGTTCCTCGCCGAGTTGCTCGCGTCGTTCGCTCGCACGTCCAGCGGAGTGATCGTCACCCGCACGCGCCGTGGCCTGCGCCGCCGGCGGTGGAATGACCTCGATCTCTCCCGGCTGGCCGGCCTGCTCGAAGCCGTGCCTGCGGCGCAGCGACCCGGCGTGTGGCGCCGGCTGGGCGATCTCGCGCTGTTCCACGCGGGGGTGTTTCCCGACGCGATGGCGCAGACGGTGCCCGGCCCCGCCGAGGCGATCCGACTGGCCCAACGCACCGGGCTGCGATCCGCCCCTGACGCCGCCCGAGGCGGTGCCGACCTGCTCGAGTGGTTCGGCGCGGGCTGGTACGGCCTGGCCGCCGATCACTCGCTCGCCACAACGGCGGCAAGCGTCGACCTGCGCGACACGGCCGAGCACGTCCACCAGGCCCGGCGCGTGCTCAACACTGCCACCGACCGCTACCTGTTTCCCGTCACCACCGCCTGGTTCGCCGCTCCCAGCTAAGCCGGGCTCCACCCGCATTACCACTCGTCGCCGATGCACAGTTGCGGCTGAATCGTTACCAGATGGTGATGCTAGGGTGGAGACGGTGCCGCCTCGCCACGTCACCGCCGTAACCTCTGCCTCGACCGTCGCCGTGCCTGAGCGGACCGGCCGGCGCGGTGGGTCCGCCGTGGCCGAGTCGCTGCTCCCGTACGCGCTCGCGGCCTGCTGGCCTGCTGGATCGCGCACGCGCTCGCCGACGCCGTCATCTTCGCCTTCATAGTCCAAGCCGCGGCCCATCAGTTCTGAGCTCATGAACCGCGGGGAGGTCATCGAGTGAGCGAGCGAGCATCGCAGGCGCGAAGCGCCGAGGTGCAGCTTCCCGGGGGACGAACGCTCAGCTATGCCGAGTACGGCGATCCGAATGGGACGCCCCTCGTCTTCCTGCACGGATTCCCGGGATCACGCCTGGCTGCTGCAGTGCTCGACGAGACAGCCAGGGCCGACGGTGTGCGGGTGATCGCCCCGGAGCGCCCTGGTTTGGGCCGGTCCGCTCCGCAATCGCGCCGGACGCTGCTCGACCACGCGCGTGACGTGCGCCGTCTGGCCGAACAATTCGCGATCGACCGCTTCACTGTTCTGGGCGAATCCGGCGGCGGTCCCTATGCCCTTGCCTGCGCTCATGAGTTGGCCGATCGGGTGGACTGCGTGGCCGTCGTCTGTGGTCTCGGCCCAGTAGCCGGGCCAGGTGCTAGTACCGGTCTCGCGATGAAGGAACGCTTCGCTTATGCCCTCGCCGCGCGAGCACCCCTGTTCGCCGGTCGCGCGCTCGTCCCCATCGCTACCTGGGCCCGCCGGCGGCCGCGGCAATTCCTGCAGGTCGCCGGATGGCAGCTCGGTCGGGCCGACCGGCTCGTCCTGCGCGGACCGGTCGGCGAACTCGTGGCGGCCGACTTCGCCGAAGCGTTCAGCCGGGGAGGTCGGGGGGTCTCCCAGGAACTAGCTCTGCTGTTCCGGCCGTGGCCTTTCGACCTGGGAGCGATCCGAGTTCCGGTCCTCTTCTTCCACGGCGAGGAGGACCGGACGGTGTCGGTCGCCGTGACCCGTGAGCTCGCGGAACGCGTTCCCGGCGCGAGAGCGCACATCTGGCCGAGGCACGGCCATTTCTCGCTACTCGCACAAGAGGCGCACACGGTGCTCGCTGAACTGGCGTCCGGTTCGTCCGGCCGCGCGCCCGCCGAGGGCTGGAATCCACCGCCACTGCCCTGAGACACTAAGGCGCACTGGTGGAGGGATTGCCATGAGCGCCTTCGGTATCGACCTCGGCACAGCGAACACCGTCGTCTGCCACGTGAAGCGCGGCATCGTGCTGGACGAGCCGTCGGTCATGGTGGTACGCGCTGGTTCCCGCGGTAAGCGGATCACGCCGATGCTCCTCGGTCACGACGCTCGTGCCCTAATCGGGCGCTGCCCGGTCGGCCTCGCCACACTGCGGCCGCTGCGCGACGGCGTGATCGTCGATCTGGAAGCGGCGCGCGCGTTCATCGTCGGGATTCTGAGCCAGGTGACCGACCACCCATGGCAACGTGTGCACCCGCGCGCCGTGATCGGTGTCCCCGCCGGCGCCACCGCGCTGGAGCGACGCGCGCTCATCGAGGCGGCCGACGAGGCCGGCATCCGCCGCGCCCGGCTGGTGCCGGAGCCGATCGCCGGCGTGATCGGATGCGGCGTCAACCCGCTGGAGCCCCGCTCGCACCTGGTCGTCGACATCGGCGGCGGGACGTCGGAGGTCACGGCGTTCTGCTACGGCGGTGTCTTGGCCCACCGCTCCTGTCGGGTCGCCGGGGACGAGATGACGCTGGCGTTGTATCAGTACTTGCGGGCCGAGCACCAGCTGATCGTCGGCGAGCTCACGGCCGAGAGCGTGAAGTGCCACGTCGCGGCGGAGAGCGGAATGTCCCTGGTCGCACAGGGCATCGACGCCAGCACCGGTCAGCCCCGACTCGTGACGTTGAGCGTCGGTGAGGTGGTCGACGCCATCCGGCCCACCGCCGACACGATCATCTCGACGCTGTCCAGCTGCCTCGAAGATCTGCCGCCGCAGGCGGTGGACGACATCCTGGACGACGGCGTGTGGGCCTTCGGCGGCGGCACGCTGCTGCGCGGATTCGACAAGTTGCTCGAGGACGCCTTCGGCTTCCCGGTGCGGCTCGCCGAGCGGCCGCTCACCTGCGTGGCCGAGGGCGCGGCTCAATGCATGGTGCACCGGGAGATTCTCGACGCCTTCGACGACGACTTCGCCGAGGTGGGATGACGGGTTTAGCGGTTCTTGGCTAGGTAGTACGCCAGGGCTTGCCGGACCACTTCGCTGGACGGGTGTCCGTTGCCCTGTCCGCGGATGAACGCCGTTGCGGCCACCTGCGGCGAACCCATCGGCGCGACCGCAGACATCCACGAATCCAAGCCTTCGCCGCCCGCGCCGGGGTCCTCGGCGGTGCCGGTCTTGCCACCGGCGGGTTCCGGCAGCGAAGCCAGCTGGGTCGCGGTTCCGGACGTAACGGCCGCCCGCATGCCCGCGCGCACCGGACCGAAGTCGTACGCGAGGCGCTTCGGGGCCGGCCAACTCACTCGGTTGCCGGATCCGAACGCCAGGGCCAGATGCGGCGTCACGGTCGCCCCGGTCGCGACCGCCGCCGTCCACCGCACGTCCTGCAGTGGCGTGGTCGTGAGATAGCCCTGCCCGATACCGAGCAGCACCGTCGATCCGGGATACCACTGATTGCCCAACGCCGCCGGCGTGCCCAAGTAGCCGCTCGATTCGCCCGGCAGGTCGATCCCGGTCGGCGCCCCCACGCCGAGCTGGCGCGCCATCGACACGATCTTGTCCGCGCCCAGCGCCCAGGCGAGCTTGTAGAAATACACGTCGTTCGACCAGGCAATCGCCTGTTCGAGGTTTTGCGGCGGCAGCGATTCCCAGTTGTGGAAGGTGTGCCCGTAGAGCGTCCAGGCGGCGCCGGTCGGGATGACCTCGTTCGGAGGGATGACCGGGTGGGCCATGTTGGCCGCCGCGACCACGAGCTTGAACGTAGAGCCCGGAGGTGCCGCTAGCTGAGTGGCGTGCTGCAGCGCGGGATCGCCGGGTGCCCTACTCAGCGCGGCGAGCGCACCGTCGTCCACGGGCGGACCGAAGATGTTGTCGTCGTAGGAGGGGCGGCTGACCATCGCGAGGACATCGCCGTTGCGCGGATCGAGCACCACGGCCGAGCCCTGGCTGCCGCCCTGTCGCAGCGCCGCCACCAGCGCCGCGTCCACGTGGCGCTGCAGCCCGAGGTCGATCGTCAGGCGCAGCGACGTACCCGATACCGGCGGAAGGTAGCCGGCCATCGCGACCGGCTTGCCGGTGGGATCGACGTACACGCACTGCCGGCCGTCCACCCCCCGCACGAACGGGTCGTACTGCTGCTCGATGCCCGCCCGCCCGACGATTGCTCCGAGCCGAAGGTCCGGCCACCGCTTCATGTCCGCCGCGGAAGCGACGCCGGTCCAGCCGAGCACCGGTCCGAGCAGAGCACCGTACGGATACGCGCGGCGTGGGGCTGGCACGACGAGGACGCCACGCAGGTGAGCCGCCCGGACCCGGGCCGCGGCGGTGGGGGGGACACTCGCGACGTCAACCATGACCGCATCGCCGCTCGAAACCTGCCGTTGCAGCGTGGACGCCGGACGCGCGACCAGCGGCGCCAGCCGCTTCAGCGTCGCGCCGTTCGCGATCCCCCGGACCGCCCAGATGTCGTATTGCGGAAGGTTGACGGCCAGTGGTACGCCGTGCCGGTCGGTGATCACTCCGCGCGCGGCCGGAATCGCAACGCAGCGGGTCATCTGCTCCAATCCCGCTGCTCGCAGCGCGGGGCCGCGGGTCTGCTGCAGCTGCCAAGCGAAGCCCACCATCAGGACGAGCGCAGAGGTGACCGCCAGCGCGCTGAACCGCACCAGCCGCGGGTGAGTTCGCCGCCAACGCGGGGCGAGCCACAGCTCGCGGCGCTTGGCGTCGGCGCGCAGCGCCAGCACCATGCCGACCGCCGCGAGGTGGACCGCAATGGCCGTGCCGCCGTAGCTCACCAGCGGGAACGGCACGCCTGCGGTCGGGACGAGGCCGAGGTTCGCGGCCGTGGAAATCCCGACCTCGATCCCGATCAGCACGGCGAGCCCCGCCGCGGACAGCGCGGCGTCGCGGGTGCGCGCGTGCCGGCTCGCCAGCGCGATCCGCCAAACCACGGCGGCTGCTGCCAACACGGCCAGAATTCCGGCCCGAATCCCCCACTGCTGGACCAGACTGGTGTAGGCGAGATCAGTCTCGTGCTCCGGGAGGTACTCAGCCATCAGCAGGTGCAAGGGATCCCCGGCCAGCCCGTCCCGGCCGCCCCAGGCGAGCGCGATGTGTGCCTGCAGGATCGTCCACCCAGCGCCGCTCGACGACCCGTTCAGGTAGGCCTGCAGCCGTTCGAGCTGATAGGGGCGCAGCAGGTTCTCGGCAAGCGGCGCCGCGAGGGCTGCTACCCCGGCCAGCACCACGATCGCACGCAGTGGGATGCCGCCGAGGACCAGCATCACGATCGTCAGCGCCGTGAGAACCGTGGCCGTCGACAGGTCGGGCTCGATCACGACGAGCCCGATCGGCACCACGGCGACACCCACCGCCGCGGCAAAGCGCCGATACCACGGGAGATCGGTACTGAGTACTCGCGCGAGCACGAGCAGCAGGCCCACTTTGGCCAGCTCGGACGGCTGCAGGGTGAATGACCCGAACGTCAGCCAGCGACGCGCACCATAGCCAAGATCTCCGAGGACCACCACGGCGACCAGCAGCACGATGCTGAGCCCGTAACAACTCCAGCCCAGCCACCGCAGGCTGGCCGTTCGGCATCGGCGAAGCAGGCAGAACAGCACGATCCCGCCGGCCACCACGGCGGCCTGGTGTTGGGCGAGCGACGTCGCACCGAGCGCTTGGAGGTTCGCCAGGCCCAACGCGACGAGAACGGCGAGGCCGCCGATCGCGACAATGTCCGGCCGCGGGCGTGCGCGTTCGACGCGGCACCCCGACCGCGGAGAGGCCCACTCAACACCGAGCATGACCCGATGGGATGGTGAGTGGCGGCGAGGCGGCGCGCACCGGCGTGGTCGTCATAGCGACCAACGACACCGACGGTGCTTGCGGGAGGGGCACGCTCGTCGTGGTGAAGACGTGTTGCCAGTTGGGCTGAGCCGTCATCGACCCGCCCGGCGCGGCTGTACGCGCGCCGGTACACAGGTTGAGCAGTACGAACCTCCAGTCCACCCGCTTGACGTCGGAATGCGCGATCATCTGGATGGTCACCGTGACCGGGCAGCTCGCGCCCGGCCGGCACGCCGTAACCGGGCGGACCAACACGCCGTGGACGAACCCAGCGCTGCGCGGTGCGACGGCGGCGACGGGCCGAGCGGTCGCCGAGGACGGAGTCGGGCTGGGTGCGGACGTGGGCGGCCGCGACGACGGTGCCGGTGACCCGGGCGGTGCCGGAGCCGCCGCGTTGTGGTGCCGAGTCAGCAGGACGGCGACCACGCCGGCCGCGGCGAGAACAAGAAGGGTGGCCACTGCGGCCACCCGCCGTCGTTGCGGAAGGCGCCGAGGCGGCGGGCGTCTGGTGTGCGGTAAGCGTGGGGGCAGCGGCGCCGGCGGAACCACTCGAGTGGACGTCCGCTTCATGGCGCTGACGAGGGCGCCCAACTCGCCTGCCACGGTGGCGGCATCTTCGACGGCTACGTCCAGTTCGCAGGCGGCATCAGCCGGGTCGGTGATCGGTTCAGCCGCGAGGCGTTCCAGGTCGGCCAGCAGCCCGCCGTGTCGGGTGGTGGGACGCGTGGCATTGCGCAGCAGTGCGCGGATGAACGCCTGGGCCGCGGCCAGGTCGGCCGCGCGGGTCTCGTCCGACGCGGGTGGACCGAGCGCCCAGTCGCCCAAGCGAATCGACCCATCCCGGCCGACCAGGACGTTGCCGGCGTGCACCCGGCCATGGGCCAACCCCGCGTCATGCAGCGCGGCCAGCGCGGCAAGGGTCCGGGCCGCCAGCCACGCGGCCTGCGCCGGGGTCAGCGTCGCCAGGCCGAGCAGCCGCTCGACCGATGCGCCGTTGACCTGTTCGGAGAGCAGCCACGTGTTGCCGTCGACCTCCCTGACACCGATAACCGGTACGAGCAGCGGCGAGTCGACGATGTGCTGGGGCGCAGCCGTGACGGCACGCGCGATCACGGTCGAACCGTCGAGCCTGGCGAGCCAGGTCGTGCGGCTCAGACCGCGCATCAGATCGAGCGGAACTTCGGAAGAGGGAGCCATGCCGATCACCACGAGGTCTAGCGGGGAGCGACCGAATAAGTATCCCTCGCGTAGTCAAGCCCTCCCAGACGGTCACATTGCTCGACTGTCCACAGTGGACAGTGCGGGTGGGACCGCGAACAGCCGCCCGCGGATGCTGTCCCGGGCCGTGCGCGTGGCGACGAGAATCCAGGCGCCCACGAGGGCGACGTAGACCACGACGGCGGCCACCCGGAACATGTCGGATCCAGTGTGGAGGGCCAGTTCCGTGGTGCCGGTGACGCAGGTGCCGACAGGGAAGGTGAACGACCACCACGTCAGCGAGAAGGGCAAGTGCTCGGCAGCGGTACGAAGGGTGATCGCGCCGGCGACGACCGCCCAGAGCACGGCGAAGCCCCAGACCGGAACGCCGTAGACAACGCCGAACATCTGCAGCGCTGTGCTGTAAGGCGCCTGGGTGGTGAGGTGGGCGTTAGCGCCGAGCAGGTTGGCCGCGGTGATGGACTGCCCGAGCGGTCCCAGCACGATCCACAGGGTGGGCACCATGCGGGGCGAGCCGACCTTGTGCAGCGCCAGGCGTTGCCAGATGAGCGTGATCACGAC